>NZ_MSGP01000616.1 GCF_002078235.1 Streptomyces viridosporus
ACCTCCGCACTCCGGCCTCGGGCGGAGGGTGCGCCGAGGCCGGAGTGCGGAGGTAGGGGCCCACGGACGGCCCGCGGGCAGAGGTCGGGCCGCTCGGCTCCCCGTCGGGCACGAGCGGCCCGGGCGTGCTTGCCTTCGTCATATAGCGACTAACGGTGGGCCTTTTCACTTGGATGCGCGGCGAATGAGTGAACAGCCGTAGGGGAAAATTATTTTATATAAGCCTGGTCGGTCATGGGTCCCGCCCTCTGAAAAAAGGATTCTTCCCTTGAGGGCGGGGCTCGGCCAAAGGTTCTCGGCGGGTTTCCGTGGAATGTGTGGTGCCGATCGGCGTTCAGCATATGAGGCGTATAGCTCCCTGGGTGCGGGATCCGTGCGGGCCGCCCCGGCGTCTGTGCCGGTATGGATCTGGAGAAGTCGGCTCCCGCGGCCCGGGGGGACGCACCCCGGGCCGAGGGGTGTCTGGTCGTGGCGATCCGCATGCCCGTGCGGATCGTGGCGCTCGTCCTGGTCGTACCGGTGCGGATGGCGTGGGACGCGCTCGTCGTCGCCGGGCGGTTCCTGAACGACACCGTGGTCCGGCCGCTCGGACGGGGGGTGTCGTGGATCGGGCGGGCGGTGTTCGTGTGGCCGTTCGTGGGCCTGTGGCGGTATGTCCTCGTGCCGCTCGGCAGGGTGTCGGCCCGGCTCGGGGAGGTGCTGGTGGTCCTTCCCGCCGTGGGGCTGTACCGCTGGGTGCTGACGCCCGTCGGACACGCGGTGGTGCGGGCGCTCGGGGCGGTGGGCGCCGTGTTCGCCGCGATCGGGGCCGGGGTGTGCGCGGGCCTGGCCCTGCTGGCGCGGTACCTCGTCGTGGTGCCCTCGGTGTGGCTGTACACCTGGGTCCTCGCGCCGGCCGGGCACGCCGTCGCCCGGTGCGCGAGAGGACTCGTGCGGCTGGTGACGCTGATCGTCACCGGTGCTGGCACGGTGCTGTACTGGATCGTCCGGATCCTGCTCGTGCTGCCCGCGCTCCTCGTGTGGCACCGGGTCCTCGTGCCCGTCGGCGGTGTCCTCGCCGTCGTGGCGCGGGAGGTCGGGGACGCTCTCGGCCACGCCTGGCGCGTCGCCGGACGCGTCTCGCTCGCCGTCGGACGGTTCCTGGGGACCCTCTTGCGGTGGACCCTCGTGGAGCCGGTGCGGTGGGTGTACCGGAGCGTGCTGACACCGGTGGGGCACGTCGTGCGCGACACCGTGCTGCGGCCCGCCGCCGGGGCCGCCCGCCGCGCGGGTCGTGCCGTACGCGAGGCCCTCGCCTCCGCCCGCACCACGGTCCGGCAGGTCCGCGCCGACGTCCGCCGGATGCTCCTCGGCGCGTCGGAGCCGCCGCGGCCCGGAGGGACGCGGAAGCCGGTGGAAGTACGGGGGACGCGGCGCGCGGACGAGGGGACGGACACGCTCATGAAGAGCTGAACGTCGCTCTCCGCCGCTGCCGCCCGCCGGACGGCCTGCCCGAGCGGTCCCCCCGGCCTGCGGTTCCCCACTGGATCACTGCGCGCCGACCGCTCCCGGAAGCCGGGCCGGCCCGCGCCCGGAGCGGTGTCCGGCGGTCACGGCAGCCGGACGCCGCGCTCCCTCGCGGTGACGGGCCCCTGCGTCGAGGCGGCCTCCACCGGCCGCGACGCCCCCTGACGCCGCTCGGGCCGGGCGACGACCGCCGTCCGGCCACTTTCCCGGGCCGCCACCGGGAACCTGCGGCCCGCCTTGCACGTACCCTGGGTAGGACGACGACCGCTTCCGGCGCGGTGCCCCACCGGGACCGGACCGCCGGGACGTCGCCGCACGGCCGTACGCTGGAAGGGAGGCGCACCCGCGCCCCCCTGCAACGAGGAGAAGATCCACTGGGCAAGCGACAGCCCGAAGGCCCGCCGCCCGCACCCGCGGTGCAGCGCATCCGACTGCGCTACACCAAGCGCGGCCGCCTCCGGTTCACCAGCCACCGTGACTTCCAGCGCGCCTTCGAGCGGGCGCTGCGCCGCGCCGAGGTGCCGATGGCGTACTCGGCGGGGTTCACGCCGCACCCGAAGGTGTCGTACGCCAATGCCGCACCCACCGGCACGGGCAGTGAGGCGGAGTACCTGGAGATCGCGCTCACGGAGCCGCGCGACCCCGAGCGGCTCCGGGCCCTCCTCGACGCGTCGCTGCCCACCGGGCTCGACGTCATCGAGGCGGTCGAGGCCCGCACGTCGGGGCTCGCCGACCGGCTCACGGCCTCCGTGTGGGAGCTGCGGCTGGACGGTGTCGCCCCCGAGGACGCCCGCCGCGCGGTGGACGCCTTCAACGCGGCCGAGGCCGTCGAGGTCCAGCGCCGGACCAAGAACGGCGTCCGCACCTTCGACGCCCGCTCCGCGGTCGCCGGCCTGGACACGGTGGAAACGCACTCCTCGCCGACCGATAGGCCGAGCGACCGGCCCTGTGCGATACTGCGGCTGGTTGTTCGGCACGTGACGCCTGCCGTACGACCCGACGACGTCCTGTCCGGTCTCACCGCCGTGGCCGACCTGGCGCCGCCGGTCCCCGCAGCGGTGACCAGGCTGGCGCAGGGGCTGTTCGATGAAGAGACCGGCACGGTGACCGACCCGCTCGCGCCCGACCGCGAGGCAGCAGCGACCGAGCCGCATCCGGCCGCCGCCACTGCCGCCGCGCCGGCGCCGGTGTAAGGAAGGTTCCGCGTAGGGACGGACGTCGTAGCGCCGCCCTCGAACTCGGGAGCCACCTGGGTCGGGCAGCGCACCGACCAGAAGACTTTCGCCAGGCCGTGCGCATTCGGCGTACGGAACCGGTGAGACAGGACACAGAGAGCTCCCGAGCGGCGCCCGCGCCCCGGACGGCGGCAACCGCGCATCGCGCGGGCCGCGGACGTCACCGGCATCGCCGGACCAGGTGCGGCGCCCGGGAGCCTGACGGGAGAAACGCCCGCATGCTCGAACCGATCGAGCCCACCGAGGGCTCCGAACCGAACACCCCCAGCGACACCCTGCCGCCGCGCCGGAGGCGCCGTGCGGCGTCCCGCCCGGCGGGCCCGCCCGCCGCGACGGCCGGCACGGCCGAGACCGTCACGCCGGCCATACCGGCCGCGGAACCCGTCGGCACTTCGGTGCCTTCCGGGGCTGCCGAGCCCGTGGCGCAGCAGAGCGCCGAGGCCGGGAAGGAGAGCCGCGAAGCGGCTCCCGAGGCGCCCGGGACCGCCGCGCCGCGGCGTCGTCGCGTCGTCCGCCGCGCCTCCGCGCCCGCCGGGGCACCGGTGGCGGCGGAGGCCGCCGAGACCGTCGTAGCGGCGACCGCTCCGGCCGTGCCCGAGGACACCGAGGCCCCCGGGGCCCCTGAGGCTCCCGGGCAGAGCGCCGTCTCCTCCGAGGACGCCGCTCCCCGGCGCACCCGCCGCCGCGCGACGCGCAGTGCGACCTCACCGACGGCGGCCACCGCCGGAAAGGCGGAGAACGCCGAGGCACCGGAGCCGGTGCCGTCCGCGCGGGCCGCCGGGACCGAGGAGGCCCCCGAAGCCGGGGAAGTCACCGCCGAGGTCTCCGAGGCGCCCGCGGCAGCCGAGGCCACCGCGCCCGCCGAGACCACCGAGGACACCGCGCCGCGCCGTACCCGGCGTCGCGTCTCGCGCCGTGCCACCGCGCCCGCCGGGGCGGCGGAGGGCGACGCGGGCGAGTCCGCGCCGACCGCAGCCTCTCCCGGCACCGCCGAGGAGACCCCGGTAGCCGAAACCCCCGCGGAGAGCGTCGAAGCGCCCGCGAAGAGCGTCGAAACCCCCGCGAAGAGCACCGAAGCGCCCGCCGCCGAGACGGCCGGGCCCGTGCAGGCCGCGCCCGGGGAAGCCGAGGCCGCCGCTCCGCGGCGCCGTCGCCGGGTGACCCGCAAGGCCGCCGCCGGGTTCGCCGAGCCGGCGCGCTCCACCGAGCCCGCCCGGGCCGAGACCGAGACCGCTCCGCGGCGTCCGGCACGTCCGGCCGTCGCCGTGTTCCAGCCGCCCGTCTTCACCGAGCCCCGGTTCCAGACCCCGGAGCGGGCCGCCGCCGAGGCGGCCGCCGGGGCGGCCGAACCGGCGGAGCCCGAGGAGACCGAGGAGTGGGCCGAGGAGCAGCAGCCCGCCGCCTCGCGCCGCCGGCGGCGCCGGGGTGCGGGCGACGAGGTCGAGGCCGCGCCGGCCGCCGAGGCCGCCCCCGCGACCCGCACCGAGGACGAGGCCGAGGAGGCCGACGAGTCGGCCGAGGACCACGCCGAGGGCGAGGACCAGGAGGACGGCGAGACCGCCGGTTCGCGCCGGCGCCGTCGCCGCGGTGGCCGCCGCCGCAGGCGCGGCGAGTCCGCCGAGAACGAGGCCGAGGGCGGCGAGTCCGCGGACACCGAGAGCGACCGGGTCTTCGCCGAGCAGGCCGCCCAGGACGCCGAGGACACCGCGGAGCAGGCCGAGGAGGACGCGGAGGACGCGGAGGAAGCCGCCGAGCAGTCCCAGGAGGGCCCGGACGCCGGGACGGGCTCCAGCAGCAGCCGGCGTCGTCGCCGCCGCCGTCGCCGGGCCGGTGACAGCACCGGCGAGGCCGAGCCCGCCTCCGACGACCCCGAGCGCACCGTCGTCAAGGTCCGCGAGCCGCGCAAGGCGGCCGAGCCGTCCGACGAGGTGCAGTCCATCAAGGGCTCCACGCGCCTGGAGGCGAAGAAGCAGCGCCGCCGCGAGGGCCGCGAGCAGGGCCGCCGCCGGGTGCCGATCATCACCGAGGCCGAGTTCCTGGCCCGCCGCGAGGCCGTCGAGCGCGTGATGGTGGTCCGCCAGCACGGCGACCGCACGCAGATCGGCGTCCTGGAGGACGGCGTGCTCGTCGAGCACTACGTCAACAAGGAGCAGGCGACCTCGTACGTCGGCAACGTCTACCTCGGCAAGGTGCAGAACGTGCTGCCGTCGATGGAGGCCGCCTTCATCGACATCGGCAAGGGCCGCAACGCCGTGCTCTACGCGGGCGAGGTCAACTTCGAGGCGCTGGGCATGGCGAACGGCCCGCGCCGCATCGAGTCCGCGCTGAAGTCGGGCCAGTCGGTCCTGGTCCAGGTCACCAAGGACCCGATCGGGCACAAGGGCGCCCGCCTGACCAGCCAGGTCTCCCTCCCGGGCCGCTACCTCGTGTACGTCCCCGAGGGCTCGATGACCGGCATCAGCCGCAAGCTGCCCGACACCGAGCGGGCCCGGCTGAAGACCATCCTCAAGAAGATCGTCCCCGAGGACGCGGGCGTCATCGTGCGCACCGCCGCCGAGGGCGCGAGCGAGGAGGAGCTGCGCCGGGACGTCGAGCGGCTGCAGGGGCAGTGGGAGGACATCCAGAAGAAGTCCAAGAACGGCAACGCGCCGACGCTGCTGTACGGCGAGCCGGACATGACCGTCCGGGTCGTGCGGGACATCTTCAACGAGGACTTCTCCAAGGTCGTCGTCAGCGGTCCCGACGCCTGGGAGACGATCCACGGCTACGTCTCCCACGTCGCGCCGGACCTCGCCGACCGGCTGCAGAAGTGGACCAGCGAGGTCGACGTCTTCGCCACGTACCGGATCGACGAGCAGCTCGCCAAGGCGCTGGACCGCAAGGTCTGGCTGCCCAGCGGCGGTTCGCTGGTGATCGACCGGACCGAGGCGATGGTCGTCATCGACGTCAACACCGGCAAGTTCACCGGTCAGGGCGGCAACCTCGAGGAGACGGTCACCAGGAACAACCTGGAGGCGGCCGAGGAGATCGTGCGCCAGCTGCGGCTGCGCGACCTCGGCGGCATCATCGTCATCGACTTCATCGACATGGTCCTGGAGTCCAACCGGGACCTGGTGCTGCGGCGCCTGCTGGAGTGCCTGGGCCGCGACCGCACGAAGCACCAGGTCGCCGAGGTGACGTCGCTGGGTCTGGTCCAGATGACCCGCAAGCGGGTCGGCCAGGGCCTGCTGGAGTCGTTCTCGGAGACCTGCGTCCACTGCAACGGGCGCGGTGTCATCGTCCACCTGGACCAGCCCGCGGCCGCCGGTGGCGGCGGCAAGCGCCGCAAGCGGGCGCGTGCCGGTGCGGCGGACCAGCCGCACGAGCACGAGGCCGTCGCGAGTGCCGAGACGGCCGAGCAGGAGGCGGAGGCGGAGGCCGAGGCCCCCGAACCGGTCGCCCTGCCGGTGTCCTCCGCCGAGCTCCCGACTTCGCTCGAGCAGGGCGGCGCCCCCATCGAGCCGGACGAGGAGCTGTACAGCAGCGTCGCCGAGGCGGAGGCCGCGGCCGCACGCGGGCGGACGCGCCGCCGGGCGAGCCGGCGGGTGTCGGCCCCGGCCGGTGCGCCGAAGCGCGAGACGGTCAGGGCCGACCGGCCCGCGGCCGAGGTGCCGACCGCCCAGGACGTGACGGCGGAGCAGGAGGCCGCGCGTCCGGTGCTTCCGGAGCCGGCCGCCGAGGCGCTGGCGGAGCCCGCCGCCGTCGAGGACGCGGTGGTCGCCGAGCCGGTGACCGAGGCCCGGGAAGCCGAGGCCCCGGCCGCCGAGGAGGCCGCCCCCCAGGGCCGCACGCGCCGCCGCGCGACCCGCAGGGTCTCCGCGCCGACCGGTTCGCCGCAGGGAGCGGAGGCCGCGGTGGTGACGGTGACCGAGCCCGTGTCCACGGTCACCGAGGCGCCCGAGCCGCAGGAGGAGGCTCCGGCCGTTCCGGCCGAGGCTCCCGCCGAGGCCGCGGCCCCGGCCCGCCCGCGCCGTCGCGCGGTGCGCAAGCCCACCACGCCCACCGCGTCCGAGGAGGCGGCCGTCGTGGTCGTCCCGTCGGCTCCGGCGGAGGAACCGGCGGAGGAAGCGGCCCCGGTGGACGGGGCGGCGCCTGCCGAGGAGCCCGCGGAGGCCGTCGCCGAGGAAGCGGCCGCCGAGGCCGCTCCGGCCAAGAAGGCCGCCCGCACGGCGGCCAAGAAGGCCACGGCGAAGAAGGCCGCCACGAAGAAGACGGCGGCCAAGAAGACCGTCGCCAAGAAGACGACGGCCAAGAAGGCGGCGAAGACCACCGAGGCGACCGCCGCCGAGGAGCCCGCCGCCGAGGCGACGGCCGCCAAGGCGACCGCGAAGAAGGCGACCGCGAAGAAGACGACGGCGAAGAAGGCTCCGGCGAAGAAGACGACGGCCAAGAAGGCGGCGGCGAAGAAGACCGCGGCGGCCGAGCAGCAGTCTCCTCCGTCCGTGTCGACCACCGCCGACGAGGACTGACGTCGGACCGTGCGAGAACCGCGATCCGCCCCCGGCCCGGCCGGGGGCGGATCGCGGTTTTGTCGGTATTTGACTGTCGCACAAGAATCGAATACGTGAATGATGGGTGAATCGACGTTCCTGCGTCAGGGTTATGATGTGGTCTGAGATTAACGTCAAATTCGGACAAACAGGGACTTTCCTCCCTGCGTAAGCAGAGTATTGGGGCGCAATACGTGAAAGCTCTCGTGCTTTCGGGGGGAGCGGGGACCCGCCTCCGTCCCATCACCCACACCTCGGCCAAACAGCTGGTGCCCGTAGCCAACAAGCCGGTGCTCTTCTACGGCCTGGAGGCGATAGCCGAAGCAGGGATCAGCGAGGTCGGCATCATCGTCGGCGACACCGCGGACGAGATCCGCGAGGCGGTGGGGGACGGCTCCCGCTTCGGGATCGAGGTCACCTACATCCCGCAGGAAGCGCCCCTGGGACTCGCGCACGCCGTCCTCATCGCCCAGGGCTTCCTCGGTGACGACGACTTCGTCATGTACCTCGGCGACAACTTCATCGTCGGTGGCATCACCGGACTGGTGGAGGAGTTCCGCACCGAACGGCCCGACGCGCAGATCCTGTTGACCAGGGTCCCCAACCCCACCTCCTTCGGCGTCGCCGAACTCGGCGGTGACGGCCGGGTGGTGGGCCTGGAGGAGAAGCCGAAGCAGCCGAAGAGCGACCTGGCGCTGGTCGGCGTCTACCTGTTCACCCCGGCCATACACGAGGCGGTCCGCTCCATCGAGCCCTCCTGGCGCGGCGAGTTGGAGATCACGCACGCCATCCAGTGGCTGATCGACGAGAAGCGGGACGTCCGCTCCACCACGATCTCCGGGTACTGGAAGGACACCGGCAACGTCACCGACATGCTGGAGGTCAACCGGTCCGTCCTGGAGACCCTGGAGCCCCACAACGCGGGCGCGGTGGACGGGACCAGCGAGATCATCGGCCGGGTGCGCATCGAGGAGGGCGCCCGCATCAGCGGCAGCCGGATCGTCGGACCCGCGGTCATCGGCGCGGGGACGGTGGTCAACGACGCGTACATCGGCCCCTTCACCTCGGTGTCCGAGGGCTGCCGGATCGAGGACAGCGAAATCGAGTACTCCATCGTCCTGCGGGGCTCGTCCGTGACCGGCGTGCGCCGGGTGGAGGCCTCGCTCATCGGGCGTAACGTCGAGGTCACGCCCGCTCCCCGTAACCCCAAGGCCCACCGGCTCGTGCTCGGTGATCACAGCAAGGTGCAGATCTCCTCATGACGGCACTTCTTTCGCTGCCTCCCTCTCCTTACGTTTA
>NZ_MSGP01000617.1 GCF_002078235.1 Streptomyces viridosporus
GGGGCATGGCTAACACCCAGGGCCCGCAGGGCAACCACGACCCCGCCGGCAGCACCCAGATGTTCCGCGCGTTCGTCGACGAGGCCCCGCAGGGCCGGCAGGCCGCCGCCTCGAGCGGCGGGCCGCGGATCGGTCTGATCGTCGGCGTCGTCGTCGCCGTGGCGATCGTCGCGGCGGTGGCCTGGCTCGCGCTGAAGTAACCCGCGCCGGGGCGGTCCCCGCCCGGAACGACCGGACACACGACGGCCGCCGTTGCGCCCACGCGAGGAGGCGCCCCGGCGGCCCGATGCCGTGTCCGGACCTTCGGTGCCTCAGTCCGAGATGAGGCCCTCCCGCAGCTGGGCCAGGGTCCGGGTCAGCAGCCGGGAGACGTGCATCTGGGAGATGCCGACCTCCTCGCCGATCTGCGACTGGGTCATGTTGGCGAAGAAGCGCAGCATGATGATCCGCCGCTCCCGGGGCGGCAGCTTGGCCAGCAGGGGCTTGAGCGACTCCCGGTACTCCACCCCCTCCAGCGCCGTGTCCTCGTAGCCGAGCCGGTCCGCGAGCGAGCCCTCGCCGCCGTCGTCCTCGGGTGCCGGGGAGTCCAGCGAGGAGGCGGTGTAGGCGTTGCCGACCGCGAGGCCGTCGACCACGTCCTCCTCCGACACGCCCAGCGCGGTGGCGAGTTCGGTGACCGTGGGGGAGCGGTCCAGCTTCTGGGAGAGCTCGTCGCTGGTCTTCGTCAGCGCCAGGCGCAGCTCCTGCAGCCGGCGCGGCACCCGCACCGACCACGACGTGTCGCGGAAGAACCGCTTGATCTCGCCGACCACCGTCGGCATCGCGAACGTCGGGAACTCCACGCCCCGTTCGCAGTCGAAGCGGTCGATCGCCTTGATCAGCCCGATGGTGCCGACCTGGACGATGTCCTCCATCGGCTCGTTGCGGGAGCGGAAGCGGGCCGCCGCGTACCGCACCAGCGGGAGGTTGAGCTCGATCAGGGTGTCCCGGACGTAGACGCGCTCCGGGCTGTCCTCGTCGAGTACGGCGAGCCGCAGGAACAGGGAACGGGACAGGGTGCGGGTGTCGAGGGCCGCCGTGTCCGGGAGGTCCGGAGCGGGCGCGGCCGGGAGGGCCGGGCCCTCGTCGATGGGGCCGAGTGCGTCGAGAGCATGGGGAGCCGTGTCGCTCTCCGCGAGCGTGAGCACCTTCGAGCTGCCCTGTTCTGCGGACATGCCACCCCCTTTGGGTCGCGGGACGGTCGCGGCCGACGCTCCCGTCTGAGGAACGCAGCCTTCACCTGAATACCGGCGCCGGAGCTCCGGCAAACGCGCTTCCCGCAGAATGTCACATGTCGGCAACGCGCTGTAGTGACATGTCGACATCCGAGATGCGAATCGGCCCTGTAAACAGAGGGTCTGACGGCCTTTCGGCTCAGAAACGCGCAGAACAGCACTGATGAGCGATTCGCTCGAACAGGTTACGCGTCGATCCTGTTTGCGGACCGCAACCTTTGGAAGCTACGTGCCAGTAGCCGGGACACGTGCATCTGCGAGACGCCGAGCTCCGCACTGATCTGCGACTGCGTGAGGTTGCTGTAGTACCGCAGCAGCAGGATGCGCTGCTCCCTCTCGGGCAGTTGGACGAGCAGGTGCCGGACGAGGTCGCGGTGCTCGACGCCGTCCAGGGCGGGGTCCTCGTAGCCGAGCCGGTCCAGCAGCCCCGGCATGCCGTCGCCCTCCTGCGCGGCCTCCAGCGAGGTGGCGTGGTACGAGCGGCCGGCCTCGATGCAGGACAGCACGTCCTCCTCGGTGATGCGCAGCCGCTCGGCGATCTCCGCGGTCGACGGGGAGCGCCCGAAGGCGGTCGTCAGGTCCTCGGTCGCGCCGTTGACCTGCACCCACAGTTCGTGCAGCCGGCGCGGTACGTGGACGGTGCGGACGTTGTCGCGGAAGTACCGCTTGATCTCGCCGACCACCGTCGGCATCGCGAACGTCGGGAACTGCACACCCCGGTCCGGGTCGAAGCGGTCGATGGCGTTGATGAGCCCGATGGTGCCGACCTGGACGACGTCCTCCATCGGCTCGTTGCGGGAGCGGAAGCGGGCGGCGGCGTACCGCACCAGGGGGAGGTTGGCCTCGATGAGCGCCGCGCGCACGCGGGTGTGCTCCGGGGTGCCCGGCTCCAGCTCCTTGAGCTGGCCGAAGAGCACCTGGGTCAGGGCCCGGGTGTCGGCGCCGCGGCGCTTGGCCGGGTCCGGGGCCGGGTGCTGGTCGGTGGCCGGGTCCGGAGCCGGGTCCGGTGCCGGATCCGGTGACCGAGCCGGGGATGAAGCCGGAGTCGGGGCCTGGGCGGACGCCTGGTTCTGGGGCGGCGCAGTACTGGCCGACACGGTCAACGCCACCTCTTCATCGGTCAACTCGCTCGTCAACTCGTCCGTCGACTCATCCATCAAAAGCGGTCATAGCATCACAAGACAGACTCAATGTGTGCAAGCACCGCATATTCCGTGTTGAGTCCGATCATGGACACAGAACGCAGGAGAGCCCTCCGCCGTCACGGCGGAGGGCTCCGGAAGGCGGAACGTCAGAATTCGTAGTCGGCGATCACCCACGTGGCGAACTCGCGCCACAGGGCGACGCCCGCCCGGTGCTCCGGGTGCTCCACGTACCGGTGCAGGGCCTGGGCGTCCTCGAACGCCGAGTTGATGGCGAAGTCGTAGGCGATGGGGCGGTCGCTGACGTTCCAGGCGCACTCCCAGAAGAGGATCTCCGGGATCCTGCCCTCGAGCGACCGGAAGGCCTCCACGCCCTTCACGACCCTCGGGTCGTCCCGCTCGACGCCCTCGTTCAGCCGGAAGAGCACCAGATGGCGGATCATCACTTTCCTCCGTTGGCGAGCCAGGTCATGAAGTCGCCGATGGCCTTCGCGGCGTCCGAGATGCCCTCGAACCCTATCTGGACGTAGTCGGCCGCCTTGGCCGGATCCGTGATGATCACGTACAGCGCGAAGACCACGAGGACAAAGACGGCGATCTTCTTCGCGTTCACCGCCACCGCGGCCCTCCCCTGTCACTGACGTGCACCGGTGTCGCACGCGCATCGAGCGGGCCCATGATCGCACGAAGGGCCCCGTCTGACGACGGGGCCCTTCAGGAGCGGTAGCGGAGGGATTTGAACCCTCGGTGACTTGCGCCACACTCGCTTTCGAGGCGAGCTCCTTCGGCCGCTCGGACACGCTACCGAGGGAGACCTTACAGCAAGGTGGGTCGTGCTCCGAAATCGGTGTTCAGTCGGTGTTCACCGCTCGCGGAAGAACTCCGTGAGCAGCCGGGCGCACTCCTCGGCGAGCACGCCCTCGACCACCTCGGGCCGGTGGTTGAGCCGCCGGTCGCGCAGGAGGTCCCAGAGGGAGCCGGCCGCGCCCGCCTTCTCGTCGCGCGCGCCGTAGACGACCCGGTCCACCCGCGCCTGCTGGATCGCGCCCGCGCACATCGTGCACGGCTCCAGCGTCACCACCAGGGTGCAGCCCGCCAGCCGCCACTCCCCGAGCTCCGCGGCGGCCCGCCGGACGGCGAGCACCTCGGCGTGCGCCGTGGGGTCGCCGGCGGCCTCGCGTTCGTTGTGGCCGCGGGCCAGCACGGTGGTGCCGTCCGGGGCCAGGACGACGGCCCCGACGGGGACGTCCCCGCCCCGGACGGCCCGTTCGGCCTCGTCCAGGGCGAGTCGCATCGCGGGCCGCCAGGGGTCGCGTACCGGGTCCGGCGGCCCCGGTGTGGTCTGCACGGTCAGCGGACGGTCTCCAGGACCTCGGAGGCGCCCAGGGCCTCGGCGATCTCGCCGAGGGCGTCCTCGGTCATCGCGCGCAGCTCCTTCTCGCTCACGCCCAGGTCCTCCAGGACCTGCGGGTCACCGACCGGCCCGTGCGGCACGGCGTCGCCGGAGCCGGTGACCGCGCCCTCGTCGGCGTCCCCGTCGTCGGGTTCACCGTCCTCGGTGCCGTCGAGGTCCAGGGCGTCCAGGTCGGTGCCGTCGTTCCCGGGCTCGCGGCCCAGCAGCTCGTCGGTGAGCAGGATCTCGCCGTAGCTGCTGCGGGAGGCCGCGGCGGCGTCGGAGACGTAGATCCGGGGGTCCTCCTCGCCGTCCACGCGGACGACGCCGAACCAGCCGTTCTCCTGCTCGATCAGCACGAGCACCGTGTCCTCGTCGGGAGAGGCTTCCCGGGCCAGGTCGGCCAGATCCGACAGGGTTTCCACATCGTCGAGTTCCGTGTCGCTCGCTTCCCACCCGTCTTCGGTGCGCGCGAGCAGTGCGGCGAAGTACACCGTGACTCTCCCACTGGTCATAGGCGTGCCGGTTGGGGGTCCCCCCGGCGGAGGCTGTGGGCGGGGAGTGCTCCTAAGAGCCCCACCCACTCGGAATCGTGGCAGAAACAAGGCTGTCAGGGGACGTCTTCGGCTCCCTGTGTCCGGCAGTTTCGATCTCGGGTCGCCGAGTGCGCCCGCGAAGGAACCACCGGCACTCTCGTCACCGCCACGTGCGGATCGTACGCGCCTTTACCCGCGGTCCCCGCGCGGCCACTTCGGGAAACACGCGGGTGCGCCACGATCTTCCCGCACACGCGCCGTCCACGCGGTCCGCACCGCCGACGGGTCGGCCCGGTACGGGCCGCCGGTACGGGCCGCCGGTACGGCGTTCACCCGGGGTGCCGCCTACCAGCGGAAGGTCCGCATGCGCATCGCGTGGCGCAGCCGGGCCGCCTTGGCGCGGCGCGGCTGGACCCGGTCGCGCAGGGCACGGGCCTCGGCGAGCTCGCGCAGGAACCGGGCGCGCCGCCGCCGTCGCTCGCTCTCCGTCTCGGCCGGGCCGGGCGTTCCACGCGGCGACGGGTCGTCTCGGTACTCCTGCTCAGGCATCGGTTCACCACCCCAGTCCGTCCCTCCCACCTTCCCCGGACGGGCGGTTTGACGCCAGCGAACGAGTGACGGCGGGCCCCGCGGCTTGCCGTACGCGGGGACAATGGGCCTCCTGGGCCCGGTTAGTGTGGGGGACATGCGTCTCCACGTCGTCGACCACCCCCTGGTCGCCCACAAGCTCACCACGCTGCGCGACCAGCGCACCGACTCCGCGACCTTCCGCCGTCTGGCCGACGAGCTGGTCACCCTGCTCGCCTACGAGGCCACGCGTGACGTGCGCACCGAGCAGGTCGACATCCAGACGCCGGTGGCGCGCACCACGGGAGTGAAGCTGTCCCACCCGCGCCCGCTGGTGGTGCCGATCCTGCGGGCCGGCCTCGGCATGCTGGACGGCATGGTCCGGCTGCTGCCGACCGCCGAGGTGGGCTTCCTCGGCATGATCCGCAACGAGGAGACGCTGCAGGCCTCCACGTACACCACCCGGATGCCGGAGGACCTCTCCGGCCGTCAGGTGTACGTCCTGGACCCGATGCTCGCCACCGGCGGCACGCTGGTCGCGGCGATCCGGGAGCTGATCGAGCGCGGCGCGGACGACGTGACCGCCGTGGTGCTGCTGGCCGCGCCGGAGGGCGTCGAGGTCATGGAGCGCGATCTGGCCGGCACCCCGGTGACGGTCGTGACGGCGTCGGTCGACGAGCGCCTCGACGAGCAGGGCTACATCGTGCCGGGCCTGGGCGACGCCGGGGACCGGATGTACGGCGCGGCCGAATAGGCCGGTCCGGCGGCGGGGCCGTCCCCCGCCGCCGTTCAGCAGTTCTTCTTCGGGGTGGGCGCCGGTTCGGGCTCGGTCAGTGCGGCCAGCGCCCGGTCGGCGTCCGCCTTCCGCGTCAGGCTCCGGAAGTCGTCGCCGATGACGAGGTCGATCTCGTTCCCCTTGCGGGCGGCGTCGGTGCGCCGTTCGGCGCCGGCGAGCTGGGCGCCGAGCACTGGCAGCGAGGTGTCGAGGGCGGAGGCGGGCCCGAGCAGGACTCCGGTGCCCTCGACCTTCTTGTCGTACTCCTCGGGCGCGTTGGCGACCTCGCCGATCTTGAAGCCGCGCTTCTCCAGCTCGTCGGCGGTCTTCTGGGCGAGACCGCTGCGGGTCGTGGCGTTGAGGACGTTGACCGTGATCGTGCCGGGCTCGGGAAGGGCCCTCGGGGCGGCCGCGGGGGTCGCCCTGACGGCGCAGGCCGCCTTGGTCCTGCCGGTGGAGGCGGAGTCGCCGCCGCCGGTGAACACGTCGATGAGCTGCAGCGTGCCCCAGCCGGCCCCACCGAGCACGGCGACCGAGGCGACGGTCAGGACGACGAGCCTGCCGTGTCGCCGGGGTCGGCGCATCCGCGGGTACTTGTCACCCGTGATCCGGTACTGGCCGCCCATGCCGGGAGGAGTGAGCATGCTCATGGGCGCAGCGTAGTGCGCCCGGGCAGCAATGCCTACCGGGTGATCATCCGACTGTGTGCAGTCTGACCCGAAAGGGGCAAACCGGCCGCGACGGGGTGCCGGTGGGGTGCCGGAGCGGCGTCAGTCCACCTCGAGGACGCGGGCGTGCAGCACCTGCCGCTGCTGGAGCGCCGCCCGGACCGCGCGGTGCAGGCCGTCCTCCAGGTACAGGTCGCCCTGCCACTTCACGACGTGCGCGAAGAGGTCGCCGTAGAAGGTCGAGTCCTCGGCGAGGAGGGTCTCGAGGTCGAGCTGCTGCTTGGTCGTCACGAGCTGATCGAGGCGGACCGGGCGCGGCGCGACGTCCGCCCACTGCCGGGTGCTCTCCCGGCCGTGGTCGGGGTACGGCCGGCCGTTTCCGATGCGCTTGAAGATCACACGGAAAGCCTACCGGTCGAGACGTTCCGGGCGCAGCCATGGCGACGGAGTACGACGCCGAAAAAACCACCCGGAACCGGGAGGGACCGGAAAACGGCTCCCGGGCGGGCGGACGCGGGTCGCGTTGCCGCTCGGCCCGCGCCACCGCTCGGCCCGCCCGCCAGTACCCGCCGATACGCGGTGGTGGCGTCCTCGGCCCCCGTCGCGGCGCACCCGAAGTCCTTCGCGCGCAGCGGTCCGAGGACCGC
>NZ_MSGP01000618.1 GCF_002078235.1 Streptomyces viridosporus
GTGAGCCCGCGGGCTCACACCTGAGGGGGCGGGTGCGTCCCGCCCCCTCTCCCACGCCCACTAGACTTGTAACCAACACCCGGCAGACCCGCCGGGTGGTGACCCGAGGAGCCACCTTGGCTGCTGAGCTGCACGTCGCGCTGGTCGCGGCCGACCGAGAGGTCTGGTCCGGCGAGGCCACCCTGGTCGTCGCGCGCACCACGTCCGGCGACATCGGCGTCATGCCCGGTCACCAGCCGCTGCTCGGTGTGCTGGAGTCGGGCCCGGTGACCATCCGTACGAGTGAAGGTGAGACGGTCGTCGCCGCGGTGCACGGCGGTTTCATCTCGTTCGCGGACAACAAGCTGTCGCTGCTGGCGGAGATCGCCGAGCTGTCGGACGAGATCGACGTCCAGCGTGCGGAGCGGGCGCTCGAGCGCGCGAAGTCGGAGGCCGACGCCTCGGCGGAGCGCCGCGCGGACGTCCGTCTGCGGGCGGCGACCCGCTGAGCCATGGGAGGCACCGCCCGGGCTGTCCAGGCACCGGGGGATCGGTGCGATGACGTCACTCAGCCGCGGTCGGCACCGGAGCAATCCGGAGCCGACCGCGGCTGAGGCAGATCTGGATGATTTTTCCGTTCCGTTACCTAGGAGACGAGGAGGTCGGTGTCGATGGTCCTCGCTCTGACTGTGTGCGGAATCGTCGTGGTGCTCGTGGTGGTGGGGCTCTTCGTCTTCGGCCTGCGCCGCCGCCTCATCCAGCGCTCCGGCGGAACCTTCGACTGCAGCCTGCGCTGGGACGCCCCCGAGGAGGGCGACGCCGGAGGCAAGGGCTGGGCCTACGGGGTGGCCCGCTACAACGGTGACCGGGTCGAGTGGTTCCGGGTCTTCTCCTACGCCCCCCGCCCGCGCCGCGTCCTGGAGCGCTCCGCGATCGAGGTGGCCGGCCGCCGGGTCCCGGAGGGCGAGGAGGAGCTGGCCCTGCTGTCCGACTCGGTGATCCTCGCCTGTCTGCACCGGGGCACGCGTCTCGAGCTCGCCATGAGCGAGGACGCGCTGACCGGTTTCCTCGCGTGGCTCGAGGCGGCCCCGCCCGGACAGCGGGTGAACGTCGCGTAGAGCG
>NZ_MSGP01000619.1 GCF_002078235.1 Streptomyces viridosporus
GACGTCGTCTTCGTCGACGGCTGGACCGGCAAGGGCGCCATCACCCGCGAACTCGCCCAGGCCGTCGCGGAGTTCGAGAAGGACGAGGGCATCACCGGCTTCGACCCGGAGATCGCGGTCCTGGCCGACCCGGGCTCCTGCGTACGGACCTACGGCACCCGCGAGGACTACCTCATCCCCTCCGCCTGCCTCAACTCCACGGTCTCCGGACTGATCTCGCGCACCGTGCTCCGCGCCGACCTGGTCGGCCCGCACGACTTCCACGGCGCCAAGTTCTACCGCGAACTCGCCGGCGCGGACGTCTCGGTGGCCTTCCTGGACGCCGTCTCCGCCCGCTTCCCGGAGGTCGCGGACGCGGCCTGCGTCCAGGCCGGTGAACTGCTCGCCACCGACCGCACCCCCACCTGGGAGGGCTGGGCCGCGGTCGAGCGCATCAGCGAGGAGTACGGCATCCACGACGTGAACCTCGTCAAGCCCGGCGTCGGCGAGACCACCCGGGTCCTGCTGCGCCGGGTGCCCTGGAAGGTGCTGGCGCGGGCCGGAGCCGGCCGCGACCTCGACCACGTGCGCCTGCTCGCGGAACAGCGGGGCGTCCCCGTCGAGGAGGTCGCCGAACTCCCCTACACCTGCGTCGGACTGATCCACCCCCGGTTCACCCGGGGAGCGACCGGCGCCGACGGCAGGGCGGTGACGCGCTGATGCCCGTCCTCGTCGCCAGCGACCTCGACCGCACGCTCATCTACTCCGCCGCCGCCCTGGCCCTGACCATGCCGGACGCGCGGGCGCCCCGGCTGCTGTGCGTGGAGGTCCACGAGAGCAGGCCCCTGTCCTACATGACGGAGACGGCGGCCGGACTCCTCGCCGACCTCGGTGACACGGCCGTCTTCGTCCCCACGACGACCCGCACCCGCAAGCAGTACCAGCGCATCAACCTCCCCGGCCCCGCCCCGACCTACGCGATCTGCGCCAACGGCGGCCACCTCCTGGTCGACGGGGTGTCCGACCGGGACTGGCACGCACGGGTGCTCGCCCGCCTGGCCGACGAGTGCGCCCCGCTGTCCGAGGTGCAGGACCATCTGCTGCGGACCGCGGACCCGGTCTGGGTGCGCAAGCACCGGGTCGCCGACGACCTCTTCGCCTACCTCGTCGTCGAGCGGGAACTGCTGCGCGAGGAGTGGGTGAAGGAACTCGGGGAGTGGGCGGAGAACCGCGGCTGGACGGTGTCCCTGCAGGGCCGCAAGATCTACGCCGTGCCGGCGCCCCTCACCAAGAGCGCGGCCATGGCCGAGGTCGCCCGCCGCACCGGTGCCGACCTCACCCTCGCCGCCGGCGACTCCCTCCTGGACGCCGACCTGCTCCTCGCCGCGGACCGGGGCTGGCGTCCCGGCCACGGCGAACTGGCCGACGCCGACTGGACGGCCCCCACGATCAGGGCACTGCCCGAACGCGGTGTCCTGGCCGGTGAGCGGATCCTGCGCGAGTTCCTGCGGACGGCGCGCTCGCACCGGTGACGCCCCCGGGCTCCTACCGGTCGGCGCGCTCGCACCGGTGACGGCCGCGGGCCCCTACCGGTCGGCGGGCTCGTACCGGTCGGGGCCGCCGGGGGCGTCGAGGGCGTCGTACCGGAGGGCGAGGGTGTCGGGGGTGTCGCCGTCGGCGGGGTCCGACGGACGGGCACCGTCCGCGTCCGCCCGCCCGGTCCGCCTCCGGCGGCCGGCCCCCGGACGCAGCAGCCGCACGACGACGAACGCCAGCACCGCCAGCGCGGCCACGCCGAGGACCACCTTCGAGTACGTCGAGACGACGGCCGTGACCTGCTCCCAGTTGTCCCCCAGGACATAGCCGGCCAGCACGAACACGGTGTTCCAGATCGCGCTGCCCAGCGTGGTCAGGCCGAGGAACACCGGCAGCCGCATGCGCTCCACACCGGCCGGCACCGATATGAGACTGCGGAAGAGCGGGATCATCCGGCCGAAGAACACCGCCTTGGTCCCGTGCCGCAGGAACCAGGCCTCCGTCCGCTCGATGTCCGCGACCTTCACCAGCGGCAGGCGCCCCGCGATCGCCAACGTCCGGTCCCGGCCGAGCAGCGCACCCACCCCGTACAGCGCGAGCGCGCCGATCACCGAGCCCGCCGTCGTCCACAGCAGGACGGCGAGCAGGCTCATCCGCCCGCTGCTCGCGGCGAACCCCGCCAGCGGCAGGATCACCTCGCTCGGTATCGGCGGGAAGAGGTTCTCCAGCGCGATGGCGAGCCCCGCCCCCGGCGCGCCCAGCGCGTCCATGAGGTCGTTGACCCACTGCGGCCCGGCACTCTCGCCCGCGGACGCGAGCGGTATCGCGGCGGTGACCGTCTCCGGCAGGAGGGGGCCCGCTGTGATCGTGTGCGCTGCGATGGCTGTCATGCAGCCCACGCTAGAGAACCGGAGCTGAAGAAAACCTGAGGAGGACCGCACGAGGCCCTGTGGTCCACCGCAGGGCGCCTTGCGGTTTTCCGCAGTGCGCCCGGCCCGCGCCGCCGACTAGCCTCACGATCATGCGAGACATGGCGCGACGCGGTGCGCGGTGCGCGGCGGGGCTCATCACGGGGACCGCCGCGGCCGCCGTCGAGCTGCTCCGCACCGCCCTGGCCGGCCTGCTCCTCCTGCTCGTCGCGGCCCGGCCGCGCGGCCGCCGCGCCGTGCTCCGCCCGGTCCTCGCGGGCGCGCGGAGACTGAGGGAGCTGGAGCGGGGCCGGCTGAGGGTCTGGCCGGGGACGCACACCTCGCCCGCCTACGAGGACGCACAGGCCCTGGGCCACCTCGCCTGCCGCTGGACGCCGGGCGTCCTGGGCGGGGCCGTGACGCTCTCGGTGGCGATCGGCCTCGGACACGGCACGTTCCGGGCGTACGGCTGGCTGCTGGTGGACGGGATACGACGGCCCGCCCCGGTCGTCTACGGCTCACTGGGCGGACTCTTCCTGCTCTTCCTCGCCGTACAGGGGATGTTCGGCGTGGCCGAACCGGAGGGGAGGCCGGCACGCCGCCTGCTCGGGCCCCGCCACCAGGAGGAGCTGGTGCGGCGCATCGCCGAACTGTCCGCGAGCGCGGCACCGACCCGGACGGTCGTCGCGGTCGGACCGTGGGAGGGAGCGTTACGGGTGAGCGTGGAGGACGACGGCCGGGGCGGTGCGAACCCGGCGGGCAGCGGACTGTTCGGGCTCGCCCGCGGGGTCGCCGCCCCCGGCGGGCGCCTGGAGGTGCGCAGCCCGCCGGGCGGGCCGACCCCGGTGATCGCGGAGCTGCCGTGCGCGTGATCCTGGCCGAGGACTCCACCCTGCTGAGAGAGGGCCTGGTGCGGCTGCTGGCGGAGGAGGGGCACGAGGTGCTCGCCGCCGTCGGCAACGCGGAACTGCTGCTGAAGGCGGTCGACGAGGATCCGCCGGACGTGGTGGTCGCCGATGTGCGGATGCCGCCCACCCACACCGACGAAGGGCTCCGCGCGGCACTGGAGATCCGCCGCCGCCGGCCGGCGGTGGGGGTGCTGGTGCTCTCGCAGTACGTGGAGAAGCGGTACGCGACGGAGCTGCTGACCGGCGAGTCGGAAGGGGTCGGCTATCTGCTCAAGGACCGTGTCGTGCAGGTCGACGAGTTCCTGGACGCCCTGGAGCGGGTGGCCGACGGGCGCGCCGCCTTCGATCCGGAGGTCGTCCGGCAACTGCTCGGCCGCACGACCCACACCGACCCCCTCGCCCGCCTCACCGCACGCGAGCACGCGGTCCTGGCCGAGATGGCGCAGGGGCACACCAACGCGGCCATCGCGCGACGGCTGCACATCTCGCAGAGCGCGGTGGAGAAGCACATCAACGCGATCTTCGACAAGCTCGGGCTGACCGGAGGCGAGGGCTACTCCCGCAGGGTGCTGGCGGTGCTGCGGTACCTGGGGAGCTGACCTGCCGGTCCGGTGGGACCGGACGTCAGCCGCAGCAGCCCCCGCCGCAGCAGCCGCCGCCACCGCCACCGCCGCTCGCGCGGGGCGCCGGGGCCGGGGCGGAGCCGGCCACCGCGACCGTGGAGAGGAGCTTCACGGTGTCGTCGTGGCCCGCCGGGCAGGCCGCGGGGGCGGAGGACTCGGCCATGGGACGGCTCAGTTCGAAGGTGTCGCCGCAGGTCCGGCAGCGGTACTCGTAGCGAGGCATGGGCACAGGTTAACCGGAGCCCGGCGCCCCGGGTACGGAACGGGTGGCCTCCCGGGGGAGGGGGACACGGCCGTCAGTGGGCGCCGGCGCCCCGCTCCTCCCGGATGAGGGCGATCACGCGGCTCACCGTCGTGCGGACCGCCTCCGTCTCCGTCAGGAAGTGCCAGTAGTCGGGGTGGCGGCCCTGCAGGCCCGCGACGGCCCGTTCCAGGCGGGCCACGGCGTCGTCCAGGGGGCGGGCGTGGCGCGGATCGGGGGTGTTGCGTCCGGCCATGGCCAGGCGCTGGGCGTCGCGGATGGCGAAGCGGGTGCGCTCGATCTCCTGCTCCGGGTCCTTCTGCACCGCGTTCAGGCGCCGCAGACGGTCACCGGCGGCGGACACGGCCTCGTCGGTGGTGTTCAGCAGCGCCCGTACGGTCGCCAGCAGGGCGGTCGCGTCCGCCCACCGCTGCTCCTCGCGGGCGGTCCTGGCCTCGGCGAGCCGGGCCTCGGCCTGGCGCAGGTTCTCCCCGGCCACCTCGGGGACGTGCTGCAGGTCCTGCCAGCAGGCGACGGCGAAGCGGCGGCGCAGTTCGCTGAGCACCGGCTCGACCTGCTCCGAGCGGGTGGTGAGGGCCTGGGCGCGGGTGCGCAGGGAGACCAGTCGGCGGTCGATCTCGGCGGCCCGCTCCGGCAGCCGCTCCGCCTCGGCGCGGACGGCCTCGGCCTCGCGGGTGACGCGTTCGGCCCGTTCCAGGGTCTGCGGTACGCCGTGCTGCCCGGCGCCCTGGTTCAGCTTGGTCAGCTCCGGGGCGAGGGCGGCGAGCCGGGCGGCGAGGTCGTCGGCGCCCAGCCCCGACCCGCGTGCGGTGTCGAGGGCGTTCGAGGCGGCGAGCAGCGCCTGCCGGGCGCGTTCGACGGCGGGTGCGAGCCGGGCCAGCTGGGTCTCGGCCTTGCCCAGGAGCGGGCCGAGCCCGTCGGCGAAGCGGTCCAGCTCCCGCTTGACCCGCCCGAGCTCGTCCTTGGCGGCGGTCAGGTCGGCGCGGGCCCGGGAGGCGGCCGAGGCCTCCAGGTCGTCGCGGTCGAGGTCGTGGGCGTCGACGGCGTCGATGTAGCGGTGGCTGGCCTCGTCGATGCGTCCGCTGAGCGCCTCGAAGCCGTCGACGGCACGGCGGGCGGCGGGCGAGTCGTCGACGGCGGTGATCGTCTCGATGGAGATCCGCAGGTCGCGCTGGGCGGTGTCGAGCTCGTAGAACGCGGCCGCCGCCGCGTCCTTGGCGGCCTGGGCCTCGGCCCGCTGGTTCTCGGCCCGCCCGCCGAACCAGCGCCGGGTGCCGCCGCCGGCGAACGCGGCGGGCAGCGCCACCGCGGCGACCAGCGGAAGTCCCACGAGGGCGAGCGTGTCCCGGAGCGGACCGGACGTCCCGCGGTCCCGGCGGGGGCGTGGTCCCGGGGGTGGAGGGAGGAGGCGGCGTGTGCGGGGCACACGCGGCACCGACGGCGAGTACGGCTGCACTGGTGTCGCCGTCACATCCCTCTCCCGTACTGTCGTTCGCCCGGCCCGGTGCCATTCTCCCACTCGTGGAGAACGAACACACGGGCCGGTCAGTTCGTCGTACGGACGGTGAGTTTGCCGTCGCCGGTGCGGGCGGTCACCACGTGGGAGCTGGAGTCGTCGCGGGGCACGGACACGTCCTCGGCGCCGTCACCGGTCGTGGTGTCCACGCGGTAGGCGGCCCGGGGCAGGTCGATGGTCAGGGATCCGTCGCCGCTGCGGGACTCCACCAGGTCGGGCACGGCCTCGAGTTGGAGGTGGGCCGAGCCGTCACCGGTGCGGGTGCGCACCGTGCGGGAGGCGACCTCCGCGCGCACCGACCCGTCACCGCTGTGCAGCTCCAGGGGGCCCGTGGAGTCGGTGACGTGGATCGAGCCGTCCGTCGTGCGGATGCTCAGCGCGTCGCGGAAACCCCGGGCCCGCACGCTGCCGTCCTCCTCCTCGACCTTGACGGTGATTCCGCGGGGCACCTGGATGCGGTGCTTGGCGGAGCAGTCGGCGACGACGCCGGAGCACCGCACGCGCAGCACCAGCCGGTCGCCGTCCATGGACCAGGTGACCTCCGGGTCCCTGCCGAGGGCGACCGTGCCCCGGAACCACCGGGTGACCCGGACCTCGCCCGACGGGTGCCCGTCCGCGGCGACGATCTCGAGGGCGGAGTCGTCGGAGTCGATGGTGAGGGTGCTGCCGGGCAGGTCGAAGGAGCGGCGGTCGGGATCGTCGTCGTCCGCGGCCGACGCCCCGCAGGCACTCAGACCGGCGACGAGCACCACGGCCGCACCGGCGAGGGCGAGGGCGCGCGTCCGAGCGGTGCGGCCGGGACCGCCGGCGGTCTGAGTGCCGGCGGGCGCGGCGCCGGCGGTCCGGTGGGTGCCGGCGGTACGGATCGTGCG
>NZ_MSGP01000062.1 GCF_002078235.1 Streptomyces viridosporus
GGGACCACCGGGACCACCGGGCCCTCGACGGCGGAGGCGGCTCCGCGTCCTCCCGACGTCCCCACGCCCCGCCCGTCACCGGGTCATGGCCGAGTCGTGGCGACCTTGATGCCGAAACCGATCAGAACGACACCGGTGACACGGTCCATGGTCCGCCGCACGACGGGCCTCTCGAAGAACACGCGGGCCCTGGCCAGCAACAGCACGTAGCCGCCGAGCCAGACGAGGGTGAGCACGGCGTGCAGGAGAACGAGGAGGGCCATCCCGGCGGGCGCCGCCATGCCGGAGGGCGCGAGCGTCGGCAGCAGCCCGGTGTAGAAGACAGCGACCTTCGGGTTGAAGACGTTGCTCAGGAAGCCCGTCCGCCACGGGTTTCCCTTCGGAGCGGGAGGGGCCGGCTCGGGAGTGCCGGAACGGTCACGCCGGCTGTGGAGCAGCGCCTGCACCCCGAGGAGCGCCAGATAGGCGGCGCCGACCAGCTTGACCACCGTGTAGGCGGTGGCGGACGCGGCCAGCACGGCCGCCAGCCCCACCACCGTGAGCACGCCCCAGGTGAGCAGGCCGGCGGTGATGCCGCCGACCGTGCGCAGCCCGTCCCTCCAGCCGCACGCCACGGCTCGTTTCGTCACGACGGCCATGTCCGGGCCGGGAACCATGGTCAGGACGGCGAGCACACCGGCCGCGGCGAGGAACTGCACGAACATGTGTTCATCATCTCAGTCGGCCACAGGCGCCGGACCCGTCCGCGCGGTGCTCGGCCCACGCCGGCAGGACATCGGAATGCGGGACCGACCGCTTCACCCCGGTCGATGTCAGCCGTGGACGACAAAGACCCCCGGTCCTGATCGACCGGGGGTCTTCTCGTCGGTGGGGCTAACAGGATTTGAACCTGTGGCCTCATCCTTATCAGGGATGCGCTCTAACCAACTGAGCTATAGCCCCGCCGCGCTCTGCGGTGTGTGTTCCGCGCGCTGACTCCTGAAGATTAGCGCACGACCGGGGCAGTCCCAAAATCGGTTGCCGGGGGACCGTGGGCGGAGGCCGGGAACGTGATCCGCGCCGCTCACTCGTCCTCGGCCAGCGTGAGCTCGACACCGCCCACGAAGCCCGCGGAGAGGTTGTAGATGAAGGCGCCGAGCGTCGCGAGGGCCGTCGCCAGGACGACGTCGATGACCGCGATGATCGCGGTGAACATCAGGACGTTGGGCAGCGACAGGAACGACTGGAGGTCGAAGCCGTTCGACTCGTTGGAGCCGGTCGCCTCGGAGATCGTGCCGCCGACCGTCGAGAACACGCCCATGGCGTCCATGACCATCCACAGCACGGCGGAGGCGACGATCGTGCAGATGCCGAGCGCGATGGAGAGCAGGAAGCTGACCTTCATCACCGACCACGGGTCGGCCTTCGCCACGCGCAGACGCGCCTTGCGCACGCGCGGCGTGGTGCGCGCCCCCGTGCGCGGCCGCCGCACACCGGCCGTGCCTCCCGCCGTGCCGTCCTGCGCCGGGTAGGCCTGCGGCGGGTGGTACGGCCCCGCCTGCTGCTGCGACTGCCGTTCCCCCGGCAGCGGTGAGGCCGTCTGAGCAGCAGCGCCCTGGTGCGGCGCGGCCTGCTGCGGGCCTCGGGTGTCGGTCACCGTTCCCCCCTGGGATCCCTGCGGGCCGGCCGAGGACGCGTCCTTGGCGGGCGCCTTGATCGCTTTGAGATTGGTCGTGTGCGGATCGGTCGCCCGCGCGGCGGAGCCACGGCCACCGCCGTCCGTTCCCGTACTGGTACCGGCCGATCCGGCGCCCGTGGCTCCGCTCACGTGACTCACTCCTCGTCCTACTCGGACGAGGGCGCCTCACCCTCGTCCGTGCCGGTGGCCGCGGCCCCCTCGCCGGACTCGTCCACGGCCACGTCGCCGTCGACTTCCTCCGCCTCGCGCCCCGCCTCGGCGTTACGGGCGATGCCGACCACGGCATCGCGCTTGCCCAGGTTGATCAGTTGGACGCCCATGGTGTCACGGCCCGTCTCCCTGATCTCATTGACTCGCGTACGAATCACACCACCTGACAACGTGATGGCGAGAATCTCGTCGGTCTCCTCGACCACCAGCGCGCCGACGAGGGATCCGCGGTCCTCGACGATCTTGGCGGCCTTGATGCCGAGACCGCCGCGTCCCTGGACGCGGTACTCGTCGACAGCGGTCCGCTTCGCATACCCGCCGTCTGTGGCAGTGAACACGAACGTACCGGGTCGAACAACATTCATCGAGAGCAGCTCGTCCCCTTCGCGGAAACTCATGCCCTTGACGCCCGAGGTCGCACGCCCCATGGGGCGCAGCGTGTCATCCGTCGCGGTGAACCTGATCGACTGCGCCTTCTTGCTGATCAGCAGCAGATCGTCATCGGCCGAGACGAGTTCGGCCCCGATCAGTTCGTCGTCGGTACCGTCCTCGCGCTCACGCAGGTTGATGGCGATGACGCCGCCCGAGCGCGGGGAGTCGTAGTCCTTGAGCGGAGTCTTCTTCACCAGGCCGGACTTGGTGGCCAGCACCAGGTACGGCACCGCCTCGTAGTCGCGGATCGCCCGGATCTGCGCGATCGTCTCGTCCGGCTGGAAGGCGAGCAGGTTCGCCACGTGCTGGCCGCGCGCGTCCCGGCCCGCCTCGGGCAGCTCGTAGGCCTTGGCGCGGTAGACCCGGCCCTTGTTGGTGAAGAACAGCAGCCAGTGGTGCGTGGTGGAGACGAAGAAGTGGTCGACGATGTCGTCTTCCTTCAGCTTCGTGCCGCGCACGCCCTTGCCGCCGCGCTTCTGGGCCCGGTAGTCCTCGGTCCTGGTGCGCTTGATGTAGCCGCCGCGCGTGACCGTGACGACGATGTCCTCCTCGGCGATCAGGTCCTCGATGGACATGTCGCCCTCGTAGGGGATCAGCTTGGTCTTGCGGTCGTCGCCGTACTTCTCGACCAGCGCGGCCAGTTCCTCGCTGACGATGCCCCGCTGGCGGACCGGGGAGGCGAGGATCCCGTTGTACTCGTCGATCTTCGCCTGGAGTTCGTCGTGCTCCTGGACGATCTTCTGGCGCTCCAGGGCGGCGAGCCGGCGGAGCTGCATCTCCAGGATCGCGTTGGCCTGGATGTCGTCGATCTCCAGGAGGTCCCTCAGGCCCCCGCGCGCGATCTCGACGGTGTCGCTGCGCCGGATCAGCGCGATGACCTCGTCGATGGCGTCCAGGGCCTTCAGCAGGCCGCGCAGGATGTGCGCCCGCTCCTCGGCCTTGCGCAGCCGGAAGCGCGTACGGCGGACGATGACCTCGATCTGGTGCGCCACCCAGTGCCGGATGAACGCGTCCAGGGAGAGCGTGCGCGGCACGCCGTCGACCAGCGCCAGCATGTTGGCGCCGAAGTTGGTCTGCAGGTCGGTGTGCTTGTAGAGGTTGTTCAGCACGACCTTGGCGACCGCGTCCCGCTTCAGCACGATGACCAGGCGCTGGCCGGTGCGGGAGGAGGTCTCGTCGCGGACGTCGGCGATGCCGCCGACCTTGCCATCCTTCACCAGGTCGGCGATCTTCTGCGCGAGGTTGTCCGGGTTGACCTGGTAGGGCAGCTCCGTGACCACCAGGCACTGGCGGTTCTGGATCTCCTCGACCGCGACCACCGCGCGCATGGTGATCGAGCCGCGGCCGGTCCGGTACGCCTCCTCGATGCCCTTGCGGCCGACCACCAGGGCGCCGGTCGGGAAGTCGGGGCCCTTGATGCGCTCGATCAGCGCGTCCAGCAGCTCCTCGTGCGAGGCCTCCGGGTTCTCCAGGTACCACTGGGCGCCGGCCGCGACCTCGCGCAGGTTGTGCGGCGGGATGTTGGTCGCCATGCCGACCGCGATCCCGGCCGAGCCGTTGATCAGCAGGTTCGGGAAGCGGGCCGGCAGGACGGTCGGCTCCTGGGAGCGACCGTCGTAGTTGTCCTTGAAGTCGACGGTCTCCTCGTCGATGTCGCGGACCATCTCCATCGACAGCGGCGCCATCTTGCACTCGGTGTAGCGCATGGCCGCCGCCGGGTCGTTGCCCGGCGAGCCGAAGTTGCCGTTGGAGTCGACCAGCGGCATCCGCATCGCCCACGGCTGCGCGAGGCGGACCAGGGCGTCGTAGATCGAGGAGTCGCCGTGCGGGTGGTAGTTGCCCATGACGTCGCCGACGACGCGGGCGCACTTGTAGAAGCCCCGCTCGGGGCGGTAGCCGCCGTCGTACATGGCGTACAGCACGCGGCGGTGGACGGGCTTGAGGCCGTCCCGGACGTCCGGCAGCGCACGCGAGACGATGACGGACATCGCGTAGTCGAGGTACGAGCGCTGCATCTCCGTCTCGAGCCCGACGGGCTCGACACGCATCGCGACGTCGCCGCCCTGTTCCGGGGTGACGGGAGTGTTCTCGTCGGTCATTGCTGGTGAAGGTCCTTCCTGGTGCGGTCAGCTGAGACCGACTCAGATGTCGAGGAAGCGGACGTCCTTGGCGTTGCGCTGGATGAACTGGCGGCGGGCCTCGACGTCCTCGCCCA
Organism: Streptomyces viridosporus; assembly: GCF_002078235.1. Lineage (GTDB taxonomy): Bacteria > Actinomycetota > Actinomycetes > Streptomycetales > Streptomycetaceae > Streptomyces > Streptomyces viridosporus. Next base: position 4,536 of record NZ_MSGP01000062.1, read on the forward strand.
TCAGGACCGAGAACAGGTCGTCGGCCTGGGCGGCGTCGTCCAGGGTGACCTGGCCGAGCACCCGGTGCTCCTGGTCCATCGTGGTCACGCGCAGCTCCTCGGCGTTCATCTCGCCGAGGCCCTTGAAGCGCTGGACGGAGTCCTCGCGGATGCGCTTGCCGGCCTGGCGGCCCATCTCGATCAGCGCGTCGCGCTCGCGGTCGGAGTACGCGTACTCGAAGTCGTCCTTGCCCCACTTGATCTTGTAGAGCGGGGGACGGGAGAGGAACACGTGCCCGGCCTCGACCAGCGGCCGCATGAAGCGGAAGAGGAACGTCAGCAGCAGGGTGTTGATGTGCTGGCCGTCGACGTCGGCGTCCGCCATCAGGATGATCTTGTGATAGCGGAGCCTCTCGATGTCGAAGTCCTCGTGCACGCCCGTGCCGAACGCGGAGATCATCGCCTGGATCTCCTGGTTTTGCAGGATGCGGTCGATGCGCGCCTTCTCGACGTTGAGGATCTTGCCGCGGATCGGGAGGATCGCCTGGTACTCGGGGTTGCGGCCGGACTTGGCGGAGCCGCCGGCGGAGTCACCCTCGACGATGAAGATCTCGCACTTGGTGGGGTCGTTCGACTGGCAGTCGGAGAGCTTGCCCGGCAGGGACGCCGTCTCCAGCAGGCCCTTGCGTCGGGTCAGGTCGCGCGCCTTGCGGGCCGCCACCCGCGCGGTGGCCGCCGCGATGCCCTTGCGGACGATGTCCGCGGCCTCGTTGGGATTGCGGTCCAGCCAGTCGTTGAGGTGCTCGTAGACGACCTTCTGGACGAAGGTCTTCACCTCGGTGTTGCCCAGCTTGGTCTTGGTCTGGCCCTCGAACTGCGGCTCGCTCAGCTTGACCGAGATGATCGCGGTCAGCCCCTCGCGGATGTCGTCGCCCGTGAGGTTGTCGTCCTTGTCGCGCAGCAACTTCTTGTCCCGCGCGTACTTGTTGATGAGCGAGGTCAGCGCCGCGCGGAAGCCCTCTTCGTGCGTACCGCCCTCGTGGGTGTGGATGATGTTGGCGAAGGAGTACACGCCCTCGGTGTAGCCGCCGTTCCACTGCATCGCGACCTCGAGGGACAGGTGCCTGTCCTTGTCCTCGGCCTCGAGGTCGATCACGGTGGGGTGCACCGGGTCTCCCTTGCGGGAGTTGAGGTACTTCACGAAGTCGACGATGCCGCCCTCGTAGTGGTACGAGACGGCCTTGACCTCGTACTTCTCGTCCTCGCCGGCCTCGTCCGCGCCGGCGGTGGCCTTCGCCGACTCGCGCTCGTCGGTGAGGTTGATCCTGAGGCCCTTGTTGAGGAACGCCATCTCCTGGAAGCGCCGGGAGAGCGTCTCGAAGGAGTAGTCGGTGGTCTCGAAGATGTCCGGGTCGGCCCAGAAGGTGACCGACGTCCCGGTCTCCTCGGTGGCCTCGTGCTTGGCCAGGGGCGCGGTGGGGACACCCAGCTTGTAGTCCTGCGTCCAGCGGTACCCGTCGGTCTTGATCTCGACGGCGACCCGCGTCGACAGCGCGTTGACCACGGAGACACCCACGCCGTGCAGACCGCCGGAGACCGCGTAGCCGCCGCCGCCGAACTTGCCGCCCGCGTGCAGCACGGTCAGGACGACCTCGACGGCGGGCTTGCCCTCGGAGGGGACGATGCCGACCGGGATGCCGCGGCCGTTGTCGACGACGCGGATGCCGCCGTCGGCGAGGATCGTCACGTCGATCGTGTCGGCGTAGCCCGCCAGCGCCTCGTCGACGGAGTTGTCGACGACCTCCTGCACCAGGTGGTGCAGCCCTCGCTCACCGGTGGAACCGATGTACATACCGGGTCGCTTGCGGACCGCGTCCAGACCCTCGAGGACGGTGATGGCACTGGCGTCGTACGAGGCGGCGACCTCGCTGTCCACGCCGGTGTCGGTGGACGGGATGTTCTCGTTGGGGTTGCCGGAATCGGCCACGAAGCGCCCTTTCTGGCACAGCACAAGCCAGGCTCGTCGGCGGGTTGCCGGAGCGGCTGCGGCATGTTGCGTTGGTAAGCCTTGATCAGCGTTGCTCAGCTTTTCCCGGACGGTCCCCACGAGTGGGGCGGGATTGTCTTCCAGTCTACCGGTAGCACTGACATCGATGGGGGTTTGCCGGTACCTGAGTTCGCATGTGCCGCCCTCAACCGGCCTCCTCCGACTCCCGATATGCGGATGGGGGCCCCAGGACGCTCACGAGGGCACTCAGCGCTTCGAGGCGTCAACCCTTGGCTACTTTGGAGTCAGGTATCGGTCCGCCCCTTTGTGCGATCGCACGACGAAGCGGGATCCGACGGCGCGAACCCGCCCCTGAGGAGCACTTTTGTGATGTCTGTCACGCTGGGGCGGCGAGCCGGAAAACGGCCTCCGCTCACCCGTACGTGTCCCCGGGGCCCGAGCTTCCGGGGGCGCGCAGCGGGCCGTAGCGGCGGACGGGCCCCCCGGGGCCGTTGACCTTGATCAGCCTCACGGCGCCGTGGCCGAGGTCCTCGTTGAGGCGGGCCACCAGGGTCGGGGCGAGCAGCCGCAGGTTCGTCGCCCAGGCCGTGGAGTCGCAGCGCACGACCAGCACCCGCTCGTCCTCGTCGTACCGCTCCGGCTCGCAGTGCTTGGCCACGTCCTCGCCGACGATCTCGGGCCAGCGCCCCATCACCCCGCCCACCGCGGCCGGGGCCTCCCAGCCGCGCTCGGACAGCAGGCGGTTGATCGCCGCGCCGAGCGCCATGGGGTCGCGCCGGTCGGCGCGCGCGCCGGAGCGCAGGCCGCCGCGCCGGGCCTGCTTCTTCTGCTGCGCCGCGTCCCCCCGCGCGCGTGCCGCCTCCCTGGCCGCCCGCAGCGCCACGCGCGCGAGGTCGACCCCGGAGGGCTCGGGCACCTTCCCGGGCACGTCCCCGGCCGCGCGGCCGGGCGCGTCGGATTCGCTCATACGCGCTCCACCGTCCCCTCCGCCACCGCGAACCGCGTTCCCGACAGCACATGGGGGACGTCGTCGTCGACGGCCGCGGTCACCAGGACCTGCTCGCCGGGCGCGACCAGCTCGGCCAGCCGCTCCCGGCGGCGCGTGTCCAGCTCGGCGAAGACGTCGTCGAGCACCAGCACCGGCTCGTTGCCCTCGGCCCGCAGCAGGTCGTAGGAGGCCAGGCGCAATGCCAGCGCGTAGGACCAGGACTCCCCGTGGGAGGCGTAGCCCTTGGCGGGCATCCGGCCCAGCTTGAGCAGCAGGTCGTCGCGGTGCGGACCGACCAGGGTGACGCCCCGCTCGATCTCCTGCTTGCGGGCCTCGGCGAGGGCGGCCGTCAGCTGCTCGAACAGGTCCTCGCGCGTGTGGGCCTCGCCGGGTGCGGAGGGCCTGTACTCCAGGGAGAGCGGTCCGCCGCCGGGGGCGAGCCGCTCGTACGCCTTGTCGGCCAGCGGCTGGAGTGTGGTGATCAGGTCCAGTCGCTGGGCGAGGAGCTCGGCGCCCGCGCGCGCGAGGTGCTGGTCCCACACGTCGAGGGTGGACAGGTCCATGGTGCGGCCGCCGTGCCGACGGGCCAGCGCGGCCGACTTCAGCAGGGTGTTGCGCTGCTTGAGCACCCGGTCGTAGTCGGAGCGGACGCCGGCCATGCGCGGGGAGCGCGCGGTGATCAACTCGTCCAGGAAGCGGCGCCGTTCGCCGGGGTCGCCCTTGACCAGGGCGAGGTCCTCGGGGGCGAAGAGGACGGTCCGGACTATGCCGAGCACGTCACGGGGCCTGACCTGCGAGGACCGGTTGATGCGGGCGCGGTTGGCCTTGCCCGGGTTCAGCTCCAGCTCGACCAGCTGCTGCCGCTCGCCCTGCCGGACCTGGGCGCGGATGATCGCGCGGTCGGCGCCCATGCGGACCAGCGGGGCGTCGGAGGAGACGCGGTGGCTGCCCAGGGTGGCGAGATAGCCGACCGCCTCGACGAGGTTGGTCTTGCCCTGCCCGTTGGGCCCGACGAAGGCCGTGACCCCCGGGTCGAGCGGGACCTCGACCCGGGGATAGGAACGGAAGTCGGCCAGCGACAGATGCGTGACGTGCATGGGCGTTTCGCCGGCCTCCCCAGCCCTCGGGTGTTGCTTACTTCTTCTCGACCGCGTGGCCGCCGAACTGGTTGCGCAGCGCGGCGATCATCTTCATCTGCGGAGAGTCCTCCTGACGGGAGGCGAACCGCGCGAACAGCGAGGCGGTGATCGCCGGCAGCGGCACCGCGTGGTCGATGGCGGCCTCCACCGTCCAGCGTCCCTCACCGGAGTCCTGGGCATAACCCCGGAGCCGGTCCAGGTGCTCGTCCTCGTCGAGGGCGTTCACCGCGAGGTCGAGCAGCCAGGAGCGGATGACGGTGCCCTCCTGCCAGGAACGGAACACCTCCCGGACGTCGGTCACCGAATCGGCCTTCTCCAGCAGCTCCCAGCCCTCGGCGTAGGCCTGCATCATGGCGTACTCGATGCCGTTGTGGACCATCTTCGCGAAGTGGCCCGCGCCGACCTTGCCGGCGTGCACCGAACCGAAGTCCCCCTCGGGCTTGAGGGCGTCGAAGATCGGCTGCACCTTGGCGACGTCCTCCTTGTCGCCGCCGTACATCAGCGCGTAGCCGTTCTCCAGCCCCCAGACGCCGCCGGAGACACCGCAGTCGACGAAGCCGATGCCCTTGGCCGCCAGCTGCTCGGCGTGCTTCTCGTCGTCCGTCCAGCGGGAGTTGCCGCCGTCCACGACGACGTCGCCGGGCTCGAGCAGCTCGGCGAGCGCGTCGACGGTGGACTGGGTGGGCTCGCCGGCCGGGACCATCACCCACACCACACGCGGGCCCTCGAGCTTGCCCACAAGTTCTTCCAGGCTGTGGACGTCGGCGAGGTCCGGGTTGCGGTCGTATCCGAAGACGGTGTGGCCCGCGCGGCGTATCCGCTCGCGCATGTTGCCGCCCATCTTGCCGAGGCCGACGAGACCGAGCTCCATCAGTTGTGTTCCTTAGGTTGCGACGTGACGTGGCGGCACGGCCGTGCCGCGGCACTTACGTACCCGCCCAGAGCCTAAACCCGGACGCTCACGCACATCTGTGGGCATACGCGCTCATACGCACGCCCACCTGCGGTTTCCTCCACAGCCGCTTCCAGGGCCCGGCCCGGTCCGGCCGTCCGCCGGGTCGCCCGGAAGCACTGTGCACAGCTGTGGACAGCTGTGCACAGTGGGGACGGCGTCAGCCGCTGAGTCGCACCGGCATGATCAGGTACTTGTAGGCCTCGTCCGCCTCCGCGTCCACCGCGGGCCTGCCGCTGAGGAGCGCGGGCTTGGTGGACGTGGTGAACGACAGCTGGGCCACCGGGGAGTCGATGGCGCTCAGGCCGTCCAGCAGGAAGGTCGGGTTGAAGGCGATCGAGATGTCGTCGCCCTCGAGCTGGGCGTCCACCCTTTCCACAGCCTGTGCGTCGTCGCTGGAACCGGCCTCCAGGATGAGCACGCCCTGCTCGAAGCTCAGCCGCACCGGGGTGTTGCGCTCGGCCACCAGGGCCACCCGCTTGACGGCCTCCACGAAGGGGGCGGTCTCGATCACGGCGACGCTGTTGAACTCGGTCGGGAAGAGCGTGCGGTACTTCGGGAGGTCGCCCTCCAGCAGCCGCGTGGTGGTACGGCGGCCCGCGCCCTCGAAACCGATCAGGCCCTCGCCCGCACCCGACCCGGACAGCGCCAGGATCACCTGGTCGCCGCTGGTCAGCGCCTTGGCGGTGTCCAGCAGCGTCTTGGCGGGCACCAGGGCGACCGCCGAGGCGTCGGGGTTCTCCGGCTTCCACAGGAACTCGCGGACCGCGAAGCGGTAGCGGTCGGTGGAGGCCAGCGTCACGGTGTCGCCCTCGATCTCGATGCGCACACCGGTGAGGACGGGCAGCGTGTCGTCGCGGCCGGCCGCGATGGCGACCTGCTGCACGGCGGAGGCGAAGACCTCGCCGGGGACCGTGCCCGTCGCGTTCGGCATCTGGGGCAGGGCCGGGTACTCCTCCACGGGCAGGGTGTGGAGGGTGAACCGCGAGGAGCCGCACACCACCGTCGCCCGTACACCGTCTGTGGAAATCTCCACCGGCCGGTTGGGGAGGGCGCGGGAGATGTCGGCGAGCAGACGGCCGGAGACGAGGACGGTGCCCTCCTCCTCGACCTCCGCCTCGACCGAGACTCGCGCGGAGACCTCGTAGTCGAAGCTGGACAGGCTCAGCTGGCCGTCCTCGGCCTTCAGCAGCAGGCCGGCGAGGACAGGGGCCGGCGGACGGGCCGGGAGGCTGCGCGCCGCCCAGGCCACTGCCTCCGCGAGTACGTCGCGTTCCACCCGGATCTTCACTGTTGCCGCCTCCTGCTGTTGCCGGCGCTTCTCGCCCTGCCTGGCTTTCGTCGTCTGACTCGGTGTCGTCGCCCCCTGTGAGGGGAAGAGCACCGGGGACCAGTCTGACGCACCGCACTGACAGTAGGTGCCCCTCGGGGTCAAGTCACGGCGAGGGGCAGCCGGGGTCGGGACAGCGAGTTGTGCACAGGGCCCTCTTCGAAGCGAATTCCCCGCTCTCTCTGGTCGGGAGTAGTAGTAGGGCCTGTGGATACCGTGGATAACCCTGTTTCCCCAGCTCAGCCCGGTGATTTTATCCACGGACCCTGTGGGCCGGAGCGGTGGACAACCGGGGGTCTTTGTGGAGAACGGAAAGTTCTGCACACCCCGTGCACAGGGCGGGGCGAGTTCTCCCCAGAGCCGTCCCCAGCTTTGGCAGTCTTTCCCACAGGCCCCTGCGGTACCTCGATGTGACGCCTTTCACTCGATGCGGTGAGGACGCACGTCGTGTTGCCGAACAGTGGACAGGCGTGTGGAGAAAGCGGTGATCGTTGGGGACAACGGGCTCCGATCTGTGGGTCACCGGTGGACAGCCCGGTGCACAGGCTGTGGACCGCCGCTCTGTCCACAGCCTGTGGAGATCGTTGATCCACGAATCCACAGCGGGCTGACCTGGTTCGATGGCGCCTCGGCCGGGGGAGCTGTGGACAGAGTCGGGATAACTTCGCGGTCCCCAGGATGTGGACGGGAAAAAGTCACCGAATCTGTGGAGGACGGCCGTAACCCGGCTGCGTAATCGAACAGTGGACGGCGGACCGGTTGCCGGCAGACAGCGGGCCGGTCGTCGGTTTTCGGTCGTCGGCTGTCGGCTGTCGGCTGTCGGCTGTCGGCTGTTGGCTGTCGGCCGGCCTCCGTCCGTCTCGTCGGCGGACGGCAGAAGGGCGTCCCCGGAGGTGTTCCGGGGACGCCCTCGGGTGTCCGTGCGGCGGCGCTCAGCCGGCCTTGATGCGGTTGGTGAGCTCGGTGACCTGGTTGTAGATGGAGCGCCGCTCGGCCATCAGGTTGCGGATCTTCCGGTCGGCGTGCATCACCGTGGTGTGGTCGCGTCCGCCGAACAGCGCGCCGATCTTCGGCAGGGACAGGTCCGTCAGCTCCCGGCACAGGTACATGGCGATCTGCCGGGCGGTCACCAGCGCGCGCCCGCGCGAGGTGCCGCACAGGTCCTCGACCGTGAGCCCGAAGTAGTCGGCGGTCGCGCTCATGATGGCCGTCGAGGTGATCTCCGGAGCCGAGTCGTCGCCCCCCGGGATCAGGTCCTTCAGGACGATCTCGGTCAGCCCGAGGTCCACCGGCTGCCGGTTGAGCGAGGCGAACGCCGTCACCCGGATCAGCGCGCCCTCCAGCTCGCGGATGTTCCGCGAGATCCGGGAGGCGATGAACTCCAGCACCTCCGGTGGGGCGTTCAGCTGCTCCTGCACCGCCTTCTTGCGCAGGATCGCGATGCGCGTCTCCAGCTCCGGCGGCTGGACGTCGGTGATCAGGCCCCACTCGAAACGGTTCCGCAGCCGGTCCTCCAGCGTCACCAGCTGCTTGGGCGGCCGGTCGCTGGAGAGCACGATCTGCTTGTTGGCGTTGTGGAGCGTGTTGAAGGTGTGGAAGAACTCCTCCTGCGTCGACTCCTTGTCCGCCAGGAACTGGATGTCGTCGACGAGCAGGATGTCCATCTCGCGGTAGCGCTTGCGGAAGCTGTCGCCCTTGCCGTCGCGGATGGAGTTGATGAACTCGTTGGTGAACTCCTCCGAGCTCACGTACCGCACGCGCGTGCCCGGGTAGAGGCTCCGCGCGTAGTGCCCGATCGCGTGCAGCAGGTGGGTCTTGCCGAGCCCCGACTCCCCGTAGATGAAGAGCGGGTTGTACGCCTTCGCCGGGGCCTCCGCGACGGCGACCGCGGCCGCGTGGGCGAAACGGTTGGACGCGCCGATGACGAACGTGTCGAACAGGTACTTCGGGTTCAGCCGCGCGGTCGGCTCACCGGGACCGGTCGCCGGCGCGGGCTGCGCGGCCAGCGGGCCGGGCGCCCCGGTGGTGGGCAGGTTCGGTCCGACGGGGCCGCCGCGGTGGACGTGCCCGGAGCCGGGGGGTGGTTCCGGCAGCTCGCGGCGCACGGCGTCGCGCTGGTCGTAGTCACCGCGCTCGTAGTCCCCGCGTGGCTCGTAGTCCCCGCGTGACGTGTCGTAGTCGGAGCGCTGCTGGTCGTAGGCCGGGCGCTCCATCGGCTGCGGACGGTAGTCCGGCGGGGGCGGGCCGCCGTAGGCGTCCTGCGGGCCGTAGGCGTCCTGCGGCGGTGGCGAGGCGTACGGGTCCCGCTCCGGGAAGCCGAGGCGCTGCTGCTGCCAGCCGTAGTCGTCCTGCGCCGGCCGCGGCCAGGAGCCCGGCTCCGGGCGCTGGTACTCGGAGGGGTAGGCGGGACGGGCGGTGGGGAGCTGGTCGCCCGAGGGGCCCGGCTGCTGGTCGACGCGGCGGCGGCCGTACCCGTCGTAACCGTCGTATCCCTCGTACGACTCGTACGGCTCGCGTTCCGGCCGGTCCTGCCGCTCGGGGCGGTCCGGGCGGACGGTGGGGAGTTCCGGTTCCTCGTAGCGCGGCTGCGGACGGGGCGCCGGCGGGGCGGGGGGTTCACCCGCGGTGTCGTCGACGGTGATCGCGATCCGGATCGGACGACCGCACTCGCGGCTCAGGCTCTCGCTGACGATGGGGGCGAGGCGGCCCTCGAGCACGCCCTTCGCGAACTCGTTCGGAACGGCGAGCAGGGCGGTGTCGGCGACCAGCGCGAGCGGCTGACAGCGCCGGATCCAGTGCTCGTCCTTGCTCTCGACCCCCTGCCCGTGGCCCTCGCCGAGGAGTTGCTCCAGTACGCGTGGCCACACTGCGGCAAGATCGGCAGGTACGTCAGCCACAGGGCACGCTCTCTCACAGGCCCCTCGAACGTGTGATGCGAGGGACGGGTCGGGATGTAAATCGGGTGGTGGAGGGTCAAGGGAACGAATCGGAGTCCAGCCAAGGTAGTCAGGGCGACCGGTACGGTTCAAGTTGTTGTCCCCAGGCTGTGGACAAGTGTCTCCCGGTGACCACTGGTTTGACCGAATGGCGCGGCCGCGCGTACCGTAACGAGGTCGAGTTGTCGATGGCTGCTGCCGCCTGCCTCCGATGGGCACAGATCGCTCAAGGCGATCGGTCAGCGGTGCACTCGGGCGTAACGCGAGCTTCTCGTGGGCGCACGGTGACAGCCAGGACGGCACCCCGCAAACCCCGATTTCTTCTGGAGCCCCCGAGTGAGCAAGCGCACCTTCCAGCCGAACAACCGTCGTCGCGCGAAGACCCACGGCTTCCGGCTGCGTATGCGCACCCGTGCCGGCCGCGCGATCCTCGCGTCCCGCCGCAGCAAGGGTCGCGCCCGTCTGTCCGCCTGATCCCGGTCAGGTCATGACATCGTGCTGCCCACCGAGAACCGGCTGAGGCGGCGCGAGGATTTCGCGACCGCGGTACGACGGGGGCGCCGGGCCGGGCGCCAGCACCTCGTCGTCCATCTTCGTAGCGGTGCCACGGACCCGCATGCGCCTGGGGAGAGCGCTCCCCCGTCGCGTGCGGGTTTCGTCGTGAGCAAGGCTGTGGGGGGCGCGGTGGTGCGCAACAAGGTGAAGCGCAGGCTTCGCCATCTGATGCGCGAGCGAGTCGACCAATTGCCCCCCGGTAGCCTGGTAGTCGTACGAGCGCTGCCCCCGGCGGGCGACGCCGACCACGCACAGCTGGCCCAGGACCTGGATGCCGCCCTGCAGCGGCTGCTGGGAGGGGGCGCGCGATGAAGTATCCGCTGCTGGCTCTGATCAAGATCTACCAGTGGACGATCAGTCCACTGCTGGGGCCGGTGTGCAAGTACTACCCGTCGTGTTCCCACTACGGCTACACGGCCATCGACCGGCACGGTGCCATCAAGGGCACGGCACTCACGGCCTGGCGCATCCTGCGGTGCAACCCGTGGTCGCTGGGTGGTGTGGACCATGTTCCGCCGCGCAAGCGCCCGCGGTGGCACGAAATGCTGCGTGACGCCTGGCGTGCACGCAGGGGCGGGCCCTCCGCCGCCGAACCGGCCACCGAAGGACAGACTCCTCCCACCAGTCCGACGAGTCCTTCGAGCCCGGCCGCAGAGACCCCGTCCCATGCCCAAGGAGCATGATCAGTGGACACGATTGCCAGCCTCTTCAGCTTCATCACAACCCCCGTCTCCTGGGTCATCGTCCAGTTCCACAGCGTGTACGGGGCCGTCTTCGGACCTGACACCGGGTGGGCCTGGGGCCTGTCCATCGTGTCCCTGGTGATCCTGATCCGCATCTGTCTGATCCCGCTCTTCGTGAAGCAGATCAAGGCGACGCGCGCGATGCAGACGCTCCAGCCGGAGATGAAGAAGATCCAGGAGCGCTACAAGAACGACCGGCAGCGCCAGTCCGAAGAGATGATGAAGCTGTACAAGGAGACGGGCACCAACCCGCTCTCCTCGTGCCTCCCCATCCTGGCGCAGTCGCCGTTCTTCTTCGCCCTGTACCACGTGCTCAACAGCATCGCGTCGAACGACACCATCGGTGTGATCAACGAGCGCCTGCTGGAGAGCGCCCAGAAGGCCCACATCTTCGGTGCCCCGCTCGCGGCGAAGTTCACGGACAGCTCGGAGAAGGTCGCGGCCCTCAACTCCTCGTTGACCGATGTCCGCGTCGTCACGGCGATCATGATCGTTCTGATGTCGCTGTCGCAGTTCTACACGCAGCGCCAGCTGATGACGAAGAACGTCGACACCACGGTGAAGACGCCGTTCATGCAGCAGCAGAAGATGCTGATGTACGTCTTCCCCGTCATCTTCGCCGTCTTCGGCATCAACTTCCCGGTCGGTGTCCTCGTCTACTGGCTGACCACCAACGTGTGGACCATGGGCCAGCAGATGTACATCATCCACAACAACCCCACCCCGGGTTCCAAGGCCCAGGCCGCGTACCTGGAGCGTCTCTCCAAGCACGTCGCGCGTAACGGCAAGACCCGTAACCGTCGTGAGCGGGCCATCGTCAAGGCCATCGTCGCCAAGGGCCGGGACCGCAACGAGTACGAGCGCAAGTTCATCAACGGTCTGAACAAGGCGGGCCTCGCGGCCCAGAGCGACGGCACGGTGATCAAGAGCGAGGCCACGGCCGCAGCCCAGGCCGAGGACGGGACGCCCACCACCGGGGCCCCCAAGCGGCAGCAGCCCAAGCGGCAGACGAAGGCCCAGCGCCAGTCGGCCCCGACCAAGGCCGATGAGCGCACCTCGCTGACCAAGTCCGACGAGCCCGAGAGCGACAGCAAGCCCGCCGCTGCTGCCAAGAAGGGCAGCGCCAAGACCGCCGGCAGTACCCGCAGCAGGGCCCAGTCCGGGCAGCGCAAGGGTCCGCAGCGGCCCAAGTCCCCGTCCAAGAAGTAAGAAGGAGTCCATCCCGTGACGGAAGGCACCACCTCCGCTGCTGCCGAGGGCGCAGACACCCTGACCCGCCTCGAGCAGGAAGGCGAGATCGCGGCGGACTACCTGGAGGGTCTGCTCGACATCGCCGACCTCGACGGCGACATCGACATGGACGTCGAGGCGGACCGCGCCTCCGTCTCGATCATCAGCGACACGGGCAGCCGGGACCTGCAGAAGCTGGTCGGTCGCGACGGCGAGGTACTGGAGGCGCTCCAGGAGCTCACGCGCCTGGCCGTGCACCGGGAGACCGGGGACCGCAGCCGCCTCATGCTCGACATCGCCGGTTACCGTGCCAAGAAGCGCACGGAGCTGTCCGAGCTGGGCGCGAAGGCCGCCGCCGAGGCCAAGAGCAGCGGTGAGCCCGTGAAGCTCGACCCGATGACCCCGTTCGAGCGCAAGGTCGTGCACGACGCGGTCAAGGCGGCAGGCCTGCGCAGCGAGTCCGAGGGCGAGGAGCCGCAGCGCTTCGTCGTCGTACTTCCCGCCTGACCGGCTCCATGTTTCCTCGGCCCCGTCTGTAGCGCAGGCGGGGCCGAACTTTGTCAGCCTGATAGTTCTGTGATTCTGGTGTCGGCTTCCTGTGTCGGCACGGTACGGAAGGAAGGTCCCCCCGTGACGGAGGCAGCGGAGCTTCCCCTCGCGCCCGAGCAGGCACGCGAGGTGTTCGGTGATCGCTTCGCGGATGCGGTCCGGTATGCGGAGCTGCTCGCCGAGGCGGGCGTGCAGCGCGGTCTGATCGGTCCGCGCGAGGTGCCCCGCTTGTGGGAGCGGCATCTGCTGAACTGCGCGGTGCTCTCGGAGGTCGTACCGGAAGGGGTGACGGTGTGCGACGTCGGCTCGGGTGCCGGCCTGCCGGGCATTCCACTGGCGCTGGTCCGGGAGGACCTCAAGATCACACTGCTGGAACCACTGCTACGGCGTACCACTTTCCTGACCGAGGTCGTGGAGCTGCTGGGCCTGGACCATGTGACGGTCGCGCGCGGCCGGGCCGAGGAGGTCATGGGGAAGCTGCCTCCGGTGCATGTCGTGACGGCGCGTGCCGTAGCACCGCTCGACCGCCTCGCCACCTGGGGCATCCCCCTCCTTCGGCCGTACGGGGAGATGCTCGCCCTCAAGGGCGACGCCGCCGAGGAGGAGTTGAAGAGCGCGGCGACGGCGCTGAGCAAGCTCGGTGCCGTGGCGACGTCGATCGTTCATGTGGGCGAAGGCGTGGTGGACCCGATGTCCACCGTGGTGCGGGTCGAGGTCGGGGAGAGCCCCGGCGGTGTGCGGTTCGCTGCGAAACGCGCGAAGGCTGCCCGGACGGGGCGGGCTCGTCGGCGCCGGGGCTAGAGCGCGATCCGTCTACGGGGGATCACGACCTATCCTGAGAACCAGACGTACTCCACACAAGCTGCCAAACCTCTGCATGCCGGAGTGTCGCGGCAGTGCGGCACCGGCCGCTGTGCATCGTGTTTCACGTGAAACATCGCTCACTGCTGCACGGCATCATCAATCGGGGCCGCGCTGCGGCCGAACCTCGGGGCCGTAAGCCTCTCGGTTCACTCGGGACGGGGTCGGCACCCGGCGAGACACAGGCCTCCCCCAGGGGCACGGAGCTGTCCACAGAGGTGGATTTCTCCACAGAACGTCAGGTCTCACTGGTTCACGACCCTGAAGGCATGGGAGGCTCTGTTCATTGCGAGCCTGAAGTCGAGGAGAGTGAATCCTTGCGGTCCGACGCCAACATCGCGGGACCGATGACCGATCCGGTCCCCGGTCCCCGTACCGAGTCGATGGGGGTGGATGTTTCACGTGAAACACCGCCCCCGATGGACGACACTCCCATCGGTCGTGCTGCCCAGTTGGCGGTGGAGGCTCTGGGCCGCGCCGGTGAGGGCTTGCCACGACCCGAGCAGACCCGCGTCATCGTGGTCGCCAATCAGAAGGGCGGCGTCGGTAAAACGACGACCACCGTCAATCTGGCCGCTTCACTCGCTCTGCACGGTGGCCGTGTTCTGGTGATCGACCTCGACCCCCAGGGCAACGCGTCCACCGCCCTGGGAATCGACCACCACGCCGAGGTCCCCTCCATCTATGACGTGCTGGTGGAGAGCAAGCCGTTGGCGGAGGTCGTCCAGCCGGTTCCCGATGTCGAAGGACTCTTCTGCGCGCCCGCCACGATCGATCTCGCCGGTGCGGAGATCGAGCTCGTATCGCTGGTGGCGCGGGAGAGCCGGCTGCAGCGAGCGATTCAGGCCTATGAGCAGCCGCTGGACTACATCCTCATCGACTGCCCGCCCTCCCTCGGCCTGCTGACGGTCAACGCCATGGTGGCGGGCCAAGAGGTCCTCATCCCCATTCAGTGCGAGTACTACGCCCTGGAAGGTCTGGGGCAGCTGCTGCGCAACGTCGACCTGGTGCGGGGCCACCTCAATCCGACGCTGCACGTATCGACGATCCTGCTCACCATGTACGACGGCCGTACGCGGCTCGCGTCACAGGTCGCGGAAGAGGTGCGCACCCACTTCGGCGACGAGGTGCTACGGACGAGCATTCCCCGGTCTGTCCGTATCTCGGAGGCCCCGAGCTACGGGCAGACGGTGCTGACTTACGATCCTGGATCGAGTGGTGCCCTCTCTTACCTCGAGGCGGCACGAGAGATCGCGCTGAAGGGCGTCGGGATCGGCTATGACGCCTCACAGGCACACATCGGCGCACAGCAGAACGGTCCGAACATGGTGGAGGGCGTCCAGTGAGCGAACGACGGAGGGGGCTGGGCCGTGGTCTCGGCGCACTGATCCCTGCCGCACCCACAGAGAAGACGGTGCCGCCGGCTGTGGCCGGAGGCACTGCTTCGACATCTCCCACAGCGGTCCCCGTGCTGCCGAACGAGCGAGGAGTGGCAGCCGCGAAGGTGACCATGCTGCCGCCTGTTCCACGTGAGAACGAGGACCCGTCGGCGAACGGTGCCTCGGCCACGCCCGCACCTTCTGTCGGTGCCCACTTCGCCGAGGTCCCCCTCGACGCCATCACCCCGAACCCCCGGCAGCCACGTGAGGTCTTCGACGAGGACGCGCTGTCCGAGCTGATCACTTCCATCAAGGAGGTCGGTCTCCTCCAGCCGGTGGTCGTACGGCAGGTGGGTCCCGCGAGGTATGAGCTCATCATGGGTGAGCGTCGCTGGCGGGCCTGCCGTGAGGCGGGGCTGGAGGCCATCCCGGCGATCGTGCGCGCCACGGACGACGAGAAGCTCCTCCTGGACGCGCTGCTGGAGAACCTGCACCGTGCTCAGCTGAACCCGCTGGAAGAGGCTGCCGCCTACGACCAGCTGCTGAAGGACTTCAACTGCACGCATGACCAGCTGGCGGACCGGATCGGCCGGTCCCGTCCGCAGGTGTCCAACACACTGCGTCTGCTGAAGCTCTCGCCGGCCGTCCAGCGTCGAGTCGCCGCCGGAGTGCTCTCCGCCGGACACGCACGCGCGCTGCTGTCCGTCGAGGACTCGGAGGAGCAGGAACGGCTGGCTCACCGGATCGTGGCCGAAGGGCTGTCGGTGCGTGCTGTCGAGGAGATCGTGACCCTGATGGGTTCGCGGCCTCAGAAGACCCAGCGGTCCAAGGGACCGCGGGCGGGTGCCCGGGTCTCTCCGGCGCTGACGGATCTGGCCACGCGTCTTTCGGACCGCTTCGAGACGCGGGTGAAGGTCGACCTGGGCCAGAAGAAGGGCAAGATCACCGTGGAGTTCGCCTCCATGGAGGACCTCGAGCGCATCCTCGGCACACTTGCCCCCGGCGAGGGCCCCGTCCTGCAGAAGAGTCTGGTGGAAGACGACTCCGAGGAGACGGACTCCTGATCCCCTCGGCTGGTCCAGGAGATCAGCCGACCAGGGCGGACCCTGTCCGGTGTGTACCGGAACATGGTCCGCCCTTTGTTTTTTGGCGGTATCGGTGGAATCGCTTCATGGATACGATGCGTTCGATACGGCGCATCTACCCGGCAGTACCTCTGAGACCAAGGCAGAAGCCATGCGAATGACGAGCCGTACCGGACTGGTGAGCGCGGGGCTGGGGGTGGGCGCCGTCGGCGGATTCATCGGCAGCCTGCTCAGGGAACGGAGTGCTCTGACAGCCGCCCGTGAGGCAGCGGGCGAAGGAAGCGAGGAACAGCCTTCATGGGGCGTCGGCTTGTACCGCTCACGCTGGACAACCTTCAGGACCTCCCCCAGCGCTGTCGCTCGTGTGTCTTCTGGGAGCTCGACCCCGTCAGCGGTGAGGCAGCGGTAAAAGCCGGCACATCCGCGTGGGAGAAGGAATCGTGGATCTCAGCCGTCCTCCTGGACTGGGGATCCTGCGGGAGGGTCGTCTATGTCGATGACGTTCCTGTGGGCTTCGTTCTTTACGCTCCCCCCGCTTATGTGCCACGTTCCACGGCGTTCCCCACCAGCCCCGTGTCGCCCGACGCGGTGCAGCTGATGACCGCGTTCATCGTGCCCGGTTACCAGGGACAAGGACTGGGCCGGGTGATGGTGCAGACGGTGGCGAAGGACTTGCTGCGCCGGGGCTTCAGAGCGATCGAGGCCTTCGGTGATGCCCGCTGGAAGGAACCTGCCTGTGTTCTACCCGCCGACCATCTGCTGGCCGTGGGCTTCAAGACGGTCCGCCAGCACCCCGCCTACCCCCGGTTGAGACTGGAACTGAGGACGACACTTTCCTGGAAGGAAGACGTCGAGATGGCGCTGGACCGGCTGCTCGGGGCTGTGCAGAAAGAACCGGCGTTGCGTCCCCTCTGAGGCACCTCATACGAATGGGCTGACCCGTGGGGTCAGCCCATTCGTGTTTCACGTGAAACATGCGCCGCCGACGAGGCGGTCCGCCCTCACTCAGCGATGAATTCCTCGAGGTCGCGAACGATCGCAGCCTTCGGCTTGGCCCCGACGATGGTCTTGGCGACCTCTCCGCCCTGGTAGACGTTCAGGGTCGGGATGGACATGACGCCGTACTTGGCAGCCGTCCCCGGGTTCTCGTCGATGTTCAGCTTGACGATCTCGATCTTGTCCCCGTACTCCGAGGCGATGGCCTCGAGGGAGGGAGCGATCTGGCGGCACGGACCGCACCAGGCGGCCCAGAAGTCCACCAGGACGGGCTTGTCGCTCTTGAGGACGTCCTGCTCGAAGGAGTCGTCGGTCACATTCTTCAGGGTGCCGGCCACGGCGGGCTCCTTAACTGGGTTGATGCGTGAGGCGGTGGGTGGGGTCAGACAGCGGTCTTCTCGGGCTCGGCCTTCTCCCCGTCCGTGAGGGCGGCGAGGAAGCGCTCGGCGTCGAGAGCGGCGGCACAGCCCGTACCGGCCGCGGTGATCGCCTGGCGGTAGGTGTGGTCGACCACGTCGCCGGCGCCGAAGACACCGGCGATGTTCGTGCGCGTCGAGGGCGCTTCGACCTTCAGGTAGCCCTCCTCGTCCAGCTCCAGCTGGCCCTTGAAGAGCTCGGTCCGCGGGTCGTGGCCGATCGCGATGAACAGGCCGGTCACTGCCAGGTCCGAGAGTTCGCCGGTCTTGACGTTGCGCAGCTTCAGGCCCGAGAGCTTCTGGTCGCCCTGGACCTCGGCGACCTCGCTGTCCCAGGTGAACGAGATCTTCGGGTCGGCGAAGGCGCGCTCCTGCATCGCCTTGGAGGCGCGCAGGGTGTCACGGCGGTGGACGACCGTCACGGACTTGGCGAAGCGCGAGAGGAAGGTGGCCTCCTCCATCGCGGTGTCGCCACCGCCGATCACGGCGATGTCCTGGTCCTTGAAGAAGAAGCCGTCACAGGTGGCGCACCACGAGACACCACGGCCGGAGAGGGCGTCCTCGTTCGGCAGGCCGAGCTTGCGGTGCTGCGAACCCGTGGCGACGATGACGGCCCTCGCCTTGTGCACCGTGCCTGCGGTGTCCGTGACGGTCTTGATCTCACCGGTCAGGTCGACGGCGACCACGTCGTCCGGAACGAGCTCGGCACCGAAGCGCTCCGCCTGGGCGCGCATGTTGTCCATGAGCTCGGGGCCCACGATGCCGTCCTGGAAGCCAGGGAAGTTCTCCACCTCGGTGGTGTTCATCAGGGCACCGCCGGCGGTGACAGCCCCCTCGAACACCAAGGGCTTCAGCGACGCACGGGCGGTGTAGAGCGCCGCCGTGTAGCCGGCGGGCCCCGAGCCGATGATGATCACGTTACGGACGTCGCTCACGGCTTGTTTCCTCGTCTCTGGTCTGCGTCGTTCGACCGGTGGGAGCTTCTTTCAGGACTCTCACCCCACCCAACGGATCCTAAGGGGCGGGCATTCCCGCCGTGCCCGGGCACGGCGGAGACGGTCACGGGAGGGGCGCACGGCGGCCCCTTGTCGCACGGGTGACCACGTGGGGAAAGACGAAGCGCCGCTCGTCAGGAGCGCAGGTAGGAGTGCTTCAGCAGAACCTTCGCCGCAGTGCCCGAGGAGGGGTTGTCCACACAGGTCGCCTCGACGATGTACGCGGTCACACGGGTGTCGTCAGAGGCATCGGGGAGCACGACGAGCAGCGCCTCCTTCCCCTTGTACCTGCCCTGCTCGGTGGCGAGCGCGGCGTCATTGCTGCCGATGCCTTCACGGACACATCCCGGTACCGCGGGCTGCTTGAGGACCTTGGGGCGGGCGGCGCCGGACTCCGACTGTGTTCCGAAGGTGTCCGGAGTCCGGGAGCCGCCACCTTCCTGCTGACTTTGCGCGAGGAGGTCGGTGACCTGCTTCTCCAGCTTTCCCTCGGAGAAGGTGTCCGCGGCGGTGGTACGCGGTTCTTCACTCGGCCCTGTGCCGTCGTTCCAGGACGACAGCACCACCGACCCCAGCCCGAGCGCGGCGACGGTGAACACGGTTCCCAGGACGGCGACCCGTCGACGGCCTCCCCGCAGACGGGTCTTGCGGCCCGGACCGGTGGTGGAGGAGCGAGGACGCCCGGTCGGTCGGTCCGGAGGCGTCGACGTTTCACGTGAAACATGTGTCGGCTCGTCGCTGAGCGCCCCGGGAGACGTGTCGAGGGCTTCCTCGGTGTCCGGTGCGGTGGCATGGAGCAGGGCCTCTGCCGCGAGTGCGGCGTCGATGCGCCCCGCGACCTCGGCGGGCATGCGGGGCGGGCCCGGCAGGGTGCCGAGCAGGCCCCGGATCTCTTCGAGCGAAGCATGGACGTCCGCGCAGAGCTCGCACTCGTCCAGATGCCGGCGCACATCGGCGGTCCGGGCCGGTGGAAGAAGACCTTCGGTGAGGTCGGAGATCTCCGCGACGTCCGGGTGCTCCGCCTTGCCTGTCGTCGACGTCACGCTCGCCCACCTCCGCCCTTCAATGCCGCCGGGTCACTCGATCCTGTGTCTGGGGGATCCGCTCGACGCGGTCCTGCTGCGGGTGGGACGGATGCTCCCTGCATCCGGTTCCGTTCCCCCTCCTGTTCCTTTCCCTCGTCGGCGCCCTCCCACCTCAGGTGGGCGAGCAAGGGCAGGAGCCTGGCTCTGCCCCGGGCACAGCGACTCTTCACCGTGCCGGTGGGCACGTCGAGGATGCGGGCGGCTTCGGCGACCGGATAGCCCTGCATGTCCACGAGGACGAGGGCCGCTCGCTGATCGGGCGGGAGCGTGCCCATCGCCTCGATCAGCTGGCGGTGCAGATCATTGCGCTCCGCAGGCGCCGAGGCGGACTCATGGGGCTCCAGCAGCTGCTCCAGGCGCTCGGTGTCGTCGACCGGGGCGGTTTTCCGGGAAGCCGCCTTGCGGGCACGGTCCAGACAGGCGTTCACCGTGATCCGGTGCAGCCATGTGGTGACGGCCGACTGGCCGCGGAAGGTGTGGGCGGCCCGGTAGGCGGATACAAGGGCGTCCTGAACCGCGTCTGCGGCTTCCTCCCGGTCTCCCAGCGTCCGCAGGGCCACGGCCCAGAGCCGGTCGCGGTGACGGCGCACGAGCTCACCGAAGGCGTCGGGGTCGCCCTCCACGTGGCGGGCGAGCAGGTCTTGATCGCTCTCCCTGTCGTATCCGCCGGCGTCCGCCACTGGTCCCCCTTCCCCTGGGTGCAGAAGACCTCAGCTGCTCACCTTGACGTCCACGACCCTGCCGCGCCATTTGCCGTCGTCCGCCTGTACCGGCAGCTCGGTCAGCCAGACCAGCAAGTACCGGGACTCGAGCGCCTTCTCGGGCTTGAGGGTGACGCTGTCGCCCGTCCCCTCGGCAACCTTGGTGTAGGCGTCGAAGGACGTCGGTTGCCCCCCGGCACCGCTGGAGGCGGCGCGGAGCTCGACCGATGTGTTCCCCATGAAGGAAACGGTGACCTTCCCGATCTGCTGGGTCTTGCCGAGGTCGAGGATGACACCCACGCCCGGCTTCAGTCGGCCCAGGTCAGCGCTCTCGTAGTAGCTCGTCTGCCAGTACGTACCCGGAACGCTGTCGTAGACCTTGTCTATGTCCCTCGGGTTCTCGGATCCGTCGGAGCCGAACGGGTCGAAGTCACGGGCGCTCTCGATGGCGATGGGCTTGCCGCTCACCGGCTTCTTCGGGCTCCTGTCGTCCCCGTCCGTCGTCTGGGTCTCGTTCGTTTCGTCCGCCTTGCCGCCCTGGTCCATGAGGGCGTCCGCCAGCTGCCAGCTGCCCAGGCCGAGCGCGGCGATCAGCAGGGCCGAGACGGCCCACTTCAGCGCCTTGCCGGTGCGGCTCTGGAGCGGGGGAGGCGGAACCGGAACCGGCTGGGTGGCGCCGGGACGCGGCGCCGGACGGCCGTACGTGCCCTGCTGGTAGGTCGTGCGCTGGTACTCGGGCGGGGTGGTGAACGCGGGCTCCGGCGGGCGGATGCGGGGCATCTCACCGATCGCCTTCACCAGCTCCTCCGGCGTGGTGCACGGCGACTCATGACGTGAGGCGGTGGCCCCCTCGTTGACGAGCGCCCGCATCGCGAGCTCGGACAGGCCGCGGTGGACACCGGCCCGCACCTGGTCCGGCGGGATCAGACCGATGTCCTTCGGCAGACCGGACATGCCGTAGGCGTCGTTCTCGTACGGCCAGCGTTGGGTGAGAGCGGCGTAGAGGAGGGCACCGATGGACTCGGTGTCGGTGCGCTGCGGGGTGTCGGAGCCGATGCCGCGTAGCGCCGCGTTCACGGCGAGGCCGCGGATGCGCCACTGGCCGGTCGAAGTGCGCAGTACGGCGTTGGGGTTCAGGCGCAGATGGGCGAGGCCCTCGCGGTGGGCCGCGGCCATGGCGGAGGAGACCTGACTGACCATCTGGTAGGCGTCGTACACCTCCAGCGGGCCGGCGGCCAGGAGCGTGGTCAGCTCGGTGGCGTCGGGGAGCCATTCGTGTACGACGTAGACGAGGTCGTTCTCCTCGACGGCGTCCAGGACCTGGACGAAGCGGGGATCGCCCAGCAGGGCGGAGGAGCGGGCCGCAGCCAGGACGGACCGGGCACGCGAGTGGTCCGCGGGCAGGGTGTGCACGCCGACGGCACGGCGGAGCTTCTCGTCCACGGCACGCCAACTGCTGAACCCGTCCAGACGGGTGACGCACTCCTCGAGTCGGTAGCGTCTGGCCAGCTTGTGACCACTGTGCAGCTCGGGCGGCGAGGTCTTTCCGGGACCGTCGGTCCCGGTGCTCTCCTGTGCCTCGTCGCTGTCCGTGTCCCGCTCCCGGTTCTTGGCCACCCCGTCGGCCGTGGACTGGTCCGCCTGTGCGGTCAGCGACTGGTCGCCGCTGTTGTCTGCCACGTCGACGGCAGCTGTGCTCCGTTCCGCCACCGTCGTTCCCTGCCTCCCCATCCATTGCGCGCGGACCGGCGTCCGTTGCGCGCCGTCCCACGCCGAAACCAATTGTGCCCACAGTCCGCCGCTATGCACGACACGCGGTGGCTGACGATGGTTGTGCGCCTACCCCCTGCCTCAGCGTCCCAGGCGTCCGCGGACCATGCCGACCAGGGAGTTGAGCTCCTCGATGCGCATCCGGCGGGCGGCGACGAAGAAGACGCCGAGCAGGACGGCCCCGCCGGCCAGGATCGCGGCGAACGAGCCCACGACCCCCTGGCCGAGCGTCTGGCTGATGCCGTAGCAGGCCGCGCCACTGAGCAACGCGGCCGGCACCGAGGCGATGCACAGCCGGGCGTACGTGCGCAGCACCCGGGCGCCGTCCAGGTCCCCGCCCAGCCGCTGGCGCAGCCGGCGCCAGGCGATGCCGACGCCGAGCGCGTAGGCGACACCGTACGAGGCGGCCATGCCGACCACGGCCCAGCGGGCCGGGAGCACGAAGAAGCAGATGAGCGAGGCGACCGCGTTGCCCGCAGCCACGATGACCGTGTTGTAGAAGGGGGTCCGGGTGTCCTCGTAGGCGTAGAAGGCGCGCAGGACGACGTACTGCACGGAGTACGGGATCAGACCGAGACCGAAGGCCATCAGCATGTAGCCCATGTTGGTGGCCGCGCCGGTGCCCGAGGAGCCGAAGATCAGCGTGCACATCGGGATGCCGAGCGCGAGGAAGCCGAAGGCGATCGGCACGATCGCGACGGCCGTGGTGCGCAGGCCCTGGGAGATGTCGTCCCGGACGGCGCCACCGTCCTCCTCGGCCGCGGAGCGCGAGATACGGGGCAGCAGGGCGGCCATCAGGGAGACCGTGATGATGGCCTGGGGCAGGCCCCAGATCAGCTGGGCGTTGGCGTAGGCGCTGAAGCCCGTGCCGGCGATCTTCGTGTCGACGACCGACGCGGTGGCCAACTGGCTGACGACCAGTGCGCCCGCCTGGTTGGCGAGGACGAACAGGATCGTCCACTTGGCGAGCATGGCGGCCTTGCCGAGACCGTGGCCCTTCCAGTCGAAGCGCAGACGGATCCGGAACCCGGTCTCGCGGAGGTAGGGGATCATCGCCAGGGCCTGGACCACCAGGCCGAGGAGGACGCCCACGCCGAGCAGCCGCTCGCCCTCCGGCGGGATGTTCTCGACGGTCATGCCGGAGTCGGCGGCGGTGCCGTAGACCCAGATGAACACGCCGAGCGTGACGATGATGACGATGTTGTTCAGGACCGGGGTCCACATCATCGCGCCGAACCGGTCGCGGGCGTTGAGGATCTGACCCATCACCACGTGCACGCCCATGAAGAAGATCGAGGGCAGGAAGTAGCGGGTGAAGGTGACGGCGACGTCGTTGGCGGCGGGGTCGTTGGCGACCGGGTTCGACAACGCGCGCACGAGGAGCGGGGCGGCCAGCCACGCGAGGGCGGTGAGCGCGGCCAGGGCCACCATGACGAGCGTCAGCAGGCGGTTCGCGTACGCCTCGCCTCCGTCCTCGTCGTCCTTCATCGCCCGCACGAGCTGCGGCACGAAGACGGAGTTGAGGCCACCGCCGACGGTCAGGATGTAGATCATCGTCGGCAGCTGGTACGCGATCTGGAACGACTCACCCAGCAGAGCGAGGCCGAGCGCCGAGACGATCATCGCGGACCGGATGAATCCGGTGAGGCGGGACACCATCGTGCCCGCCGCCATCACGGCACTGGACTTCAGCAGGCCTCCGGCCCGTCCGCCCTTCTTCGGAGCGGGCGCGGGAGCCGGTTCCGGGGCCGGAGCCTCGGCGGCGGGAGGGGGCGTGGCCCCCGCGTAGTGGCCGGGGGCCGCGGACGGGCCGGCCACCGATGCGGCGGACGCGTAGGGCTGCCGGACACCCGCCGCCGGCGGCCGGCCGGGGTGTCCACCGCCCTGCTGCTGGTCGGGGAAGGCACCGCTCTGCTGCTGGTCGTGGAAGAGGTGGGCGAAGGCGTCCGACTCGCGGCGCTGGTCCCCGGCCTGGCCGACCAGGTCGTCCACGCCCACGTACTGCGTCGTGCGCGGATCGTCGCCGTACGGCAGGTACTGCGTCGGCCCGTCCGGCTCCGGTGCGGGGGTCTGGGCCCACACCCGCGGATCGGGGGCGTACGGCGACTGGGGCGGCTGCCCGTAGAGCGGCTGCTGAGGGGGGTACGTGCCCGGAGGAGGCGGAGGGTGCGCGGCACGGTCGTAGAGCGCCTCCGCGACGGGATCCTGGGCGGCGATGTCCTGCGCCCGGTAGGGATCCTGGCCGTAGGCGTCCCGGAGGTACGGGTCGGCGGACGGCTGCGGCGCCTGGTCGTGCCCGGGCGGCGGACCCTCGGGGGGATCCGACTCGGGGTGGCCCGAGTTGCCCGCGGCATGGCCGCGGTCACCGTCGTACGGCGCGTTCATGGTTTACCCCACCTCATCGTCCCCGGCCCACCGGCCACGACATCCTCAACGGTCCACTCTCTCACCCGTGCCGGACGGGTCTGCGCTTTCCGGTGCGGTGTCCGGTGCCGGGTCACCCGGCTGCTCCGGCGTGTCTGCCCGTGCACCGGCACCGGACTCCTCGAGACGCGCAGCGGAGGCTCCCGGGTTCGGTGCGCCGTCGACGTCCTTGCCCGCCTCGTCGTGCTGCTCCTCGGCCTCGCGGGCCGCGGCACGCTTGCGCTGCGTGTACATACGGAAGCCGGCGAGGACGAGCAGCAGCACGCCGCCGCCGATGACCAGCATCACCGTGGCGGTGATCTCGGTGACCTTCACGTCGAAGGTGACGGGGTCGCCGTACTTCTGACCGTCCTGGGTGTACAGCTGGGCGACCACCGTCGCCCGGCCGTTGGCGTTGGCGGACGTGGTGAACTTCACCGACTGGCTGTGCCCGCCGGAGACGGCGATGGGCTGCTCCTCGTAGGCGTCCCCACCGATCTCGAGACGGGTCGGGTTGGTCGAGGAGAGCCGCAGCACCAGGTGCTCGACGCCCTGCACCAGGTTGTTCTGGACCGTCACGGGGATCGTGGCGCTGCGGCCGGAGAGCTTCGTCTCCGACTTGTCGATGAGCTTCACCTGGTCGATGAGCGTGTCGAGATACGCCTCGACACCGCTCCGGTAGACCGCGGCCTCGGTGCTCCGGCCCCGCCAGGACACGGACATCCCCCGGTTCAGGGCGCGTCCGAACGGGGTCACCACCCGGGACTGGTCGGAGAGGATCACCTTGAACCTGTCGAGCTTGTCCTGCGTCCTCGCGATCTGCTCGAACGCCGACCGCGGCAGCTCGTGCCTGCGCAGCGAGGAGGGGTACGCGGAGGCCGAGGGAACCTTGGTGGTGGCGGCGGGGTCCGGCTTGGTCCTCGCGGCCGCCGTGAGGTCCTGGGACTCGGACCAGGCCCTGTCCTGGAGGGCGGCCAGCGCCTCGGCCATCGTCTGGGCCTGGCTCGCGGACGGGGTGCGCTGCGGGGCGACGACGACGCTGCGCTGCTTGCCCGTCTGGAGGCCGAGCGTCAGGCTCTGGGCCAGGAACCGCTGCACCGCCTGCGTGGACGTGGAGGCCTTGGTCATGTCGCCCTGGAAGGCCGTGGAGAGCCGGGCGTCCGCCACGACGGCCGTGGTGCCGCCGCCGATGGGACGGGGCGCGGAAGGCGTGTACGACAGGTCGCCGCTCTCCTCGAAGGTGTCGCTGCGGGCGATCACCTTGTCGGCGCCGGCGGACGTGGCGACCTTGACGATGGAGGGGTCGACCGCGCCGTTGACGGGCCAGGCGAACTCCGTGGTGGGTTTCACGTGGAGGATCGACTCCACCGTGTCCGAGGCGACGCCGGTGGCTTCCTTGAGGTGGCTCAGTGAGCCGGTGACAGCGGTGCCGGTGTGGGCGAGGGAGGCCAGGTCGGGATCGCCGAACGGCAGCGCGACGACCTCCCGGTCCGCCACCGCCTGCTGCACCTCGGCGAGCCATCGCTTGGCGACCGCCTGATGGCTGCCGACCGTGTCGGTGTCACCCTCGCCCTGTACCTCGTACCTTTCGGTCATCGCGTCGACGGACGCCAGCAGGTCCGGATCGATCACCCAGGTGACGTCGAGGTCCCGGCCCAGTGCCACCATGCGGTCCAGCCGTCCGCCCGGAGAGATCTCCTCGGCGAGGTCGTCGTCGCGGAAGAGCGGCGTCTGCTGCTCGTTCGAACCCGTCTCCGCCGTCATGTGGGCGGTGGAGATCAACGGCCACAGGAACGTCGTCTTCGTCCGGGTGCCGGTTTTCCCGGGCTGCCACGGCAGGAAGGTCTGCTGGACGCCGAGGACCTGCTCCCAGGGCTGCGCGGGGGTCTGCCCGGCGAGCGACACGGCCAGCGGGTAGACGCCGTCCTCCCCGAGGTCCAGCTTGGCGGCCGGGACGGAGATGCTGAAGGGCCGCGAGACGCCCGGGGTGAGCCTGGGGAACTCCTCGGAGTACTTGCCGCCGATCTCGGGGCTGACGACGCTCTGGACGTCGTCACTGTTCCGGGCGAGGCTGTCGATCCCCGAGCGGGTGTTCAGCAGCGGGCCCACCCGCAGGCCGACGCGGGCGTCGGTGACCGTCTGTTTGCTCTTGTTGGTCACCGTGCCCGTCACGGTGACGGTGTCCCCCTCGGTGGGGGCACTGGGAGTGAGCGAGTCCACGGAGACGGAGACCGAGCCGACGCCGGAGGCGGCCTGCGGCGTGCCCTGCCCGGTGGCGTCCGCGGGGGCCGCGGCCGGTAGCTGGAGGAGCCCCGCCAGCAGGAGCCCTCCGGTGAGCAGGGCTCCGATGCGCCGCAGCCGACGGAGGGCAGGTGAGGGACGGGTCCCCTGGAAGTCTGCCGCCTCGGCCACGCGCTCGCCCGTCCCTCGTCGTCGTCAGTGGTCGTCGGAATGTGCGTCCACGCATGGTAACGATGCTCGCTGAGGGGAAGTGCCGCGGACCGTTCCGCAAGATCGGGGACAGAGTCGGCCTGCCCCGTATGCGACCGTATGAAGAGGAGTAGGGCCCCGCGTCCCAAGCGGAGGCTTTGTGCACGTATCGACGGGGGCCGTAGGCGCGGAATGGAGGAGATTCCGGCCGCCCGCGCCACGTACCCTCTTCTGTTGTGCCGAACGCCAACGAAGAAACCAGTGCCCTGAGCCAGGTGCAGGACCGCGCCGTGAGTGAACTGCTGCGGGTAGCCCCTGTCGCCGACGACCTCGCCCGCCGTTTCCAGGAGGCCGGGTTCTCACTCGCCCTGGTCGGCGGTTCGGTGCGGGACGCACTGCTCGGCCGCCTCGGCAACGACCTGGACTTCACGACCGACGCCCGCCCACAGGACGTGCTGAAGATCGTGCGCCCCTGGGCGGACGCCGTCTGGGAGGTCGGGATCGCCTTCGGGACGGTCGGGGCGCAGAAGGAAGCCCGCGTCGGAGACGCTGATCGAAGCTTTCAGATCGAGGTGACCACTTACCGGTCGGAGGCGTACGACCGCACCTCGCGCAAGCCGGAGGTGTCGTACGGCGACTCCATCGAGGAGGATCTGGCCCGCCGTGACTTCACCGTGAACGCGATGGCCGTCGCGCTCCCGGAGAAGCGGTTCGTCGACCCGTACGGCGGCCTCGACGACCTCGCGACGCGTGTGCTGCGCACCCCGGGCACGCCCGAGGAGTCCTTCTCCGACGACCCGCTGCGGATGCTGCGGGCCGCACGCTTCGCCGCTCAGCTCGACTTCGAGGTGGCGCCCGAGGTCGTGGCGGCGATGAAGGAGATGGCCGGGCGCCTCGAGATCGTCTCCGCCGAGCGCGTCCGGGACGAGCTGAACAAGCTGATCCTCTCCTCTCACCCGCGCAAGGGTCTGACCCTGCTGACCGAGACCGGGCTCGCGGAGTATGTGCTGCCCGAGCTGCCGGCCCTGCGTCTGGAACGTGACGAGCACCACCGGCACAAGGACGTCTACGACCACACGCTGATCGTTCTGGAGCAGGCGATGGCCCTTGAGGACGAGGGCCCCGACCTGACCCTCCGCCTGGCGGCCCTGTTGCACGACATCGGCAAACCGCGCACACGCCGTTTCGAGAAGGACGGACGGGTCTCGTTCCACCACCACGAGGTGGTCGGGGCGAAGATGACCAAGAAGCGCATGACGGCGCTCAAGTACTCCAACGAGCTGGTGAAGGACGTCTCACGGCTCGTCGAGCTCCATCTGCGGTTCCACGGCTACGGCACGGGAGAGTGGACGGACTCCGCCGTCCGCCGCTACGTCCGGGACGCGGGTCCGCTCCTGGATCGGCTCCACAAGCTGACCCGCTCGGACTGCACCACACGCAACCGGCGCAAGGCCGCCGCGTTGTCGCGCGCGTACGACGGTTTGGAGGAGCGGATCGCCCAGCTTCAGGAGCAGGAGGAGCTGGACGCCATCCGCCCGGATCTCGACGGTAACCAGATCATGGAGATCCTGGGGATCAAGCCGGGGCCGGCCGTCGGGCAGGCGTACCAGCACATGTTGGAACTCCGCTTGGAGAACGGCCCGATGGAGCACGATGCGGCGGTCAAGGCGCTCAAGGAGTGGTGGGCCGAACGGCAGGGCTGAACCCGCGAAACGGGGTCGTGTTTCACGTGAAACACCGCCCTCCGTCGTCTGTCTTACTTGTCCTTCAGGCAGAGGAGGAAGCTCTTGCTGCCATTGGTCTCCGTGTACACGTACTGGAAGTCCTTGGACGCCGCCTCGCACTTGCTCTGAGCCGTGATACCGGAGAAGTTGCCCTCCACCTTGGCGAGCACCGTGTACTGCGCCTTCGAGGAGCCGCAGTCGACGACCTCGAGGTCCGGGTCGTTGTCGTCCGTGCTGCCGCGGCTCATGCAGTCGCCGACCGCGGCGGTATTGGCGTCGTCCCGGCTGGCGATGAAACCACCGATGGCCACACCGGCGACCACTACGGCGATGACGATGTTCTTGATCGTCTTGAAGCTGAGCTTGCGACGCGGCTGCTCCGGCGGAACGGGAGCACCCGGAGGGGGGAACCCAGGCTGACCGGCCTGCTGCGGGAAACCGCCCTGGGGCGGGTACGGAGCCTGGCCCTGGGGCTGGCCGTGGGGCTGCTGCTGGCCCTGCGCGAAAGGGTTGCCCTGGGGCGGCGGAGTGGTCACTGGGGGTCCCCCTAGAACGTGGATGCGTGACGCGAATGGTGCGTTGATAAGACGCACGTAAGCTATCGGCCACCACTGACAACTCTGTAGCTCAAAAGGCCTCTGTGGCATTGATGTGACACTTATTGGTGCTCAAAACGGGCCGTAACCACAGCTACTGCCCCGTAGATAACGGCGATTGTTATCACCAGCGGGACCGATCGGCCGTCAGGCGGCAGCATCAGGGCGGCCACGGCGGCGGCTCCGACGAAAGCCACGTTGAACAGGACGTCGTAGAGGGAGAAGATCCGGCCACGGAAGCCGTCGTCGACGGAGGACTGGACGATCGTGTCCGTGGCGATCTTCGCGCCCTGGGTGGTCAGGCCCAGGACGAACGCCCCTGCCAGCAGCGGACCCGAGGCGAAGGGCAGGCCGAGCGCGGGTTCCAGAACCGCTGCGGACCCGGAGCACACCATGATCCAGCGGCCGGGACCGAGTCGCCCCGCGGCCCAGGGCGTCATGACGGCCGCGACGAAGAAGCCGGCTCCGGAGACGCCCAACGCCAGCCCCAGCAGGGCGATTCCCTCGTCCGTGGTCGAGGTCAGGGCGTACCGGCACAGCATCAGCAGCATCACGAGCATGGCGCCGTAGCAGAACCGCATCAGTGACATCGCCGTGAGCGCCCAGGCGGCCTCCCTGCGCGGCGGCGCGGCGAGGTGGCGCAAGCCTGCCAGCAGGTCGCGCGCCGTCCCGGTGAGCGCCGTGGTCAGCCGCGGATGCACCAAGGCGCGGTCCGGGCCCAGGAGTTCCTTCGCGATGCGCAGCGACGCCACGGCCGCGCACAGATACAGGGCCGCGCCCACGAGCACCACGGCCGCGTCGGAGTCGGCGATGACCAGACGGACGAGGAAGGCGAGGCCGCCGCCCGCCGTCGCGGCGAGTGTCCCGGCGGTCGGGGAGAGGGAGTTGGCGATGACCAGTCGTTCGGCGTCGACCACGCGCGGAAGCGCGGCGGACAGTCCGGCGAGGACGAAGCGGTTGACGGCGGTGACGCACAGGGCGGAGAGGAGGAGGAGCCAGTCGGGGACCCGGCCGAGGATGAGGACGGCGGTCACCGTGGCCATCAGGGCGCGCAGCAGGTTGCCGTACAGGAACACCTGGCGGCGGCGCCAACGGTCCAGCAGCACTCCGGCGAAGGGGCCGACCAGCGAGTACGGGAGGAGCAGGACCGCCATCGCGGAGGCGATCGCCGCGGCCGACGTCTGCTTCTCCGGCGAGAAGACCACATAGGCGGCGAGGGCGACCTGGAAGACGCCGTCGGCGCCCTGGGAGAGCAGCCGGACGGCGAGCAGACGTCTGAAGCCCTGGAAACGCAGCAGGACGCGCAGGTCACGGACGACGGCCATGGGGCTCAGCCTCACATACGGGGAGGGTCTCCGGGACGTGCGACCCCGGAGACCCTCCTCTGCCCACGGTGAGCGGGTCCTAGCGCTCGACCTCGCCCTGGATGAACTTCTCGACGTTCGCGCGGGCTTCGTCGTCGAAGTACTGCACCGGCGGGGACTTCATGAAGTACGAGGAGGCCGACAGGATCGGGCCACCGACCCCCCGGTCCTTGGCGATCTTCGCGGCGCGCAGGGCGTCGATGATGACACCGGCGGAGTTCGGGGAGTCCCAGACCTCGAGCTTGTACTCCAGGCTCAGCGGGACGTCACCGAAGGCGCGGCCCTCGAGGCGGACGTAGGCCCACTTGCGGTCGTCCAGCCAGGCGACGTAGTCGGACGGGCCGATGTGGACGTTCTTCTCGCCGAGCTCCCGGTCGGGGATCTGGGAGGTGACGGCCTGCGTCTTGGAGATCTTCTTGGACTCCAGGCGGTCGCGCTCGAGCATGTTCTTGAAGTCCATGTTGCCGCCGACGTTCAGCTGCATCGTGCGGTCCAGGATGACGCCGCGGTCCTCGAACAGCTTCGCCATGACGCGGTGCGTGATGGTGGCGCCGACCTGGGACTTGATGTCGTCACCGACGATCGGAACCCCGGCCTCGGTGAACTTGTCCGCCCACTCCTTGGTGCCGGCGATGAAGACCGGGAGGGCGTTGACGAAGGCGACCTTGGCGTCGATGGCGCACTGGGCGTAGAACTTCGCCGCGTCCTCGGAGCCGACGGGCAGGTAGCAGACCAGGACGTCGACCTGCTTGTCCTTGAGGACCTGGACGACGTCGACCGGCGCCTCGGCGGACTCCTCGATGGTCTCGCGGTAGTACTTGCCGAGACCGTCGAGGGTGTGGCCGCGCTGGACCGTCACACCGGTGCGGGGGACGTCGCAGATCTTGATGGTGTTGTTCTCGGAGGCGCCGATGGCGTCCGCGAGGTCGAGACCGACCTTCTTGGCGTCCACGTCGAAGGCGGCGACGAACTCGACGTCGCGGACGTGGTAGTCGCCGAACTGGACGTGCATCAGGCCCGGCACCTTGGACGCCGGGTCGGCGTCCTTGTAGTACTCGACTCCCTGCACCAGCGATGCGGCGCAGTTGCCCACGCCGACGATGGCTACGCGAACCGAACCCATTCCGGTTGCTCCCTGTGTGTACGAGTGAGGCCCTGAGTGGGGTCTCACGTGGCGGTGTCGTCGGGCGTATCCGGCCGGGGGTCGTCCCCGGGCCGGGGCAGGCCGCCCGTCGCTCCAGATGTGGTGTCCTGCTGAGCGGACCCCCCGGTGGCGGACCCCTTCAGGTCCCGCCCTGCCCGCTCGCTCTCGATGAGCTCGTTCAGCCAGCGCACTTCGCGCTCCACGGACTCCATCCCGTGGCGCTGGAGCTCGAGCGTGTAGTCGTCGAGGCGCTCCCTGGTGCGGGCCAGGGAAGCACGCATCTTCTCGAGGCGTTCCTCCAGCCGGCTGCGGCGGCCCTCGAGGACGCGCATGCGCACATCACGGGAGGTCTGCCCGAAGAAGGCGAACCGCGCGGCGAAGGTCTCGTCCTCGTACGCGTCCGGCCCCGTCTGGGAGAGCAGCTGCTCGAAGTGCTCCTTACCTTCCGCCGTCAACCGGTAGACGATCTTGGCGCGACGGCCCGTGAGCGGAGCGGCGGGGGCGTCCTCGGCGGTGTTCCCCGGTTCCTCGATCAACCAGCCGTTGGCGACCAGCGTCTTGAGGCAGGGATAGAGCGTCCCGTAGCTGAACGCACGGAACACACCCAGTGACGTATTGAGTCGTTTGCGCAGCTCATAGCCGTGCATCGGAGATTCGCGGAGCAGACCGAGTACGGCGAACTCGAGGATCCCGGAACGCCGGCTCATCGTCGCCTCCCCTCTGCCGCGGCCCTGCCGTGACGGGCCCGTGTCCGGCCCATCGCCGCCCTTATGTCGAGCTGATGTATCGACTCGATACATCACGACGATAGAACGGCCTCCCGGATGCGACAAGGGGAGGTGGGGTGAACGGGATCACATCATCGATTCACAAGGACCAAGTTGCCTGATTTGAGGTGAACTTCTGTGCTCGGAGGGTTTTGGCGATGCGTAGTCTGTGCGCCATGCAGACCACCGGGAACCGAGTGACGCCCGGGGACGTCCCTGTCCCCGGTGCAGTACGGGTGAATGCGGAAAGCGCCGCATCCGTACTTCGGGGGGACCGGAAACCAGCCGCCGTTGCCAGGCGCGCAAGGGTGCGCCTGCCCGAGGAGTAGTCGTTCGATGAGCGAGCACCGTCGCAAACCGCCGCAGCCGCAGGGAGGCGGACGTGCCGCGGCCCGACGCGGCCAGTCCGGCTCGTCCTCCGGCCGCCGCGCGGCACCGCGAGGCGCCACCGGGTCTCCGTCCGATTCCTATGGGTCGGGTGCCCGCGGCCCGGGGGATGAGGGCCGTACGTATGGAAGTCGCGCCGAGGCGCGACGCGCGGCACAGAGAGGCGGGAGCCGCCGGGCCGGTTCCACCGGGCCCGGACGTGGCAGAGGGCGCGCGGCGCCTCCCGGCAAGAAGCGGATGATCGACTATCCCCGCTACGACAAGGACGGCTGGCGCCGCTGGATGCCGTCCTGGAAACTCGTCTCCGGGCTCTGCATCGGCTTCTTCGGAAGTCTGGTGGCCGTTGCGGGAATCGGCTACGCCATGGTGGAGGTGCCCAACCTCGCCCTGACGGCCACGGCGCAGAACAACGTCTACTACTGGTCCGACGACTCGCCGATGGTCGCCACGGGCGGTGAGCGCAACCGCCAGATCATCGGTCTCGAGCAGATCCCCAAGGACATGCGGAACGCCGTCATCTCCCAGGAGAACAAGACGTTCTACAGCGACAGCGGCATCGATCCGAAGGGCATCGCCCGCGCCTTGTTCAACATGGCCCGCGGCGGCAACACGCAGGGTGGCTCCACGATCACCCAGCAGTACGTCAAGAACGCGATGCTGGACGACCAGTCGCAGACGATCTCCCGGAAGTTCAAGGAGATCTTCGTCTCGGTCAAGGTGGGCACCACCGAGCCCAAGGACAAGATCCTCGAGGGCTACCTGAACTCCGCGTACTACGGTCGCGGGGCCTACGGGATCCAGGCGGCCTCCCGCGCGTACTTCAACAAGGACGCCAAGGACCTGGACGCGGGCGAGTGCGCCCTCCTGGCGGCGGTGCTCAAGGGCGCCACCTACTACGACCCGGCCGGCGCGAGCTCCATCGACCGGGTCGAGGCCACTCCCGAGAAGAACCGGGCCCGTGCCCTGAGGCAGATGCAGGACACGCTGGACAAGATGGTCGAGTACGAGCACCTGAGTGCCGAGGAGCGGGCCAAGCACACCAAGCTGCCCAAGTGGCAGAACCCGCGGTCGAACACGGCGCTGAGCGGTCAGACCGGCTACCTCGTCGACCTGGCCAAGGCGTACATCATCAACAACAGCGAAGAGACCGGCATCACCGAGGCCGATCTGGCGAAGGGCGGCTACTCGATCTACACGACCTTCGACAAGGAGAAGGTCGAGGAACTCGAGAAATCGATCAAGAAGGTCTACAAGAAGAACATCAAGCCCGAGGAGCGACCGGACACGGACACCCACGTCCAGTTCGGTGGGGCATCGGTGGACCCCGCGACCGGCGCGATCAAGGCCATCTACGGCGGTGAGGACGCGACCAAGCACTTCACCAACAACGCCGACGAGACCGGTGCCCAGGTCGGTTCGACGTTCAAGCCGTTCGTGCTGGCGGCGGCCATGAAGTGGGGCGTCCGGGACCCGGACCTGGACCCGGTGCAGGCACAGGACGAGCGCACCCTCGTGTCCCCGAAGAGCCTCTACAACGGCAAGAACAGGCTCAAGATCCAGGAGTACAACGGGAACGTCTGGCAGAACGAGAAGGGCGAGCAGTGGGAACAGGTCAATGACGGCGACAAGACATACGGCTCGCCGCCCGACTACAAGATCGACCTGCGTGAGGCGATGCGCTTTTCGGTGAACTCCTCCTTCGTGCAGCTCGGCATGGACGTCGGCCTGGACAAGGTGAAGGAGGCGGCGGTCGACGCCGGTGTCCTGGAGAGCAGTCTCGCCGGTACCGACTACCCCTCGTTCTCCATCGGTACCTCCAACCCCAGCGCGATCCGCATGGCAGGCGCGTACGCCACGTTCGCGGCGAGCGGCAAGCAGCGCGAGCCGTTCTCGGTGAAGAAGGTGACGAGCAAGAACGGCACGGTCTTCACCCACAAGACGGTGACGGAGCAGGCGTTCACCGCGAAGGTCGCCGACAACATCACGGACGTCCTGAAGACCGTCGTCGAAGAGGGAACCGGTAGCAACGCCCAGCTCGACGGCCGCGAGGTGGCCGGAAAGACCGGTACGACCGACGGCAACAAGTCCGCCTGGTTCGTCGGGTACACCCCGCAGTTGTCCACCGCGATCAGCATGTTCCGGTACCCCGACGACGAGACCATCAAGGACCGCCAGTTCCTGAAGATGTTCGGAACGGGTGGCCAGAAGAAGATCCACGGTTCCTCGTTCCCGTCCGAAATCTGGGCGGACTACATGGGGAATGCGCTGAAGGGGCAGCCGGCGAAGAAGTTCCCGATCCCCGAGCCCATCGGGGTGATCATCAACGACGATCCGACGCCGACGCCCACCCCCACGCCCACCGAAACCGAGGAGGCGACCCCGTCGACGAGTCCGACGCCCACGGAGACCGAGACCACTCCGACTCCTACGGCCACCAACACGTGCAGGCCGTTCGACTTCAGGTGCAAGGACGACGACGACACGGGCGGCACCGGAACGGGCGGTGCCGACACCGGTGGCACGGACGGAGGAGTGACCG
Organism: Streptomyces viridosporus; assembly: GCF_002078235.1. Taxonomy (GTDB): domain Bacteria; phylum Actinomycetota; class Actinomycetes; order Streptomycetales; family Streptomycetaceae; genus Streptomyces; species Streptomyces viridosporus. Next base: position 39,587 of record NZ_MSGP01000062.1, read on the forward strand.
GGTCGCCGACGCCCACGGACTCGGATGAGCCCGGGGAGAACAGAGGCAACGGCAACAACAACGGTGGTGGTCTCTTCGGAGGTCCGGGCAGCTAGCCCGCCTATCGCCCGGTTTGGGTGTTTCACGTGAAACACGGGCCGCCGTACCCCTCGGGTACGGCGGCCCTCGGCGTATCCCCGGCCGCGTACGGCAGGATGTGCGACATGCCCAGTGGAGAATCGACGCAAGCGAGCGACCACGAGCCCCAGCCGGTACGGCCGACCCGGGAGGACCGGGTCGCCGCCGCCGGCAGTGAGCTGATCGGCGGTCCGCTCGGGCGGCGTGCCCTGACCGGGACGTCCTGGTGGTCCCCGGTCCGGGTCATCGCGCTCGTGGCGATCGGCATGTTCGCCCTCGGCCTGGTGCAGAAAGCGCCCTGCTACAACGGAGGCTGGTTCTTCGGGGCCGGCTCCCAGTACACGCATGCCTGCTACTCGGACATCCCCCACCTCTACCAGGGGCGCGGCTTCGCCGACGGACTGGTGCCGTACTTCGACAAGCTCCCCGGGGACATGCAGTACCTCGAGTACCCGGTGCTGACCGGCGTGTTCATGGAGGTCGCCGCCTGGCTCACGCCCGGCAGCGGCAGCCTCCAGGACCAGGCGCAGTGGTACTGGATGGCCAACGCCGGGATGCTCATGGCATGCGCGGCCGTCATCGCCGTCTGCGTGACCCGTACGCACGCCCGGCGGCCCTGGGACGCTCTGCTGGTCGCGCTGGCGCCCGCCTTCGCGTTGACCGCGACCATCAACTGGGACCTGCTGGCCGTCGCCCTGACGGCCGCGGCGATGCTGATGTGGTCGCGGGGGCGTTCCCTCGCCTTCGGCGTCCTCCTCGGGCTCGCCACGGCCGCCAAGCTCTATCCCGTGCTGCTGCTCGGGCCGTTGCTGGTGCTGTGCTGGCGCGCGGGCCGCTGGCGGGAGTACGGAAAGGCCCTGGGGGGCGCGGTCGTCGCCTGGGCCGTCGTCAACGTGCCCGTCATGCTCTTCGCCTTCGAGGGCTGGTCGAAGTTCTACACGTTCAGCCAGGAGCGGGGCGTCGACTTCGGGTCCTTCTGGCTGATCATGGCCCAGAACTCGAGCGATCCGCTCAGCACCGAGAACGTCAACACGTTCGCCACGCTCCTGATGCTGCTCTGCTGTGCGGGCGTCGCGGTGCTCGCGCTCACGGCCCCGCGCCGGCCGCGGTTCGCCCAGCTCGCCTTCCTGATCGTCGCGGCGTTCATCCTCACCAACAAGGTCTACTCGCCGCAGTACGTCCTGTGGCTGGTGCCGCTGGCGGCCCTCGCCCGGCCGAAGTGGCGGGACTTCCTCGTCTGGCAGGCCTGCGAGGTGGCGTACTTCCTGGGCATCTGGATGTACCTCGCGTACACGACCAGCGGGGACGCGCACAAGGGACTGCCCACCGACGGCTATCACTGGGCCATCGGCCTTCATCTGCTGGGGACGCTGTACCTGTGCGTCATGGTCGTGCGCGACATCCTGATGCCGGAGCGGGACCCGGTACGGCGGTCGGGTGAGGACGACCCGTCGGGCGGGGTGCTCGACGGAGCCGAGGACGTGTTCGTGCTCGGTCCCGCGGCCCACCCCATGCGGCACGCGGTCCACTTCGAGGGACCACGGGTCAAGTGGGGCACGACCGGAGCCACGGGCAGTTCGCTCTGAGCGAACGGGCCGGGGCACGCGACCACCGAGGCAGACGAAAGGCCGTACACGGGTCACCCGTGTACGGCCTTCTCACTGCCCGTGCGAGGGCGGGCCCCCGGCCGCCCCCGGTGCGCTCAGCGGTCGATCAGGCGGTCGAACTGCGTGGTGGTGTGCCGGAGATGGGCCACGAGTTCCTCGCCGACCTTCGGCTCCGGCGCATCCGTCGGCACGAACAGGATCGACACCTGCATGTGCGGCGGTTCGGCGAACCAGCGCTGCTTGCCGCCCCAGACGAACGGGGAGAGGTTCCGGTTCACGGTGGCGAGTCCGGCGCGGGCGACGCCCTTGGCGCGCGGCATGACGCCGTGCAGCGCCTTGGGGGCCTCCAGGCCCACCCCGTGCGACGTACCGCCCGCCACGACCACCAGGAAGCCGTCGGAGGCGGCCTTCTGCTGCCGGTAGCCGAACCGCTCCCCCTTGGCGACGCGTGTGACGTCCAGGACCGCACCGCGGTACTCGGTGGCCTCGTGGTCCCCCAGCCACAGCCGGGTGCCGATCCGGGCGCGGAAGCGGGTCTGCGGGAACTGCTGCTGCAGCCGGACGAGTTCGTCAGCCTTGAGGTGGCTCACGAACATCGTGTGCAGCGGCAGGCGGGCCGCCCGCAGGCGGTCCATCCAGCCGATGACCTCCTCGACGGCGTCCGAGCCGTCGGTGCGGTCCAGCGGGAGGTGGATGGCGAAGCCCTCCAGCCGGACGTTCTCTATGGCGGCGTGCAGCTGGGGCAGGTCCTGCTCGCTGATGCCGTGCCGCTTCATCGAGGACATCACCTCGATGACCACCCGGGCGCCGACCAGTCCGTACACGCCGTCGACCGACGACACCGAGCGGATGACCCGGTCGGGAAGCGGTACGGGCTCCTCGCCGCGCCGGTACGGCGTCAGCACCAGCAGGTCACCGCTGAACCAGTCCTTGATCCGGGCGGCCTCGTACGTCGTGCCGACGGCGAGGACGTCCGAGCCCAGCCGTGTGGCCTCCTCGGCCAGCCGCTCGTGGCCGAAGCCGTAGCCGTTGCCCTTGCAGACCGGGACGAGTCCCGGGAACTGCTCCTGCACGTGCTTGTGATGCGCCCGCCAGCGCGCGGTGTCGACGTAGAGCGTGAGCGCCATGGCCGGACCTGGAACCTTTCTCGTGGCTGCGGTGTATCAGAGGTGTGGAAGCTGTTGAAGCCGTCGGAGCGACGAAGCAGAGGTCAGCGGCGCGACATGTAGATGTCGAGCGCCTTGTGGAGCAGTTTGTTCAGCGGGAAGTCCCACTCGCCGAGGTATTCGGCGGCCTGGCCGCCCGTGCCGACCTTGAACTGGATCAGACCGAAGAGGTGGTCGGTCTCGTCCAGGGAGTCCGAGATGCCGCGCAGGTCGTAGACGGTGGCGCCGAGCGCGTAGGCGTCGCGCAGCATCCGCCACTGCATCGCGTTCGAGGGCCGGACCTCACGGCCGATGTTGTCGGAGGCTCCGTAGGAGTACCAGACGTGCCCGCCGACGATCAGCATCGTCGCCGCGGACAGGTTCACGCCGTTGTGCCGGGCGAAGTACAGCCGCATGCGGTTGGGGTCCTCGGTGTTGAGGGCCGTCCACATGCGCTGGAAGTACGACAGCGGGCGGGGCCGGAAGTGGTCGCGCACGGCGGTGATCTCGTACAGCCGCTGCCATTCGGCCAGGTCCTCGTAGCCGCCCTGGACGACCTCGACGCCGGCCTTCTCGGCCTTCTTGATGTTGCGGCGCCACAACTGGTTGAAGTTCTTGTGGACCTCTTCCAGGGAGCGGTTCGCCAGCGGCACCTGGTAGACGTAGCGGGGCTGGACGTCGCCGAAGCCGGCGCCGCCGTCCTCACCCTGCTGCCAGCCCATGCGGCGCAGCTTGTCGGAGACCTCGAAGGCGCGGGGCTCGATGAAGTCGGCCTCCAGGTCACGCAGACGCTTCACGTCCGGGTCCTGGATGCCCTTCTTGATGGTCGAGGCCTCCCAGCGCCGGATGATCACCGGCGGACCCATCTTCACCGAGAACGCGCCCTGCTGCTTCAGGTGCGCGAGCATCGGCTCGATCCACTCCTGGAGGTTCGGCGCGAACCAGTTGATGACCGGGCCCTCGGGCAGATAGGCGAGGTAGCGCTTGATCTTGGGCAGCTGCCGGTAGAGGACGAGCCCGGCGCCGACCATCTCACCGGTCCGGTCGTCGAACCAGCCGAGGTTCTCCGAGCGCCATTCCGCCTTGACGTCCGCCCAGGCCGGAACCTGCATGTGACTCGCCGACGGCAGGCTCTGGATGTACGCCAGATGCTGCTCTCGACTGATGGTCCTCAGGGTCAGGCTCATTCGGGGCGCTCCTCGGGCTGGTGTGTCCCCATGGGGTCAGGGGCTCCGGCTCTCGCGCGAAGCCTACTGCGCCCGGGGAGCGCCCTGGATGGGCGCACAGGGCCTTCGCCCCGGCCTGTTGCCGGGGCGAGGTGTTCGACGGTGTTCGGAAGGGGTGTCCGACGTCAGTCGACGAGCCCGCCGAAGAGGCCACCGTGCGCCATGCCCAGGAAGAACCCGACCGCCGCGGCACCGAGGCCCAGGATGAGACCGAAGCGCTCACGCGTCGTCACCGAGATCCACTGGCCGTACGCGCCGGTGAGGATTCCCACCAGACCGGTCCAGGAGCTGAGCAGGTGCAGATGGTGGAACATCGCCGTGATGAAGGACGTGATCCCCAGCACCAGGGTCACCGCGAGCAGGGCGCCCTGGAGTGGATGGGACTTGCCGTCCGTGGCGAAAAGGCCGCCGGCGGTGTTGGGTCGCATTGCCTGTGCCATAGGGCACCTCCTGCGAAAGGCGGCGCATCGTAGCGCCATACACACCCGATGCGTACAGATTGACGGGCACCCCGGCCGGATTTCAACCGGAAGCCGCAGTGTGGGTACCCTGTACCGTCCGCACCGATGTCCGTCCGGACAACGCCGGCCGAGAAGCGGGGCAGGACCACGGTCCGTCCCGGCCGGCCCGGAAGGCCGCCGACCGACCCCGATTGTCAGTGGCGGCTGTTGTACTGACAGACATCGTTGCGCAACGCATCACGACCCTCCTGCCACGGAACGACCGTGGCCGCTGAGTCCAAAGGAGGTGGGTTCCACATGCGTCACTACGAGGTGATGGTCATCCTCGACCCCGATCTCGAGGAGCGTGCTGTCTCCCCGCTGATCGAGAACTTCCTTTCCGTCGTCCGTGACGGTGGCGGAAAGGTCGAGAAGGTCGACACCTGGGGCCGTCGTCGTCTCTCGTACGAGATCAAGAAGAAGCCCGAGGGCATCTACTCGGTCATCGACCTGCAGGCCGAGCCTGCGGTCGTCAAGGAGCTCGACCGCCAGATGAACCTGAACGAGTCGGTCCTCCGGACCAAGGTCCTCCGCCCCGAGATCCACTGAGCCTCCCGCTCAGTCGGTCCCGGGACTCGAGTAGCAGCACAAGCAGCCAGCAGCAAACCCGCCGAGAGGTTCCCCCATGGCAGGCGAGACCGTCATCACGGTCGTCGGCAACCTTGTCGATGACCCCGAGCTGCGCTTCACCCCGTCCGGTGCGGCCGTCGCGAAGTTCCGTGTCGCGTCGACTCCCCGCACCTTCGACCGTCAGACGAACGAGTGGAAGGACGGCGAGAGCCTGTTCCTGACCTGCTCGGTCTGGCGCCAGGCGGCGGAGAACGTCGCCGAGTCGCTCCAGCGAGGCATGCGCGTCATCGTGCAGGGCCGGCTGAAGCAGCGGTCCTACGAGGACCGTGAGGGCGTCAAGCGCACGGTCTACGAGCTGGACGTCGAGGAAGTCGGCGCCAGCCTGCGCAACGCCACGGCCAAGGTCACCAAGACCACCGGCCGCGGTGGCCAGGGCGGCTACGGCGGCGGTGGCGGCCAGCAGGGCGGCGGCTGGGGCGGCGGCCCCGGCGGCGGCCAGCAGCAGGGCGGCGCTCCCGCCGACGACCCCTGGGCGACCGGCGCTCCCGCCGGTGGCCAGCAGCAGGGCGGCGGCTGGGGCGGCGGCTCCGGCGGCGGTGGCGGCTACTCGGACGAGCCCCCCTTCTAGGCGGGCCGTACCCGCACTTCTTGATCACACAGGAGAAACATCATGGCGAAGCCGCCTGTGCGCAAGCCGAAGAAGAAGGTCTGCGCATTCTGCAAGGACAAGGTCACGTACGTGGACTACAAGGACACGAACATGCTGCGGAAGTTCATTTCCGACCGCGGCAAGATCCGTGCCCGCCGCGTGACCGGCAACTGCACGCAGCACCAGCGTGACGTCGCCACGGCCGTCAAGAACAGCCGTGAGATGGCGCTGCTGCCCTACACCTCCACTGCGCGCTAAGGGAAGGGTGACCGACTCATGAAGATCATCCTCACCCACGAGGTCTCCGGCCTCGGTGCCGCGGGCGACGTCGTCGACGTCAAGGACGGTTACGCTCGCAACTACCTGGTCCCGCGCAAGCTCGCGATCCGCTGGACCAAGGGCGGCGAGAAGGACGTCGAGCAGATCCGTCGTGCTCGCAAGATCCACGAGATCCAGACCATCGAGCAGGCCAACCAGGTGAAGGCCCAGCTCGAGGGGGTCAAGGTCCGCCTGGCCGTCCGCTCCGGCGACGCCGGTCGTCTCTTCGGCTCCGTCACCCCGGCCGACATCGCTTCCGCGATCAAGGCCGCCGGTGGACCCGAGGTCGACAAGCGCCGCATCGAGCTGGGGGCGCCGATCAAGACGCTGGGCGCTCACGAGACGTCCGTGCGTCTGCACCCCGAGGTTGCCGCCAAGGTCAACATCGAGGTCGTCGCGGCCTGAACGCCGCGCTCGCTGAAGCAGTGAGCACAGGGGCCGCACCCTTTCGAGGGTGCGGCCCCTGTCGTCGTGTCCACGGGTGTAAAGGTGGACGAGACCGGCCGACGGGCGGTGCGTGCTGCAGGCGAAACGCGGTGTTTCACATGAAACGGTCAGCGCGTCGCACCCGTGACGACCCAGCGGCCCGAGCGGCTGCGGAGCCACAGAGTCAGCATCCGCACGGACATCATGAGCGTCATCGTGCCCCACAGCGCGGTGAGTCCGCCCCCGAGCACGGGGACCAGCAGGGCGGCCGGCGTGAAGACCACCAGGGTCAGCAGCATCGCCCATGCCAGATACGGCCCGTCGCCCGCACCCATCAGAACCCCGTCCAGGACGAAGACGATGCCGCAGATCGGCTGGGAGAGCGCCACGAGCACCAGAGCGGGCAGCGCCGCGTCCTTGACGGTGGCGTCACTGGTGAACAGGGGCAGGAACACCGGGCGGGCGAGTACCACCAGCACGCCGAGCACGACTCCTACCGCGATGCCCCACTCCACCATGCGACGGCACGCCTCACGGGCACCCTGGGCGTCGCCGGCTCCCAGATAACGGCCGATGATGGCCTGACCGGCGATGGCGATGGCGTCCAGTGCGAAGGCGAGGAGGCTCCAGAGGGAGAGGATGATCTGGTGGGCCGCGATGTCGGCGTCGCCCAGGCGGGCGGCGACGGCTGTCGTGATCATCAGGATGGCCCTGAGGGAGAGGGTGCGCACCAGCAGAGGGACGCCGGCCTGAGCCGACGCCCTGATCCCGGCGGAGTCCGGGCGCAGGGAGGCACCGTGCTTGCGTGCCCCGCGCAGCACCACGGTCAGGTAGACCGCGGCCATGCCGCACTGGGCGATGACGGTGCCCCAGGCGGAGCCCGCGATGCCGAGGCCGGCGCCGTAGACCAGCCCGACATTGAGCACGGCGTTCGCGAGGAAACCGGCGACGGCGACGTAGAGCGGTGTCCGGGTGTCCTGCAGCCCGCGCAGGACACCCGACGCGGCGAGTACGACGAGCATGGCCGGTATGCCGAGCGCGGAGATGCGCAGATAGGTGATCGCGTAGGGCGCCGCTGTCTCCGAGGCGCCGAAGAGATCGACGAGGCCCGGCGCCGTGGGCAGGACGACGGCGATGACGGCGGCACCGAGCAGCAGGGCCAGCCAGATTCCGTCCATGCCCTGGCGGATGGCTCCCTGGAGGTCGCCCGCCCCGACGCGCCGGGCGACGGCGGCAGTCGTGGCGTAGGCCAGGAAGACGAACACGCTGACGGCGGTCATCAGCAGGGCCGAGGCGATGCCGAGACCGGCGAGCTGTGCCGTGCCGAGGTGGCCGACGATGGCGCTGTCGGCCATGACGAAGAGCGGCTCGGCGACGAGGGCGCCGAAGGCCGGTACGGCCAGCAGGACGATCTCTCTGTCGTGCTGCCGTCGGGCGGCTCGGGGGCGCGCGGGGGCCTGTGTCATGTGCACCAATCTAATCGTCCACAGGTAAGAGATGCAAAGCTCTCATGACCCTTACTTCGTGGCTTGGGGTACGGGCTTGTGCACGCCGCTCGAAGTGATCTTGATCCGACTGGGGAAGTTTTTCTTCTGCACAGCCGGTGGACGGTAAACGTGCAGGTCAGGCGTGTGTTGTGGAGTGCCTTGCGGTCTTGTTCACAGGGCTGTCCACCGGGTCGTGCACAGGTTTCGCGGGTTTCTCCACAGCATTGGGGCGGTCGTCCACAGGGGCTGTGGATAACCAGATTGGCTGACGCTGCCGACGGGCCTACGGTGGTCCGGCGCTCGCTCCGTCCGCCGACTTCGAGAACCCCCGCAAAACCGGCGCGCGGCAACCGGAGTTGGGCCTCTTATCTGTCAGTGCCGTGCCGTAGAACAAGAGGGCGCGGCGAGGTCCGCTCGGCGGACGGGAGGAGGTGGCTCGGTGAGCATTTCCGAGCCCTTGGACGATCCGTGGGCCGACAGCGGCCCCAGTGATCGTCTGCCCGCCTCCCGCCGCGAAGGCGGCGGCCGTGGCCGCGACGAGCAGCACGACCGTGGCCGGGACAGCGGTGTGTGGGACGGCGGAGGCTCCGCGTTCGAGCGGGTGCCGCCGCAGGACCTCGAGGCCGAGCAGTCCGTTCTGGGCGGCATGCTGCTGTCCAAGGACGCCATCGCCGACGTCGTCGAGATCCTCAAGGGCCACGACTTCTACAAGCCGGCCCACGAGACCGTCTACACGGCCATCCTCGACGTCTACGCCAGGGGCGAGCCGGCCGACCCCATCACGATCGCCTCGGAGCTGACCAAGCGGGGCGAGATCAACAAGGTCGGCGGGGCCTCGTACCTGCACACCCTCGTCCAGACGGTGCCCACGGCGGCCAACGCGGCGTACTACGCGGAGATCGTGCACGAGCGTGCCGTGCTGCGCCGTCTGGTCGAGGCCGGTACGCGCATCACGCAGATGGGATACGCGGCCGACGACGACGTCGACGAGATCGTCAACCGGGCCCAGGCCGAGATCTACGCGGTCACCGAGCAGCGCACCAGCGAGGACTACCTCCCGCTCGGCGACATCATGGAGGGCGCGCTCGACGAGATCGAGGCGATCGGATCGCGCAGCGGTGAGATGACCGGTGTGCCGACCGGGTTCACCGACTTCGACTCGCTGACCAACGGCCTGCATCCGGGACAGATGATCGTCATCGCCGCGCGTCCCGCGATGGGCAAGTCGACGCTCGCGCTGGACTTCGCGCGGGCCGCGTCGATCAAGCACAACCTGCCGAGCGTCATCTTCTCGCTCGAGATGGGGCGCAACGAGATCGCGATGCGCCTGCTGTCCGCCGAGGCCAGGGTCGCCCTGCACCACATGCGGTCCGGCACGATGACCGACGAGGACTGGACGCGCCTGGCACGCCGGATGCCGGACGTCTCGGCGGCGCCGCTCTACATCGACGACTCCCCGAACCTGTCGATGATGGAGATCCGCGCGAAGTGCCGCCGTCTGAAGCAGCGCAACGACCTGAAGCTGGTCATCATCGACTACCTCCAGCTGATGCAGTCCGGCGGCTCCAAACGCGCCGAGAGCCGTCAGCAGGAGGTCTCGGACATGTCCCGTAACCTCAAGCTGCTCGCCAAGGAGCTGGAGATCCCGGTCATCGCCCTCTCCCAGCTCAACCGTGGTCCCGAGCAGCGCACCGACAAGAAGCCGATGGTCTCCGACCTGCGTGAGTCCGGGTCCATCGAGCAGGATGCCGACATGGTCATCCTGCTGCACCGCGAGGACGCCTACGAGAAGGAGTCCCCGCGCGCGGGCGAGGCCGACCTCATCGTGGCCAAGCACCGAAACGGCCCGACCGCGACGATCACGGTCGCCTTCCAGGGCCACTACTCGCGCTTCGTGGACATGGCACAGACCTGATCGGGTTTCCGCGGGGTCTCCGGCGCCATGTCATTTCCCCGAGGTGGTCGGGACGTTCCGAGCGCCGCGCTCACTGCTGTCGGCCTGGTCCACCACCCCGCGGAGGGGTGGCACCGGTCATGCGGAGGTCGTCACCGGGCCCTGCTGACAGGAGCAGCAGTCGCCCACCACGGGCCCGGGGACCTCGGCCGGCCGACCTTCCGGAGTTCGCACCGGGCGGGAGCCCGGTGAAGCTGAAGCGTGGCCGACGGAGTCGTACGGGGTGATCCGGTGGCCGTGGGGGAGCCGCACGCTCCCTCTTCCCCTCTTCCCACGCGGTCCTGTCACCGCTCGGGGGGCAACGGAGGATGTGAAGTTCCTGGTGGACTGAGGGCATGACGACACCTCAGGAAGAACTGTTGCCGGGAACGCGTCGTGCACTGCTGCACCGGATCGCCGTCGCCCAGGCGGAAGGGCGTGCGCCGTCGCTCGTCGCGACCGTGGTGCGGGGTGGGGAAGCCGTGTGGACGGGGGCACGGACATCGGTGGAGGGGCAGGCTCCGGACGGGAACGTCCAGTACCGGATCGGTTCGATCACCAAGACCTTCACCGCTGTTCTGGTCCTCCGGCTCCGCGACGAGGGGGTGCTCGATCTCGGCGACCCCTTGGAGGAGCACCTGCCGGGGACGGGCGCGGGCGAGGCGACCATCGCCGAACTGCTCGCACACAGCGGCGGGCTGGCCGCCGAGACACCCGGCCCTTGGTGGGAGCGGACCCCCGGCACCCTGCGGCCCGACCTCGCCGACGTGCTGGGCGAGCGGCCCTTCGTGCACCCCGTCGGCCGGCGGTTCCACTACTCGAACCCCGGATACGCGTTGCTCGGTGCACTGGTCGAGAAGGTGCGCGGCGCCTCGTGGGAGGAGGTGCTTCGGCGCGAAGTGCTCGAACCCCTGGGGCTGCGTCGTACGAGCGTGCATCCCGAGGCGCCGCACGCGGAGGGCTGGGCGGTGCATCCGTGGGCCGACGTGATGCTGCCTGAGCCCGTGGAGGATCTCGGACGGATGGGGCCCGCCGGGCAACTGTGGTCCACCACCGATGACTTGGCGCGCTTCGCGGCCTTCCTGGCCGGCGGTGACGACCGGGTGCTGAGCGCCGAGTCGTTGCGGGAGATGAGGACACCGGCGGCGTCGATGGGGACGGCGGACGTGGCGAGCGGCTATGCGTACTGTCTGGGCCTGGAGATCCGCCACCAGGACGGGCGGACTCTCGTCGGGCACACCGGGTCGCTGCCGGGCTTTCTCGCCTGCCTGGTGATCAGCGTGGTGGACGATGTCGCCGCGGTGGTCCTGGCCAACTGCACCTCGGGGCCGGCGCCGTTCACGGTCGCCGCCGATCTCGTCCGGATCGTCGCGGAGGCGGAGCCTCGCATCCCCGCTCCCTGGCGGCCGCTGCGGGAAGCCGAACCGGCGGCGGTACTGGAGTTGGTGGGGCAGTGGTACTGGGGCACCCAGGCCTTCGCGCTGCGGTGGTCGGCCGATGATGGCGTCTCGCTGGAACCGCTGTCCGGCATCGGCCGGCGTTCGCGCTTCCGTTCGAACGGGGACGGTACCTGGACGGGTCTGGAGGGCTACTACGCCGGAGAGCTCCTGAAGCCCGTACGGCGACCGGACGGGTCGGTGAGCCACCTCGACCTCGGGTCGTTCGTGTTCACGCGTCAGCCGTACGACGAAAGGGCTCCCGTGCCGGGTGGAGTGGAACCGGGCGGGTGGCAGGGGATCCGGTAGGCCGGTGGGCCCCGGTTGTCCGGGGCCTGGGAGGGGCTCTGTTCCACGTGGAACAGAGCCCCTCGTCCCGCTGTCACAGCTGCAGCTTGAAACCCACGTGTGAGGCCGTGAAGCCGAGTCGCTCATAGAAGCGGTGGGCATCGGTGCGGGTGTTGTCGGAGGTCAGCTGGACCAAGTGACAGCCGTGGCGACGGGAGGCGTCGATCGCCCACTCGATGAGCCGGGTTCCCAGGCCGCTGCCGCGCTCGTCGGCGTGGATGCGAACCCCCTCGATGATCGCCCTGGTGGCGCCACGACGGGACAGCCCGGGAACGATCGTGAGCTGGAGCGTGCCGACGACACGGTCTCCGCGGACGGCGACGACCAGGTTCTGGTTCGGGTCCGTGCTGAGCCGTTCCAGGGCGGCCAGGTACGGACCGAGGTCGTCCGGCGACTCGCGCTGCGCGCCCAGAGGGTCATCCGCGAGCATGCCGACGATCGCGGGGATGTCGGCGGCCGCCGCGGCACGTATGTCAAGGTCTCCCATGTCGGCCACCCTACGCAGGCGCGGCCGGAACGGGTGATGCCGATTCCGGCGCGACCGTCAGGCGGGTACGGGAGCCTTCAGCGTCTCCACCGCCCTGACCAGCGGGGCCAGTTCCGGGTTCTCCGCCGCCTCGTCGAGGGCTTCGCGCAGGGCGGTGTCATTGGTCGGCCGGGCCTCCTCCAGGAGCTTGAGGCCGGACTCCGTCACGTTGGTGTAGATGCCGCGCCGGTCAGTGGGGCACAGATAGCGCTCCAGCAGGCCGCGGTCCTCGAGCCGCGTGACCAGGCGGGTGGTCGCGCTCTGGCTGAGTACGACCGCGTCGGCGACCTGCTTCATCTGCAGATGGCCGCCCTCGCCGTCGTGCTGCCGGCTCAACACGTCGAGCAGGGAGTACTCCCGCGCGCTCAGGTCGTGCCGGGCCTGAAGGGCGCGCTCGATGTGCGTCTCGATCTTTCCGTGCAGCAGGGAGAGGGCGCACCAGCCCTGGGCGAGGGCGGTGAGTGCGGGGTCCGTGGCTGTCATGGCGTTTCCTCCGTCCAGGAGCTGCTGACACCAGGGTAGAGCAAGGGCGCAATATACGGCGTTTGCAAATAACCCGCGTGTGCAATTATTGTGATGACACCTAAAGCGCTCCTGCAACTACTTGGAAGGTCCACTCTCCCATGCCTCTCGCGCTTCTGGCCCTCGCGATCGGGGCCTTCGGGATCGGAACGACGGAATTCGTGATCATGGGCTTGCTGCCCGAGGTCGCGGGTGACTTCGGTGTCTCCATCCCCACAGCCGGCCATCTGGTGACCGGCTACGCCCTGGGCGTCGTGTTCGGCGCACCGCTGATGACCGTGCTCGGCACCAAGGTCTCCCGCAAGCGCATGCTGATGCTGCTCATGGGCCTGTTCATCGCCGGAAACCTGCTCTCGGCGCTGGCCCCGGTCTTCGGCGTCATGCTGATCGGGCGGGTGGTCGCCTCACTGGCCCACGGTGCCTTCTTCGGCATCGGTTCGGTGGTCGCGGCCGATCTGGTCGCCCCGGACAAGAAGGCCGGAGCCATCGCCATGATGTTCACGGGGCTGACCGTCGCCAACGTCATCGGCGTCCCGCTGGGCACGCTCATCGGGCAGTCCATCGGCTGGCGCGTCACCTTCGGTGTCGTCGCCGCCCTCGGTCTCGTCGGTCTGGCCGGCATCGCCCGGCTCGTGCCCGACATGTCCAAGCCCGAGGGCGTACGGCTGCGCCACGAGCTGGCCGCCTTCAAGAACGTCCAGGTTCTGCTCGCCATGGCGATGACCGTCCTCGGTTTCGGCGGCGTCTTCGCGGCCATCACCTACATCGCGCCGATGATGACCCACGTCGCCGGCTTCGCCGACGGATCCGTCACCTGGCTGCTGGTCCTCTTCGGCCTCGGCATGGTCGGCGGCAACCTCATCGGCGGCAGGTACGCCGACCGCGCCCTGATGCCGATGCTGTACGTGTCGCTGGGCGCCCTTGCCGTCGTCCTCGCGCTCTTCACCCTGACCGCGCACAACAAGATCGTCGCGGCCGTCACCATCGCCCTGATCGGTGCCCTGGGCTTCGCCACGGTTCCGCCGCTGCAGAAGCGTGTTCTCGACCAGGCGCACGGTGCCCCCACCCTGGCCTCGGCCGTGAACATCGGTGCCTTCAACCTCGGCAACGCGCTGTCCGCCTGGCTCGGCGGCATCGTGATCGCCGCGGGCCTCGGTTACACCGCGCCCAACTGGGTCGGCGCACTCCTTGCCGCCAGTGCCCTGGTACTGGCCTTCGTCTCGGCCGCCCTCGAGCGCCGCGACCAGGTCACCGGCACCGTGCCCGCCGGCTCGGTGCCCGCAGGGGAGCGGACCGCCGTCTCCCACTGATCCGCGGGACCCGCCCGGTGCGGGGCCAGGGCCGCCCCCGCATCCGTCCGTGCTTCCTTCCACCGCACAACCGACCACACCCGTACTCCGAGGAGAACCTCTTCATGAGCACCATCGCCGTCGCCCCGCTCACCATCGCGGACGCCGAAACCCTCATCACCGCCGCACACCGGGCCGCCGAGGCCACCGGTGTCACGGTCAGCGTCACCGTCCTCGACGCCGGTGGGAACCTGCTCGCGTTCCGGAGGGACGACCGCGCCGTGCTGATCTCCGGCGAGACCAGCACCCGCAAGGCGTACACCGCTCTCCAGCTGGACGCGCCCACCGCCGACCTCGTGGACGCCGTGCAGCCCGGGGGCCTCTTCCACACCCTTCCCACCGCGCTCGACCGGCCGCTGCTGTTCATCGCCGGGGGTGTGCCCATCCGGCGCGACGGCCGGCTGATCGGTGCGATCGGCGTCGGCGGCGGGGCCCCGGAGCAGGACCACGCCTTCGCCACGTCCGCCGTGGAGACCCTCGCCTGACGACGGGCCCCGCGACACGACGATGCCGGTTCCCGATCCTGTCGGGCGCCGGCGTCGTCGTGTCGGCGGACGGGTGTCAGGTCTCGGCGGTCAGACGTCAGCCCGCCGCGACCGTCACCGGGGCGAACCGGCGTCCCCAGTCCCCGGGCAGCTCCGTGATTCCGTAGGTCATGACGGCATGGAGCGTGACGGACGCCAGCCCGTGCTCCTTCGCCCAGCCCAGCAGCTCTTCGTGCCGTACGTCGATGTCGGTGCGCAGTGGCCGGTCCGTGTGGGCGGCGAGGGAGGCGAGGAGCGCCTGAGCCGTCGGGGTGTCGCGGGCGATCAGCGGGCCGACGACATGGGTGTCCATGTTGGGCCAGGCGGCCGCATATCCGATGAGCCGTCCGTCCTCCTCGGCGACCCGCAACCGGTCGGCGAAGGCGGGCAAGCGGGCGATGACGTGGGTGCGGTCGGTCCCGAACACCTCCTCGTCCAGCCGGAGGATCGCGGGGAGGTCCTCGGCGGTCGCGGCACGGGTGGCGACCTCGTGCTGTGCTCCTGTGGGGACGAAGCGACCTCGCAGCATCTCCGCCCGGCCGGTGACCTTGAAGCCCAGTTCCTCGTAGAGAGGACGGCCGTAAGGGGTCGCGTACAGAGTGAGCGGCGTGGTGCCCATCGACGAGAGGACGTGGCGCATCAGCCGACGCCCCACCCCCTGACGGGCATGCCGTTCGGCGACCAGGACCATGCCGATGGCTCCCAGGTCGGGACGCTCCTGTGGCCCGTACTCGGTGACGACGCAGGCGGTCACCAGACCACCCTCGGGGTCGTCGATGCCGTAACCCTTTCCGGCCGAGAGGAGGAGTCCCCACTTGTGCTCCTCCCGCGGCCACCCCCGGTCCTCGGACAAGTCGGCGCAGGCGGTGAGATCGCGGAGCGTCAGACGGCGGATGGGCAGAGAGATAAGGGAAGGTGTCGACACGCAGGTCAGGCTGTCCGACCGGGGGCAGGGACGTCCACCTGTTTCCGGAGGCTCGGCCCGCTTTCGGCCATGCCGCGGCCGATGACGGAACGCGTGCCCGGGCGGGGGATGTTTCACGTGAAACCGCAAGGACGCCCCATAGACCGTTTCTCCCGCCACGCCGGGAGATCGGGGCGGAGCTCACACGGAACGATGACCACCGCGCCCTGGTGTCGCTGTCCCTTCCTTCCTTTCTTTCCTTCTTCATGGAACGGCTCATCCTTCGTGGAACGGCTCATCGGCTGGGGTGCACACGCGATGTGCGGGTCACGTTTCCCCGCCGGACCGTTCATGGAGCCGGTGGGCCCGGCAGGCGTGCCCAACGCGGCGGCCTCGGACGTCAGCCGAGGTCGGGGGCGTGCATCGCGCGTACACCCTCGATGTTGCCGTCGAGATAGTGCCGCAGCGAGAGCGGTACGAGATGGACCGAGGCGATGCCGACACGGGTGAACGGCACACGGACGATCTCGTACTCGCCGGCGGGTTCGTCGACCTCCGGCCCGTGCCGGAGGGACGGATCCATGGATGCCAGGCGGCACACGAAGAAGTGCTGCACCTTCACACCGGTGGTGCCTCCGTCCTCACCGATGTGCTCCACGGTGTCGACGAAACAGGGCACCACATCGGTGATCTTGGCACCGAGTTCCTCGTACACCTCTCGGTGCAGGGCGTCGACGACTGTCGGGTCATCCGGCTCGACTCCGCCGCCGGGGGTGACCCAGTAGGGATCCACGCCGGGCTTGGTGCGCTTGATCAGGATCAGATGGTCGTCGTCCAGCAGAACGGCACGAGCGGTGCGCTTGACCACGGGTCGGACGGTCATGGGGGAAATGTGGCCCGGATGGTTCCACGTGAAACCTCGCGCAACGTCATCAACCGGGTTCCCGGAACGGGTCGTCCGTCCGGAAGGTCAGCACCAGTCGGTGGCCGCCTGCTGCAACCGCTCGTGGGCACGGGCGATGTGCGGCATGGCCAGGGTGCCGGTGCGGGCCGCCAGGAAGTAGGTGCGCAGCGGGGGCACCGTCGGTTCGTACAGGGTGATCACCTCTTCCCGCTCGAGCGCCGCCGTGCACAGATAACGGGGCAGTACCGCCAGCCCCGCGCCCGCTACGGCGCAGGTCAGCACTGCCCGTAGATCCGGGACGATCACGGTCCCCGGGCTGACCGGGCGGGAGTCGAACACGGAGGCCCAGTAGCGGGAGACGAACGGCAGCGACTCGTGCACCTCGATCACCGGGACCTGCTCCAGGACGGCTGTCCCGGTGCGGCGGAGGGCGCCGGGGCCGATCTGCCCGGCCCAGCGCGGAGCGGCGATCAGAACGTGCTCCTCGTCGCAGAGCGCGGTCGCCGAGAGCAGGGCACCACGCGGCCGGAGCGTGCTGATGGCCAGATCATGATGTCCGGCGGCCAGCCCTTCCAGGGTTTCCTCGGCGGTGCCGAAGGAGGCGCGCAGGGCGAAGCCCTGGCCGTCGTCGCCGGCCAGCTCCGTGAGCACGGGCAGCGCCCGCTCGGCGGTGAACTCCGGAGGACCGGCCAGATGGAGGGTGCGTAAGGAGGAGTCCTCCTCGAGACCGGATTCTGCTATCTCCACGAGGGCGTCGAGGTGCGGTGCCGCCTTGTGGGCGAGTTCGTCCCCGATGGACGTCGGTGTCACGCCGCGGGCCTGCCGCAGGAACAGAGGCCGCCCCAGCTGCCGTTCCAGCGTCCGGATCTGGGAGGTGACGGCCGGCTGGGAGAGGCCGAGCAGGGCGGCGGCACGAGTGAAGGAGCCGGCCCGGTGCACGGTCACGAAGGTCCGCAGCAAGGCCAGATCCACGCCGTGTCATCCCCTTCTCGTCAGCCCCGCTGCCGGCCCCGGGCAGGCCCAACTATAAATAAGTCGATAGGTCGCTGTCGCTACTGTGATTGGACACTGACAGTGAGTCAACTAGCCTAGTGCGCGCGGTTCTTCGCGCGCGGAACCGGGGACGGTCCGAGCCACGAGGGGGGAGGCTCGGACCGTCCGTCACGACGAGCGGAACACCTGGCGGCCCGACCGCACCGGCCCTCAGCCAGCGGATTCGTCCAGTGCGCGGAGCACGTCCGCCACCAGGTCCTCGGGGTCCTCGGCGCCCACGGAGAAGCGGACGAAACCCTCCGGCACCGCGTCCCCGCCCCACCGGCCGCGCCGCTCCGCGGTCGAGCGCACGCCACCGAAGCTCGTCGCGTCGTCCACGAGCCGCAGCCTGTCGAGAAAGAGGTCGGCACGCGCGCGGGTGGGCAGCGTGAAGGACACCACGCACCCATAGCGCCGCATCTGCTGCGAGGCGATCTTGTGCGAGGGGTCGTCCGGCAGCCCCGGGTAACGGAGCCCCGTCACCTCGGGCCGCTTCCGCAGCGCCTGGGCGAGGACCAGGGCGGTGGCGTTCTGCCGGTCGACGCGCAGCTGGAGCGTGGCGAGGGAGCGGTGCGCCAGCCAGGCCTCCATGGGCCCGGGAACGGCACCGACGATCTTGCGCCAGCGGCGGACGGCGGCC
Source organism: Streptomyces viridosporus (assembly GCF_002078235.1). GTDB lineage: Bacteria > Actinomycetota > Actinomycetes > Streptomycetales > Streptomycetaceae > Streptomyces > Streptomyces viridosporus. Next base: position 57,750 of record NZ_MSGP01000062.1, read on the forward strand.
ATGGCCTCGGCATCGCGGCCGGTGACGTACCCCAGGAGGACGTCTCCGTGCCCGGTGAGCTGCTTGGTGCCGCTGGCCACCGCGAAGTCGGCACCGAGTTCCAGCGGGCGCTGGCCGAGCGGCGTCGCGAGGGTGTTGTCGACGGCGACCAGGGCGCCTTGCGCGTGTGCCGCCTCGACGAGCCGCCGTACGTCGCACACGTCCAGCCCGGGATTCGACGGTGTCTCGAGCCACAGCAGCTTCGCACCGTCGAGGACCTCGAGCTGGGCGTCACCACCCGTCGGCGCGGTGCGTACCTCGATGCCGTACGTCTCCAACTGGGCACGTACCAGGGGGAATACCTGGTACCCGTCGCTCGGCAGGACGACGGTGTCCCCGGCGCGGAGCTGGGAGAAGAGCACCGAGGAGATCGCGGCCATGCCCGAGGCGAACACCAGGGCCTCGACCCCGTCCTGTCCGGGCGCCTCCAGCTCGGCGACGGCACGCTCCAGCAGCGTCCAGGTCGGATTCTCGTCCCGGCCGTAGGTGTACGGGCCGGTGGGGTCGCCCGGCAGGTGGAAGTGGGCGGCGAACACGGGCCCGGGCAGGGTCGGCTCGTGCTTGACCGGCTCGGGCAGCCCGGCCCGCACCGCGCGGGTGCCGTCACCACAGGGGGAACCGGGTGCGGCGGCCCCGGGGACGCCTTCGATTGCCGAATCGTTCATGCCGCTCGTCCTTCCACGTGCTCGCGTACCGCGGTGAGCAGGCCGGTGCTCGCCGCCTCCACCATGCGGAGACAGTCGTCGAAGCCGTCCGCGTTCCCGTAGTAGGGGTCCGGTACGTCCGGATCGTCACCGGCGGCGGGGTCGTAGGAACGCAGCAGGCGCACCTTGTCCGCGTCCCGCTCCGTGGGGGCCATGCGGCGCAGCGCCCTGAGGTGGCCGGAATCGAGCGCGATGACGAGATCGAGGCGGGCGAACCAGGCCGGGTCGAACTGCCGGGCCGTGTGGTCGGTGCCGTAACCGTTCTCCTGCAGGACGGCCACCGTGCGGGGGTCGGCGCCGTCGCCCTCGTGCCAGCCGCCGGTGCCGGCGCTGTCGACCTCGACCAGGCCGTCCAGCCCGGCCTCGGCCACGCGCGCCCGGAAGACGGACTCGGCCATCGGTGAACGGCAGATGTTGCCGGTGCAGACGAAGCAGACGCGGTAGGTCATCGCGCTCAGTCCTCGTCGGGCAGGACGACGTTGAGCGCCCAGGAGACGACCGAGACGATCAGGCCGCCGAGCACGGCCGTCCAGAAGCCCTCGACGTGGAAGCTCAGGTCGAACAGACCGGCGAGCCAGGAGGTGAGCAGCAGCATCAGCGCGTTCACCACCAGGGTGAACAGGCCCAGCGTCAGGATGAGCAGGGGCACGCTCAGGAGCTTCACCACCGGCTTGACCAGGACGTTCACCAGACCGAAGATCAGTGCGACCAGGACCAGGGTGCCGATCTCCTTGCCCGTGCTGTCACCCGTCAGGGTGATCTTGTCGAGCAGCCACACCGCGACCGCCAGGGCGCCGGCATTGGCGATCGTCTTGACTAGGAAATTCTTCATGTGTCTGATCGTGGCAGACAGGATCGGACATGAGCAGTGAGCCAGGGGGCGGGACGAGGCGATGAAGGCATTCCGGCTGGACGAACTGGAGGCGGAACGCGCCGCCAACGACGGGGCGTACCTCCAGTTCCTGCGGGAGCGGAACATGTCGGTCGGCCTCTACGCCCTGAACGCGGGTGAACAGGATCCGCAGCAGCCGCACCGCCAGGACGAGGTGTACTTCGTCGTCAGCGGCCGGGCGGCGATCACCGTCGGTACGGAGACCACCCAGGTGGCACGCGGCAGCGTGGTGTACGTACCGGCCGGCGTGCCGCACAAGTTCCACCACATCAGTGAGGACCTGCGGGTGCTGGTGGTGTTCTCTCCCCCGGAGAGCTGAGCCGCGGCCTCGGGGTTCCCTAGGGGACGGGTCAGGGGACGACAAGGGATCCGAGGCCCCCGTCGGACCGTCCCCGGCCCTAGCATCGAGTGCAGGACATCATCGACACGACCCGGTACTCGGCGGGCGGAGAGGCAAAGGACAAGGCGATGCGAGAGATTGTCGCGGAACTGCCGTGGTGGGTGAAGTGGGTCGCGGTGCCGATCATCGCCCTGGTCGTGTTCGGCGGGCTGATAGCGAGTGTGGTCGGCTTCGTGATCGGGCTGCTCTTCAAGGTGCTGGTCTTCGTCGCGCTGGTCGG
>NZ_MSGP01000620.1 GCF_002078235.1 Streptomyces viridosporus
CGAGGACCTCGCGGGTGCGGGTGAGGGAGTCCACGACGTAGGCGCGGGCGCGGTCCGTGACCGGTGCGGGGAGGTCGAGGAGGAAGGTGCGCGAGCGGGTGTGGTGCAGACCGGCCGAGGTCAGCAGGGCCGGCCAGTCCTCGACGTGCGCGACCGAGCCGGGCAGGTCGGCGCGCATCCGGGAGAACCACTCCTCCTCCACCGCGTCGATGCGCGCCTGGAGTCCGGGCCGGCCGATGCCGATGTCGCGGGGCAGGAACCGGGCGGGCAGGCCGCCCTCCACCACCGCCAGCGTGCCGCCGGGTGCGAGCCGCGCGGCGCAGGCGGCGAGCGCGGCGCTCTGGTCGCCGAGGTGGTGCACACTGCGGCTGGCCCAGAGCAGATCGGCCGGGTAGTCCAACTCGCCGAGTACGTCCGGCAGTTCACCGGCGAGGGTGTCGAAGCGGTCGGCGACGCCCTGGCGGGCGGCCCGGTCCGCGGCCCGCTCCAGCAGCGGTTTCGAGCCGTCGACGGCCACGATCCGCGCACCCGGGAAGGTCTCGGCGAACAGGCAGGAGATGACGCCGGGCCCGCTGCCGGCGTCGACGACGAGTCCGGGTTCGGTGACCTCCTTCGCCAGCCAGTTCAGGGCCCGCTCGTACAGCGGCGTGAAGAGTTCCGCCTGGGACTCGAGCCGGGGGGCCATCTCGGCCCAGTCGATGTCGGTGTGGTCGTGGTGGTGGCCGTGACCGCGGTCGTGGCCCTGGTCGTGGTGGTGGTGCGCCATGGTGGTCAGCCTCTCCGCTCGGGTGCCGCCAGGGTGCTCCGACGCACCGGGGGTGAGCAACCCGCGTTGCCGCTCCCGCAAAACCGTTCTTCGCGGGAGCGGCGGCACTGCCGACGGGAGGCGTGTGCGGTCCGCCGGGGCCGGACCGGGCGGGCCCGGCCCCGGCGGATCAGCGGGGCCGGCCGGTCAGGACAGCGGCGGGTACGCGTTCCTCATCAGCTCCTGGAACTGGGCGGAGAACCAGTGCCCGGAGACCGGGGCGTCCGGCAGGGCGCCCGACATGTTGTTGTCGTTCCGCGGGTTGCCCGTGTACGTCGGGTCGCACATCCGGTCGAAGCCCTTGCCCTCGTCGTTGTCGATGGCCTTGCTCGACCCGTCGGACTCACCCGGGGGCTTCATCCACACGTAGGCGTCGATCCCGGGCTCCGGTGCGGCCTTCGGCCGTTCCCCGAGACCCGCGCCCTTCTGGTTGCACCAGTTGCCCGTGTTGAACCGGCGGTCGTAGCGGCCGCCGTCGACGTAGGTGTCCACGCTGGTCGTGGCGCCGGGCCCGGTGGGCCGGGCGGTGCCGCCCCAGCCGTTGCGGGAGGTGTCGATCAGCATGCCGATCTTCGAGTCGAAGCCGAGCGAGACCAGCTTCTCGCGCAGGGCCTTGGCGTACGACAGTTCGTCGACGTAGCGGTTCCAGCTGACCCACTTGGACTCGCGCACCGACTTGCCGGCCACGGTCTGGTCGACCGAGAAGTGGTCCTCCTTCAGCGCGCTGTAGTTGGCGGTGTTGGCGATGAAGCCGTGGACGTCGGCCACGGTCGCGCCCTCGGCGGTGGCGGCCTGCTTGAACACCTCCGCGGAGGCCCCGAAGTTGTCGTCCCAGCCCAGCCAGCCGTGGTGGCCCGCGTCCACGTAGTTGTAGACGTTGGGCACGTCACCGAGCTTGTTCAGGGCGTAGCCGACGCCCTTGACGTAGTTGCCGTTGGCCTTCATCACGTCGCAGTTGGGCGTGGCGGTGGCCCGCGGGGAGACGTTGGTGACGAGGTTGGGCAGCGAGTCGATCTCGACCGTGGTGACGATCCGCAGCGAGGCGTACTTCGGGTCGGAGAGGATCGCGGCGATCGGGTCGATGTACTGCGTCTTGTACTTGTCGATCTCCGTGGGGCCGAGTTCGCCGTTGGAGGCGAGCGCGGCGCAGTCGCGGCCGGGCAGGTTGTAGATGACCACCTGGAAGACGAGTTCGCCCGAGCCCTTCTGCCGCAGGGCCTCGTCGAGGTGGGCCCGCAGCCCCATCTTGCCGTTGGCCCCGTTGATGGCGGCGGTGCGGTCCATCCAGACACCGGTGGGCTGGTTCGCGATGCGGCTGCCGCCCGGCTCGGCGGCGGCATTCGCGGACCACTCGGGGTTCACGTACACCTTGGCGCCGACGTAGGGGTTGTCGACCCGGGCGCCCTGGGGCGGCGGGTCGGTCGGGTCCGGCGGGTCGGTGGGTCCGCCGGAGTCGACGTTGCAGGTCACTCCGTCGAGGGTGAAGGTGGCCGGGACCGCGTTGGTGCCGCTGTAGGTGCCCTGGAAGCCGAAGCTGGTCGAACCCCCGGTGGCCAGCGTGCCGTTGTAGGACTCGTTGGCGGCGGTGACGGCGGCGCCGGACTGGGTGAGCTTGGCGTTCCAGCCGCTGGTGATCTTCTGGTTGCCGGCGTACGACCACTTCACCGCCCACGACGACTTGGCGGCGCCGTGGTTGGTGACCGTCACGGACGCGGTGAAGCCGGTGTCCCACTGGTTCTGCACCTTGTAGTCGACGGTGCAGGGGACGGCGGCCGCGCCGACGTCGCCGGGGACGGCGGCGAGTGCCGTCCCGGTGGCGCCGGCGACCAGCGCCATGGCGGCGAGGAGCGCGGTTCTGGTGCGACTCATGAGTGCGGGTTTCCTATCCGTAGGGGGCTGTCCTTCGAGGGCGTGCGCGGGTGATCGCGCGGCCCGGTGCCGTACGGGGGTGGGAGTGCCGTCGTGACCCGGTTCGGGACGGGTCCGTGGCGCCAACCGGGGTGCCTGCGGGCAGCACGGACGGCGAGGGTTCCCACGACAAGTGCGCCGGCCCCGCGCCCGGGGTGCGGGTGGTGCCGTCGAGCCGGATCGCCGCCGTCCCGGTGCCGCCCGAGGAGGAGGGCGTGACGGAGTGCTCCGCCGTGTACGGGGAGGGCTGAAAGTGCTGAACGCGGGGGATGGCGCATGAGCGACTCCTTGCAGTTCACACGCGCCGTGACGGACGCGCCGACTGGTGGAACCGCTCCCACTGGTGCCATGAAGCTAGCGCCAAGTGACGAGGAAGAACAGAGGGTGTTGCCGACTTTCCCCCGCCCCGCCCTGTCGAATCTTTTCGACTCTTCACAAGCCTTGACCGCTCTTGACCCCGTCCCCACTATGGGAGCGCTCCCACTGGTTCAAGCCTTGACCTTTCCCAGTCGCAGGAGGAACCAGCACCATGCACCCCCCACCCAGGAGACGCAGAGGCGTCCGGCGATGGTGGACGGCCGCCGCGGCGGCTCTCGCGCTCCCGCTGACGATGCTCTCTTCAGGCTCGACCCCCGCTCAGGCGGCGGCCGTCCAGTGCAGTGTCGACTACCGGACGAACGACTGGGGCTCCGGCTTCACCGCGGACCTGACGCTCACCAACCGCGGCACGGACCCCATCGACGGCTGGACGCTGACGTACGACTACACGGGCAACCAGAGGCTCGCGAACGGCTGGAACGGCAGCTGGTCGCAGTCCGGGAGGACCGTGACCGTGAAGAACGCCGGGTACAACGCCCGGATCGCCGCCGGCGGCGCCGTCACGACCGGCGCCCAGTTCTCCTACAGCGGCACCAACACCGCGCCCACGTCCTTCGCGATCAACGGCACCACCTGCGTCGGCGCCCACCAGCCGCCGATCACCGTGCTGACCAGCCCCGAGGCCGGGGCCGTCTACACCCAGGGGGAGCCCGTCCCGCTCGCGGCGACCGCGGCGGCGGCCGACGACGCCACGATCACCAAGGTGGAGTTCTACGACGACACCGAGCTGCTGGGCACGGACAGCAGCGCACCGTTCACCCTTTCGGTCGCTGGCTTGACCGTGGGCAGTCATTCACTGGTGGCGAAGGCCTACGACAGCATGGGCGCCTCCGCGAGCTCCAGCCCGGTCGGCATCACGATCGCCTCGGGCCCCACCGTGGTGGCCACCCCCTCCCAACTGGGCGTCAGGCAGGGTGAGTCGGGCACGTACGAGGTGAAGCTGTCGAAGCAGCCGAGCGCGAACGTGACCGTCACGACGGCCCGCGCGAGCGGCAACTCGGGGCTGTCGGTCGCCGGTGGCGCCTCGCTCACCTTCACGCCGTCGAACTGGAACACCGCGCAGAAGGTGACCATCGCCGCCAACGCCTCCGGCACCGGCTCGGCGGTCTTCGAGTCCACCGCACCGGGGCACGGCAAGGCCTCGGTCACGGTGACCCAGCTGGGCGCGACGAAGACGTACGACGCGCGCTTCCTGGAGCTGTACGGCAAGGTCACCGACCCGGCGAACGGCTACTTCTCGCCCGAGGGCATCCCGTACCACTCGGTCGAGACGCTGATCGTCGAGGCACCGGACCACGGTCACGAGACCACCTCGGAGGCGTACAGCTACCTGCTGTGGCTGCAGGCCATGTACGGCAAGGTGACCGGTGACTGGTCGAAGTTCAACGGGGCCTGGGACATCATGGAGCGGTACATGATCCCGACCCGTGCCGACCAGCCGACCAACTCCTTCTACAACGCCTCGAAGCCGGCGACCTACGCGCCCGAGTACGACACCCCGAACGAGTACCCGTCCGCGCTCGACACGGGCGTCCCGGTCGGCCCCGACCCGATCGCGGCCGAGCTGAGGTCCGCCTACGGCACGGACGAGGTCTACGGCATGCACTGGCTGCAGGACGTCGACAACGTCTACGGCTACGGCAACGAGCCGGGCAAGTGCGAGGCCGGCCCGACGGCGACCGGCCCGTCGTACATCAACACCTTCCAGCGCGGCCCGCAGGAGTCGGTGTGGGAGACGGTGCCGCAGCCCACCTGCGACGCCTTCAAGTACGGCGGGAAGAACGGCTTCCTGGACCTGTTCACCAAGGACGCCTCGTACGCCAAGCAGTGGAAGTTCACCAACGCCCCGGACGCCGACGCGCGCGCCGTGCAGGCCGCCTACTGGGCGGACAAGTGGGCCAAGGAGCAGGGCAAGGGCTCCGAGGTCTCCGCGACCGTCTCCAAGGCCGCGAAGATGGGCGACTACCTGCGCTACGCCATGTTCGACAAGTACTTCAAGAAGATCGGCAACTGCGTGGGACCGTCGTCCTGCCCGGCCGGCACCGGCAAGGACTCCTCGCACTACCTGCTGTCCTGGTACTACGCGTGGGGCGGTGCCACCGACTCCTCGGCGGGCTGGGCCTGGCGCATCGGCTCCAGCCACGCGCACGGCGGCTACCAGAACCCGTTCGCCGCGTACGCGCTGAGCACCTACGCGCCGCTGAAGCCGAAGTCGGCGACGGGCGCGGACGACTGGGCCAAGTCGATGCAGCGGCAGCTCGAGTTCTACCGCTGGCTGCAGTCCGACGAGGGCGCCATCGCGGGCGGCGCGACCAACAGCTGGGCGGGGCGGTACGCCACACCGCCGGCCGGCACGCCGACCTTCTACGGCATGTACTACGACGAGAAGCCGGTCTACCACGACCCCCCGTCCAACCAGTGGTTCGGCTTCCAGGCCTGGTCGATGGAGCGGGTCGCCGAGCTGTACCAGCAGACCGGCAACGCGCTCGCCAAGTCGGTCCTCGACAAGTGGGTGGACTGGGCGCTGTCCGAGACCACGGTCAACCCGGACGGCACCTTCCGGATCCCGTCGACGCTGCGCTGGTCGGGCAAGCCCGACACGTGGAACGCCACGAACCCCGGTGCCAACGGCGGTCTGCACGTCACCGTCGTCGACTACACCAACGACGTCGGCGTGGCGGGCGCGTACGCCAGGATCCTGACGTACTACGCCGACCGCTCCGGTGACACCGAGGCCGCGGCCACCGCGAAGAAGCTCCTCGACGGCATGTGGAACAACCACCAGGACGACCTGGGCATCGCCGTCCCGGAGACCCGCACCGACTACAACCGCTTCGACGACCCGGTCCACATCCCCAGCGGCTGGACCGGCACCATGCCCAACGGCGATGCGATCAACTCGTCGTCGACGTTCGACTCGATCCGCTCCTTCTACCAGGACGACCCGGCCTGGTCGAAGATCGAGTCCTATCTGGCGGGCGGCGCCGCGCCCACCTTCACCTACCACCGGTTCTGGGCCCAGGCCGACATCGCCCTGGCCCTGGGCTCGTACGCGGAGCTGCTCGAATAGTCCCCGCCGGCGCTCCGCGTAAGGCTCCGGCACCTGACGCCGGAGCCACCGGCCGGGCGGCCCCCGGGCCCTGTCGTCGTACTCCCGTCTGCCGCACAACGTCATGCACGCACTCTCGCCGCACCGGGCCCTGACCCGAGTACATCCAGTACGAGGCTCAGGGCCCGGCACACCGAGAGCACGCGCCCCCAAGCTCTCGGCTTCGCTCGAGCAGGGGGGACCCCCATG
>NZ_MSGP01000621.1 GCF_002078235.1 Streptomyces viridosporus
GAGGCCCGGCCGGCGGACGCGTCCCGCGTCCGCCGGCCGGGCCTCGTCGAAGAGCACGCCGCCCGCCGCCGTCTCGACCCGTACCGCGTCGACGTACGCGCCGCGCCCGACGTACAGCCGGTCCGTCGTGTACCGCCAGCGCAGCGCGAGGCCCGGTGCGGCGGGCAGGGCCGCGGTGAGCGCGTGCCAGACGCGGCCCGACCAGCCGGTGGCCGTGCCCGACGGATGCCGCTCCGGCTCCCCGCCCCGGCGCCGCGTGGTGAACGGCACCCCCTGCCAGGTCGTCCCGCCGTCCGTGCTCGCCTCCAGTACGAGGACGTCGGCGCGGGGCTCGGTGTCCCACCACAGGGCGCAGCGCAGCCGTGCGTCGCCGGACGCCGTGTCCAGCGCGGGCAGCGCGAGGGTCGCCGTCGTCGCACTCCCCATCCCGGAGAACCAGGCCGTGCGTCCCCGCGCCGGCCGGACCGGGACCGCACGGGCGAGACGGTTCGCGGTGACCACCCGGGGAGCCGAACCGGACCGCCAACGGCGCACCGGGTGAACCGAGTTGCCCAGCACGACGAGGAACGAGTCGGTCGTCGGGTCGAGCACCAGCGAGGTCCCGGTGAACCCGGTGTGCCCGGCCGTGCGCGGGGTGGCCATCGCCCCCATGTACCAGTGCTGGTGGAGCTCGAAGCCGAGCCCGTGCTCGTCCCCGGGGAAGGCGGTGTTGAAGTCGGTGAACATCAGCTCCACCGACTCGGGCTCCAGGACGCGCGCCCGGCCGTGGACGCCGCCGTTGAGCAGGGTCCGTCCGAGCACCGCCAGGTCCCAGGCGCAGGAGAACACGCCCGCGTGCCCCGCGACCCCGCCCAGGCTGTGGGCGTTCTCGTCGTGCACCTCGCCCCACACCAGCCCCCGGTCGAGACCGGACCACGGCTTGCGGGCGTCCTCCGTGGCGGCGATGCGCGGCCGCCAGGAGGCGGGCGGGTTGTAGCGGGTGCGGCGCATGCCGAGCGGGCCGGTGATCTCCTCGTGCAGGAGCACGTCCAGGGGGCGGCCGGTGACCTCCTCCAGGACCAGCTGGAGCGAGATCAGGTTCAGGTCCGAGTACAGGTACGCGCTGCCGGGCGGGGCGATGGGCGCCTCGTCGAGGACCAGCCGGACCTTCTCCTCGTACGTCGGCGCCTCGTACAGCGGGATCCAGGCGCGGAAACCGGAGGTGTGCGTGAGCAGCTGGCGGATCGTCACGTCCTGCTTGCCGGCGCGTCCGAAGTCCGGCAGGTACGAGGCGACGGGCGACTCCAGTTCCAGCGCGCCCCGTTCGATCTGCTGCACGGCGAGGATCGAGGTGAACAGCTTCGACACCGAGGCCAGGTCGAAGACGGTGTCCTCGGCCATCGGGATCTGCTGCTCCGCCGGGAACTCGACACCGGTGTCGCTCTCCTCGTCGTACGCGCGGTAGCGCACCGCCATGCCGATGGGCTCGTGCAGCGCCACGGTGCCGCCGCGTCCGGCGAGCAGGACGGCGCCCGCGTACCAGGGGTGCTGGGGGGAGGGGCCGAGGAAGGCCTCGGCGTCGGCGACGAGTTGCCGCAGGTGCTCGGGGAGCAGCCCGGCGCGCCGGGCCGATCCGTGCCGCAGGGTCGGACGGCCGCCGCCCGGCGGGGCGGCCGAGGCCGGGCCGGCCGGGAGGGCGGCGAACGCGAGGGCGCCGCCCAGGGCCAGTGCCCGTCCGCCCAGTCGGCGGCGCGTGATTCCTCTCGCCCCTTCGTCCGTCATGAGGTTCCTCCCGTGTCGTCGCCCTGCGCGGCTGAAAGAATCTTTCGGGGGTCGCCTTGCGGGGTGAAACTTTCCTGTCAGGCGCGGTGCCTGTCAATGGGGCGGACAGTCCGCGGGCCGGTGTCTTGACCTTTCCCGGCCGGTGAACCGAGGATCATCTGTCATGACGCCCGGACACGGCAGTACGGTCGACGGAGTCCTGCGACGCAGCGCCCGGCGCACCCCGGCGCGCGTCGCCGTCGAGTACGGCGACCGCATCTGGACCTACGACGAACTCGACACCGCCGTCTCCCGCGCGGCGAGCGTCCTCCTCGCCGAGGGGCTGTCACCCGGCGACCGGGTCGGCGCCTACGGCCACAACTCCGACGCCTATCTGATCGGTTTCCTCGCCTGCGCCCGCGCGGGCCTGGTGCACGTACCGGTGAACCAGAACCTCACCGGTGGCGATCTCGCCTACCTCGTCGAGCAGTCCGGCAGCGCCCTGGTGCTCACCGACCCCGGCCTCGCCGCCCGGCTGCCGGACGGCGTGCGGACGCTGCCGCTGCGCGACGCCGGCGACTCGCTGCTCGCGCGGCTGGCCGGGGCGCCCGCGTACGACGGCCCCGAGCCGCGCTCCGAGGACCTGGTGCAGCTGCTGTACACCTCCGGCACCACCGCGCTGCCCAAGGGCGCGATGATGACCCACCGGGCCCTGGTGCACGAGTACCTGAGTGCCATCACCGCGCTCGACCTCGCCGCGGGCGACCGCCCCGTGCACGCGCTCCCGCTGTACCACTCGGCGCAGATGCACGTCTTCCTGCTGCCCTACCTCGCGGTCGGCGCGACCAACGTCGTCCTCGACGCGCCCGACGGGGACCGGCTCTTCGACCTGATCGAGGCGGGCCGCGCGGACAGCCTGTTCGCGCCGCCCACCGTGTGGATCGGCCTGGCGAACCGCCCCGACTTCGGGACCCGGGACCTGAGCGGACTGCGCAAGGCGTACTACGGGGCGTCGATCATGCCGGTTCCGGTGCTGGAACGGCTGACGGAGCGGCTGCCCTCGCTGGCCTTCTACAACTGCTTCGGGCAGAGCGAGATCGGTCCGCTGGCCACGGTCCTCGGCCCCGACGAGCACCGGGGGCGCATGGACTCCTGCGGGCGGCCCGTGCTGTTCGTGGACGCGCGCGTCGTCGACGAGGACGGCAAGGACGTGCCCGACGGGACCCCGGGCGAGATCGTGTACCGCTCGCCGCAGCTGTGCGAGGGCTACTGGGAGAAGCCGGAGGAGACCGCCGAGGCCTTCCGCGAC
>NZ_MSGP01000622.1 GCF_002078235.1 Streptomyces viridosporus
CGGAGGAGGTTCGCGCGCGTGACCGGGCGCCGCGCCCGCACGCGCGCGAACCTCCTCCGGGCGGCGTTCTCCGTGTTCGCGGCCAAGGGCTTCGGGCACGTCTCGATCGAGCAGGTCTGCGAGGCCGCCGGCTACACCCGGGGCGCCTTCTACTCCAACTTCTCCGGCCTGGACGAGCTGTTCTTCGCGCTGTACGCGGAGCGCGCCGAGCTGATCGCGGAGCAGGTGTCCGAAGCCCTCGCCCGGGGCGGACCCGACCTCGACGTGCCCGCCGCCGTGGACCGGGTCGCCGAGGTGCTGCTGCTCGACCGCGACTGGCTGCTGGTCAAGACGGACTTCCTGGTGCGCGCCGCCCGCGACCCGGAGGTGGCGCGCGCTCTGCTGGAGCACCGGGCGCGGCTGCGGCGGGCCGTCGCGGACCGGCTGGCCCGGGCCCGCGGCCACACCGAACTGCCCGCCGTCCTGGGCGACGCGGACGGCGCCGCGCACGCCGTGGTCGCCGCGTACGACGGCGTCACCACCCGACTGCTGCTGGACCGGGACGTCGCGGGCGCCCGCGTCTGGCTGAGACAACTGCTGACCGCGCTGCTCACCGACGGCACCGAGCCGGCCGCGCACGGGCGCGGATGAGGGAGGGACTTCTCGTCATGGACGCCGACGTCATCGTGGTCGGAGCGGGCCTCGCGGGCCTGGTCGCGGCCCACGAACTGACCAGCAGGGGCCGCCGGGTCGCCCTGGTCGACCAGGAGAACGCCGCCAACCTCGGGGGCCAGGCCTTCTGGTCCTTCGGCGGGCTGTTCCTCGTCGGCTCCCCGGAGCAGCGGCGCCTGGGCATCAAGGACTCCTTCGAGCTGGCCTGGAGCGACTGGCGCGGCAGCGCGGGCTTCGACCGGCTGGACGACGAGGACAGCTGGGCGGCGCGCTGGGCACGGGCCTACGTCGAGTGGGCGGCGGGAGAGAAGCGGTCCTGGCTGGACGGGCACGGCATCAGGTTCCTGCCCACGGTCGGCTGGGCCGAGCGCGGCGACCTCCGCGCGGACGGGCACGGCAACACCGTGCCCCGCTTCCACATCGCCTGGGGTACCGGGACCGGGGTCGTCGAACCCTTCGTCCGGTACGCCCGGCAGGCCGCGCGCGACGGACTGCTCACCTTCCACCACCGCCACCGGGTCGACGAACTGGTCGTCGAGGAGGGCGCCGCGCGCGGGGTGCGCGGCACGGTGCTGGCCGAGGACGACGCGCCGCGCGGGGTCGCCTCCAGCCGTGAGGAGATCGGCGCGTTCGAGCTCACCGCCCAGGCCGTGATCGTCACCAGCGGCGGCATCGGCGCCGACCACGACCTCGTCCGCCGCCACTGGCCCGAGCGGCTCGGCACCCCGCCCCGCGAGATGGTCACGGGCGTCCCGGCCTACGTCGACGGGCGGATGCTCGACATCAGCGCCCGCGCGGGCGTGCGGCTGGTCAACCGGGACCGCATGTGGCACTACACCGAGGGCCTGCGCAACTGGGACCCGATCTGGCCCGGACACGGCATCCGCATCCTGCCCGGACCGTCCTCGATGTGGTTCGACGCGCTCGGCCGTCGCCTGCCCGAGCCCTGCCTGCCCGGCTACGACACCCTCGGCACGCTGAAGCACCTGCGCACCACCGAGGACATCGCCCGGTACGACCACTCCTGGTTCGTCCTCACCCAGAAGATCATCGAGAAGGAGTTCGCCCTGTCGGGCTCCGAGCAGAACCCCGACATCACCGCCAAGGACCGGGCCGGGTTCCTGCGCGAACGGGTGCTGGGCAAGGGCGCTCCCGGACCGGTGGACGCGTTCCTGCGCAACGGCGCGGACTTCGTGACCGCCCCCACCCTGGAGCAACTGGTGGAGAAGATGAACGCGCTCACCGACGAGCCCCTGCTCGACGCGGCCGGCCTCCGGCGCCAGATCGAGGCCCGGGACCTCCAGATGGGCAACGCGTACAGCAAGGACGCCCAGGTGCAGGGCATCCGCAACGCCCGCCGCTACCTCGGCGACCGCCTCGGCCGGGTCGCCACCCCGCACCGCCTCCTCGACCCGGCGGCCGGCCCGCTGATCGGGGTCAAGCTGCACGTCCTCACCCGCAAGACCCTCGGCGGCATCCAGACCGACCTCGACTCCCGTGCGCTCGGTGCCGACGGCCGGCCGGTCGAGGGGCTGTACGCGGCCGGGGAGGTCGCGGGCTTCGGCGGGGGCGGCGTCCACGGTTACAACGCCCTCGAGGGCACCTTCCTCGGCGGCTGCCTCTTCTCGGGCCGCGCGGCGGGGCGGGCGGCGGCCGGGCAGACGGCGTAGGGCGCGCGGTGCGGCCCGCCCCTCAGTCCTCGAGGAGGCGGGCCAGCACCTCGGCGTGGCTGCGTTCCGGCGTCCTGGACGCGGTCAGCAGCGTCACGGGGCCCTTCCCGGCGAGCTCGCGCACCCGGTCCAGGAGTCCGGCGGCCTCGGGAGCGGCCAGCTCCGCCTCGTAGCGCCCGCGGAACTCCTCGTACGTCCCCTCGCCCGCGTGGTACCAGCGGCGCAGCTCGGTCGACGGGGTCAGCCCCTTGGGCCACTCGTCCACCCGCGCCGCCTCCTTCGTCAGACCGCGCGGCCACAGCCGGTCGACCAGGACGCGGACCCCGTCGTCCGGTTCGGGCGGTTCGTGGACTCGGCGCACCCGCACGCTCATGGTTCGGTCCCTTCCGGTGGTGTTTCGCGAGCGTACTGCGGTGTACCCGGCGGCGCGCGGACGGACGCCCGTGGCGGAAGAGTCGATTCCGTTTCCGCTGGGCGGGTACTGCGTCGTGGAGGGAGGTCGCCCATGGGCACAGCGGACGGCATGCCGGTCGTCAGGACCCTCGCCGAACTCACCGCTCTGGTCGAGCGGGACCGCGGACTGTACGTCCGCTGGTCCCGCGGCCCGGCGACCGACCTGCCCGCCGTGACGAGCACCGACGAGCTCACCGGCGTGTCCATGCCCGGCCTGTCCGCGAACCCGCTCGACGTGGAGCGGTGGTGGCAGGAACGGCCGGTGGGGCTGTGGGTGGCCCGACGGCTGCACGACTACGCGCATCTGCCGCGGGACAAGGGTCCCGGCGTGCGGCCCTGGGTGCTCGAGGGCCGGGAGAACGGCCGCGGCCCCGACAACGAACCGCTGGTCACGGACGTCCGCCCGGTGTGCTGGATCGACCCCTCGGTGATCGACGAGGCGAAGACGGAAGTGGCCCGCCAGGAGGGTCCCTGGGGGCCACTGCGCCGGACCGGCGGCTGAGGGAGAAGCCCGCGCGGCCGGCCCCGGAGGATGCCGAGGGGCCGCGGGAAGGCCCGGAGGCGGGGTCAGCCCGAAGAGCGCCGTGCGGCGATACGCCGCTTGAGCGCACGCCGTTCCGTCTCGCTCGTGCCGCCCCACACTCCGATGGACTGCCCCGTGTCCAGCGCCCACTGGAGGCACTGCTCCCGGACGGGACAGCGTCGGCACACCGCCTTGGCCTGCTCCGTCTGCAGCAGGGCCGGTCCGGAGGAGCCGATCGGGAAGAAGAGGTCCGGGTCCTCGGTCCTGCAGGCCGCGCGGTTCCGCCAGTTTTCCATCGAAAGTCACCTGCGATCGGAGTGGATGCGCACCCTTGGGGGTGCCTTGCTCCTTTTCGGGTGACCTGTCGACACACGGTGAAACAGCGGAACGGGTGCGGCAGGTCACTGCTCGCGCATGCCCCAGGGTGAGCCGTAGGCGGTCAGCAGGTCCAGGAACGGCCCGGCGGGGAACGCCTCCGGACCGAGGACGCCCGCACCGGACCAGGCGCCCGTGGCGAGCAGTTCGAGGGCCACGACCGGGTTGACGGCGGTCTGCCACACCACGGCCTGGCAGCCGTACTCCGCCATGGACCACTCGTTGTCGACCACGTGGTACAGGTACACCTCCCGCGGCGCCCCGTCCTTCACCCCCCGCACCCAGGTGCCCGCACAGGTCTTGCCGCGCATCCGGTCGCCCAGTGCCGCCGGGTCGGGCAGGCAGGCGGCGACCACGTCCCTGGGGGAGACCTCCACCGGCCCCTCGGGCCCGGGGACGGTCACCGGTGCGGTGCGGTCGAGACCCAGCAGGTGCAGCGTCCTGAGGGTGTCGATGAACTCCCGGCCCAGGCCGTACTTGAAGGTGACGCGGCGCGCGTCGACCCAGCGCGGGACGAGCAGCACCTCCTCGTGCTCGACGTTCACGCACTCCACCGGGCCGATGCCCTCGGGGAAGTCGAAGACCTCCGGCTCGCTGAAGGGTTCGGTGGTGAACCAGCCGCGCTCCGCCTCGTAGACCACGGGCGGGTTGAGGCACTCCTCGATGGTGGTCCAGATGCTGAAGGACGGCGCGAAGGCGTAGCCGTCCACGGTGAGGTTCGCGCCGTCGCGGACCCCGATCTCCTCGATGGTGTCGAAGAGTTCGTCGGCGGCGTACCGGGCGAAGACGTCCGACAGACCGGGCTCCACCCCCATGCCGACCAGTGCCAGCGCGCCCGCCCCGGCCCACTCCCCGGCCTGCGCGAACTGCTCGTCGCCGAGCTTCACCCCGCACTCCTCGTACGGCCGCTCGGGATGCGGCCGGGACAGGGACATCGCCATGTCGACATAGGTGGCGCCGGCGCCGCGCGCGGCCCGGAACAGCGGCATCACGAACCGGGGGTCGGTGGCGTTGAGCAGGACGTCGCAGCCGTGCCGCTCGAGCAGCGCCGTCACCTGCGCCTCGTCGCCGGCGTCCACGCGCTCGGCGCGGAAGCGGGCGCCGTCCGGGCCGAGGGCCGCGACCGCCGCCTCGGCCCGGGCCGGGTCGTGATCGGCCACGACCATCCGGTCGAAGAACGGCCGCCGGGCCGCGATCCGGGTGATCGCGGTGCCCACTCCGCCCGCTCCCACGAGCAGTACGCGCATGACGAGCACTCCCTTTCGTCTCGGGTTCGTCCCGGGTTCGTCTTGGTTCGTCTTGGTTCGTCTTGGTTCGTCTCGGTTCCGTCAGGTCCGTCCTCGTGGACGGCAGACGGGGTGGGGCCCCTGGCCGGAGATACAACGCCGTGCGCCGACGTAAGGTCAATGGCGTTGGCATAAGACCCCGGCGGGAGGAGACGGCGATGCCGAAACGCGTGGTCCCGGAGGAGCGGCGGCGCCGCCGC
>NZ_MSGP01000623.1:0-432 GCF_002078235.1 Streptomyces viridosporus
CGCTGCGCGACGGCCTGAAGTTCGCGAACGGCGACAAGGTGACCGCCGCCGACGTGAAGTACTCCATCGACCGCGCCCTCTCGATCGAGGCCGAGAGCGGTGTGTTCGCGCTGCTGTCCGGCATCGACACCGTCGAGACGCAGGGCGACCGCGAGGTGATCTTCCACCTCAAGACCGCCGACGCCACCTTCCCGTACAAGCTGTCCACTCCGGTCGCCGGCATCGTCAACCCGGACGACTACGAGAAGGGCAAGCTGCGCGACGGCTTCGAGGTCGACGGCTCGGGTCCGTACACCCTGGACGCGACGGTCGAGGGCGACGAGCTGGTCCGGGCGACGTTCACCAAGAACCCCTCCTACAAGGGGTCGTTGAAGGTGAACAACGACAAGGTCGAGATCGTCTCCTTCGAGGGCGCCGACGCCATGGGCGACG
>NZ_MSGP01000623.1:472-1110 GCF_002078235.1 Streptomyces viridosporus
GTACTCGCTGGTCCCGGCGAGCGTCACCGGCCACTCCAACTCGTTCTTCAACACGTACGGCGACCCCAGTACCGCCAAGGCCCGCGACCGGCTGCAGGAGGCCGGGGTCAGCACTCCGGTGAAGGTGACGCTGCACTACACCACCGACCACTACGGCCCGGCCACCAAGAGCGAGTTCGAGCAGCTCCAGAAGCAGCTCAACGACAGCGGCCTGTTCGACGTCGACATCGAGGGCACCCCCTGGTCGACCTTCCGTCCGGCCGGGCAGAAGGGCGAGTACGACGTCTACGGCATGGGTTGGTTCCCCGACTTCCCGGACGCCGACAACTTCCTCGCCCCGTTCCTGGACGCCGACAACTTCCTCGGCTCGCCGTACGTCAGCAGCAAGATCCGCAAGGACCTGATCCCGCAGTCCCGCCGCCAGGCCGACCGGCTGTCCGCCTCCGGCAGCCTGACGGACATTCAGGACATCGTGGCGGACGACGTCCCCGTGCTGCCGCTGTGGCAGGGCAAGCAGTACGTCGCCGCACGCGACGACATCACGGGCACCGCCTACGCGCTCAACTCCTCCGCCACTCTCCAGCTGTGGGAGCTCGGCCGAGGTGTGAGCGACTGACGACCCGTCCGGTCCCGGGCCG
>NZ_MSGP01000624.1 GCF_002078235.1 Streptomyces viridosporus
CGGCGGGCGCGTAGCCGACCGCGGTGACGACGACGGTGTACGCCCCCGGCGCCAGCGCGGTGGCGTCCCGGACGGTGCCCTCGGCGTCCGCCTCGGTGCGCAGCACCTGCGTACCGGTCGCGTCGACCACCGTGACGACCGCGTGCGACACGGCCCATCCGTCCCGGGTACGGATCCTCGCGGTCAGTGGCATCCCGTTTTTCTCCCTGCGAAGGATGGCGAAAGGGTCTGAAGGGGGGCCGGCCCGCGGCGGGGCGCGTCCCCGCTCGGAACGCGCTCGCCCGCCACGGGCCGGGGTCCGGTNNGCGATGACGGTGTACTCGCCGCCGTCCAGGTCGGCGAAGGCGTACGCCCCGTCCGCGCCGGTCGTGGCCGTGCCGACCACGTTGCCCGCCGCGTCGACCAGGGTCACCCGGGCGTCGGCCAGCGGCCCGTGCGGGGCGCGGACCACGCCCTGCACCCGGGCGCCGGTCTCCAGCTCGATCTCGAGCCGGGTCACCCCGGCGCCGCCCACCTCGACGGGCAGTGCGCGCGGCCGGTGGCCGAGGGCGTTCACCGCGACGGTCACCGTTCCCGGCACCAGCTCGGCGAAGGAGAAGCCGCCCTGCTCGTCGGTGTTCCCGGTGGCCAGCAGGTCCCCGCGCACATCGGTGACGATGACCATCGCGCCCGGCACCGGCAGCCCGCTGTCGGCGGACCGGACCAGACCGGTCAGCCCGCCGGTCCCGCCGAGCAGGATGTCGTAGGAGACGGGCTCGTCGTTCACCACGATCGTGGACGCCTGCGGCTGGTGGCCGTCGGCGGAGGCGATCAGGACGTACGACCC
Source organism: Streptomyces viridosporus (assembly GCF_002078235.1). Taxonomy (GTDB): domain Bacteria; phylum Actinomycetota; class Actinomycetes; order Streptomycetales; family Streptomycetaceae; genus Streptomyces; species Streptomyces viridosporus. The sequence goes on from NZ_MSGP01000624.1 coordinate 827, forward strand.
GGCCCCGGGCGCGTCCACCGCGTAGGAACCGTCGGCCTGCGCCACCGACCGGCTCAGCTGGCGCCCGGCCAACGAGATCAGCGTGACGGCGGCCTGCGGCACGGGCGCGCTCTCGGTGCCCCGCACCACACCGCGCACCGGGATGCCGCCCCCGGTGGACTCCTGCGGGGGTGCGACGGTGGCGACGGCGGACAGCGGCCGGGCGGCCGTGCCCGGGTCCGCCGCCTCGGTGTCCGCGACGGCGGCGGGGGCGGCGGCCGTCGCGGCGACCGGAGCGGTGGTCCCGGCGGCCCGGGCCGCGGCGGGCGCCCCGGCCGGGGCCGGTGCCTCGGCCGCCTGGGCCAGCCCGCCGGCGGTGCGCAGCGGGACCTCCTTGATGAACAGGGTCACCAGGAAGCCGAGGAAGGCGATCGGCGCGACGTACAGGAAGATGTCGGCGATGCCGTGCCCGTAGGCGCTCTCCAGCCAGGTGCGGACGGCCGGGGGCAGCAGGTCCATGTCGGGGATCGCGCCGCCGGAGGCCTGGCCGGCCGCCGCCCGGTCCTGCGGGCCGAGCGTGCCGATGGTGTCCGCGGCGTAGTGGCTGATCCGGGAGGACATCACGGAGCCGAGCACCGAGACGCCCACCGCGCCGCCGAGGGACCGGAAGAAAGTCACGACCGAGGAGGCCGCGCCCAGGTCGCTCGGGGCCACCTGGTTCTGCGTGCAGAGCACCAGGTTCTGCATCATCATGCCGACGCCGAGACCCATCAGCGCCATGAAGAGCGCGATGTGCCAGTACGGGGTGTCGTAGCGCATGGTGCCCATCAGGCCCAGGCCCGCCGTCAGCAGCACACCGCCGACCAGCAGCCAGTTCTTCCACTTGCCGGTCTTGGTGATGATCAGACCGGACGCCGTGGAGGACAGGAACAGACCGCCGATCATCGGGATCGTCATGACGCCCGACATGGTCGGGGACTTGCCCCGGGCCAGCTGGAAGTACTGGCTGAAGTAGACGGTGCCCGCGAACATCGCGATACCGACGAACAGCGAGGCGAGCGACGCCAGGGTGATGGTGCGGTTGCGGAACAGGCGCAGCGGGATGATCGGCTCGGCGGCCCTGGACTCGACGAGGACGAAGATCAGCGCGAGGGCGATCGACCCGCCGACCATCGTGTACGTCTGCCAGGAGAGCCAGGCGTACTTGTCGTCGGCGAAGGTCACCCAGACGAGCAGCAGGCAGACGGCCGCGGTGACGAAGAAGGCGCCGGCCCAGTCGACCTTGACCTTGCGCTTGACCACCGGCAGGTTCAGCGTCTTCTGCAGCACCAGCAGGGCGATCACCGCGAACGGCACGCCGACGTAGAGGCACCAGCGCCAGCCGAGCCAGCTGGTGTCGGTGATGACACCGCCGAGCAGTGGCCCGCCGACGGTCGCGACGGCGAACGTCGCGCCCAGGTAGCCGGAGTAGCGCCCGCGCTCGCGCGGGGAGATCATCGCGGCCATGATGATCTGCGCCAGGGCGGACAGACCGCCGGCGCCCAGGCCCTGGATGACCCGGGCCGTGATCAGCGTGCCCGGGTTGTGCGCCATGCCGGCCACCACGGACCCGATGACGAAGACCACCAGGGCTATCTGGACCAGCGCCTTCTTGCTGACCAGGTCGGCGAGCTTGCCCCACAGGGGGGTGGACGCGGTCATCGCCAGCAGCGAGGCGGTGACGACCCAGGTGTAGGCGCTCTGGCCGCCGCCGAGGTCGGAGACGATCTCGGGCAGGGCGTTGGTGACGATGGTGGAGGACAGGATCGCGGCGAACATGCCGAGCAGCAGGCCCGACAGTGCCTCCATGATCTGTCGGTGCGTCATCGGAGCATGACCTTCGGAGGAGCCTCCCCCGTGCTTGGCATGAGCCCGCACACCGGCTGGTGTGGTCGTTGCCATGGACTTCCTTCTCTTACGTGCTTGCGGGTGTACGGGTGGTCCGTTCGAGTGCGGGAGGCGCCGGGTGGGGCGGCGGCGGGGCCGGGCGGGCCGTGGACCGGCCCTCGTCGAAGCTGTCCCTGAGCCGGGCCATGAGCTGGGTGAGCCGGCCGACCTCCTCGTCCGACCAGTCGCCCAGGCGCTCGGCGAGCAGCTGCGTGC
>NZ_MSGP01000625.1 GCF_002078235.1 Streptomyces viridosporus
CAGGAGGCGCTGGGCCAGTACGCCGCCCGGATCATGGTGCACGAGGAGCACCTGGACCTCGTGGTGGAGCTGTTCGCCGACGTCATGCGCACCGGGCAGAGCTGGGCCGGGGCCTTCCCGATCCGGCGCAAGGACGGCACGACGCGGCTCGTGGAGTTCCGCAACATGCGGCTGCTGGACGACCGGGGGGAGGTCTACGCCCTCGGCCTCGCGGTGGACCGGTCGACCGTGCGCCGCCTGGAGAGGGACGTGGCGCTGTCTACGCGGATCGTCGCCCAGTCTCCCATCGGGCTGGCCGTGCTGGACTCCGCCCTGCGGTACGTCACGGTCAACCCGGCGCTGGAGCAGATCAACGGCGTTTCGGCCGAGGCGCACCTGGGCCGCACGATCCGCGAAGTGCTGCCGATGCTGGACACCGGGCCCCTCGAGGCCGCCGCCCGCGAGGTGCTGGACACCGGGCGGCCCGTGGTCGACCGGCCCACGGTCGGCCGCACCCCGGCCGAGCCGGACGAGGACAACGCCTGGTCGGTCTCGCTGTACCGGCTGGAGAACGCGCTCGGCACCGTGCTGGGAGTGGCCCTGTCGATCGTGGACATCACCGAGCAGTACCGGGCGAGCCTCGAGGCCGAGACCGCCCGGCGCCGGCTGGCCCTGATCGCCGACGCCTCCGCGCGGATCGGCACCACGCTGGACCTGGAGCGCACGGCCGGCGAACTCGCCGAGGTGGCCGTGCCGGAGCTGGCGGACGTGGCGGCGGTGGACCTGCTGGAAGCGGTGGTGCGGGGCCGCCGCAGCACCCTCGGCCCGGCCGAGTCCGTGATGATCCGGGCCCTGGCGGTGCGCGGCGCGGAAGCGGAGGACGTGGTGCGGGCGGCCGACCCGCCGGGGCAGGTGGCCCGGTACGCGCCGGACCGGCTGGTCACCGAGTGCGTGCGCACGGGGCGGCCCGTGATGGTGCCGCGGGTGAAGGACGAGGACCTGGCCCGCATAGCCCGTTCCCCGGAAGCCGCCGAGCTGCTGGCCCGGGCGGGCCTCCACTCGTACCTGGCCGTGCCGCTGATCGCACGCGGCGAGGTGCTGGGCGCCCTCGACCTCAAGCGCACGCACGATCCCGCGCCGTTCGACGAGGACGACCTGCTGCTCGCGCGGGAGCTGGCCTCCCGCGCGGCCGTGCAGATCGACAACGCCCGCTGGTACCAGAACGCCCGCGCCACCGCCCTGACCCTCCAGCGCAGCCTGCTCCCCAGCCATCCGCGGGTGACGGGCGGACTCGAGGTCGCCTCCCGCTACCAGCCGGCGGGCGCCACCAGCGAGGTGGGCGGCGACTGGTTCGACGTGATCCCGCTGGAGGGCGACAAGACCGCCCTCGTCGTCGGGGACGTCATGGGCAGCGGCATCCCCGCGGCGGCCGCCATGGGCCGGCTGCGCACGGCGACCACGACGCTGGCCTCCCTCGACCTCGATCCGGCCCTGCTCCTGGAGCACCTGGACAGGATCGCCGGGGGCCTGGACCAGGCCATCGCCACCTGCGTCTACGCCGTCCACGATCCCGGCGCGCGGCAGTGCACCGTCGCCAACGCCGGACATCTGCCACCGGTCCGGATCCGGGTCGGGCACGCCCCGGAACTGCTCGACCTGCCCACCGGGGTGCCGCTGGGGGTGGGCGGGGTCGGGTTCTCCACGACCACCGTCGGCCTGGAGCCGGGCGACCGGCTGGTCCTCTACACGGACGGTCTCGTCGAGACGCGGCACCATCCGCTGGACGAACGCCTCGACCGGCTGCTCGCCCTGCTGGACCGCCCCGGCCTCTCCCTGGAGGAGGTCTGCGACCTGCTCCTGCGCACCCTGCACGAACCCGACAACTTCGACGACGTGGCCCTGCTCATCGCCCGCGCGACGGCACCCGCCTGAGCACACGCCGACGGCACCGGCCGCGGTCCCCGCGGCGGCCGGTGCCGCGGGCCCTACGGCCCGACGCCGATCACGACGTGGGCGCACCGCTCCTCGCAGACGGCCAGACGGGTGCGCAGTCCCGCGCCGGTGAAGGCCGCGACGGCGGCGGGCGCCTGACGGCGGCTCGTCTCCGCCAGCAGGCAACCGCCGGGCGCCAGCCAGCCGGGCGCCCCGGCGGCCACCCGGCGCAGCACGTCGAGGCCGTCCGCGCCGCCGTCGAGCGCGACGCGCGGCTCGTGGTCGCGGGCCTCCGCGGGCAGCAGACCGATCTCGCCCGTGGGCACGTACGGCACATTGGCCGCCAGGACGTCGATCCGGCCCCGCAGCCCGCCGGGGAGCGCCTCGAACAGGTCGCCCGTGTGGACCTGACCGCCGAAGTCCGCGACGTTGCGGCGGGCGCAGCGCACGGCGACCGGGTCGATGTCGGCGGCGTGCAGTTCGACCTCGCCCAGCCCGGCCGCCAGCGCCGCGCCGACGGCGCCCGAACCGCAGCACAGGTCCACGACGACGGTCGCGCCGGGCGCCTGCGCGAGGGCCTGCTCGACGAGGAACTCGGTACGGCGGCGGGGGACGAAGACACCGGGTTCCACGGCGATGCGCCGGCCCAGGAACCCGGCCCAGCCGACCACGAGTTCGAGGGGCAGCCCGGCCGCCCTGCGCTCGACCATCGAGGCGGCGTCGTCCGGGGTGGGCGCGGCGGCGAGGATCAGCTCGGCCTCGTCCTCGGCGAAGACGCAGCCCGCGGCGCGCAGCGCGGCCACGACGGCGGCCCGGGACGCGGGCGAGGACGGCGGGGCGGCCGGGAGCGAGGGCGAGGGAACGGGTGAAGGGGGCGGGGACGGCGTGTGCGGCAAGAGCCTGGGGCCTTTCGGGAGCCGAAGGGCGCTCTCGCGGTCACCTAGCGCCGGTGGTCCGCGTCGCTCCGGGAGGAGAGCACCCGATCCGACACAGCGGTGATGGGTCCCACCTCCTCGGCTTCCCCGGCCGGGTCCCTCCGCGGCCGGAGGGTCACCCTACCCGAATCCCCGTGGTTGTACGGTGCCAGGAGAACCCGGGGTCGCGAAGGGAGGTGTCCGGGTGGACGCAGCCGAGGCCGTGGAGGTCATCCAGCGCGAGATGACGGTCTTCGCCCGCCGTGCCCGCGCGTCGGCCGGGCGCATGCACCCCGAACTGTCGCTGGTGTCGTACACGCTGCTCGGGCACCTGGAGACGAGCGGGGGCTGCCGGGCCACGGACCTGGCCGCCCACTACGCGCTGGACAAGTCGACCGTGAGCCGCCAGGTGGCCGCCCTGGAGCGGTCCGGTCTCGTCGAACGGCGGGCGGATCCCGAGGACCAGCGGGTCCAGGTGGTGCGGCTGACGCGGGCCGGCCGGCGCATCCTGGCACGGGTGACCGAGAGCCGCCGCGCGGCCTTCGCCGAGCGGCTGGCGGACTGGCCGGAGGAGGACCTGCGGCGGTTCGCCGGCTACCTGGAGCACTACAACGCGTGGTCCGCCTCCGGGGAGCACTGAGCGGCGGGGCCGGCGGGTGCGCGTCCGGCCACCCGCACCACGTACGGTGGGACGTCGGAACGACTCGAGCACTCTCGCAACGGAAACACCGATCACGTGAACATCACCCGAGGCTTCACCGGCCGTCCCCGCGTGGACGACCCCGGTCTGCCGCCCGGTCAGTACGACGCGGGCGACGAATGGCCCGTCCTGTCCGCCGAGGTCACGCCCGACCTCGCGCCCGCCGACTGGACCTTCCGGGTCGACGGGCTGGTGGCCGAGCCCCGCACCTGGGACTGGGAGCAGGCGCACGCGCTGCCGGACTCGGCGTACGAGGGCGCGATCCACTGCGTGACGGGCTGGTCGAAGTTCGGGGTGCGGTTCGGCGGGGTCTCCCTGGACGCCTTCCTGGACGTGGTCCGGCCCCAGGCCTCCGCCACCCATGTCGTCGCCTACGCGCACACCGGCTACACCACCAGTCTTCCGCTCGCCGACGTGGTCGGCGGCCGGGCCTGGATCGCCTGGGAGTACGACGGCCGGCCGCTCCCTCCCGAGCACGGCGGCCCGGCGCGGCTGCTGGTGCCGCACCTGTACTTCTGGAAGAGCCCCAAGTGGATCGCGGGCCTGCGGCTCCTGGACCACGACGAGCCGGGCTTCTGGGAGGGCAACGGCTACCACGCGCGCGGCAACCCCTGGGAGGAGCAGCGGTACTCCGGTGACTGAGCGGACGACGCAGACGGCGACGCGGACGGTGCCGGCGGGCACGGCGACCGGGGCGGCGGCGGACCCCGCGCCACGAGGGGCCCGGGAGCCCGCGGAGAACGCGCCGGGGCGTTTCACCCCGCCGACGCGGTTCGCCGTGCCCGGGCGCATCGGCGTGAGCGAGCAGACCGCCTCGGTGTGGCGTACGGCCACCCTGGCCGGGATCCGCCGCGAGACCCCGCGCGTCGCGACCTTCCGGTTCGCCGTGCCCGGCTGGCCGGGTCACCTGCCCGGCCAGCACCTTCTGCTGCGGCTGACCGCGGCGGACGGGTACACGGCCCAGCGCCACTACTCGATCGCGTCCGCGCCGGACGACTCCGGACACATCGAGCTGACGCTGGACCACGTCGAGGACGGCGAGGTCTCGGGCTGGTTCCACACGGTGGCCCGGCCCGGCGACCGGGTGGAGGTGCGCGGTCCGCTCAGCGGCTTCTTCGCCTGGCCGGGCGACCGGCCCGCCCTGCTGGTGGGGGCCGGCTCCGGCGTGGTCCCGCTGATGTCGATGGTCCGGCACCACCGGGCCCGGGGCCTGACCGTGCCGCTGCGGCTGCTGGTGTCGGCGCGCAGTCCCGAAGAGCTGATCTACGCGCGGGAGTTCGGCGCGGAGACCACACCGGTGTTCACGCGGAGCGCGCCGGAGGGTGTGGCCGTGGGACGTATGGCTGCCGCACATGTGGCGCCGCTCCTGGCCGAGCAGCCTCCCGGTGGGTGGGAGGCCTATGTGTGCGGCTCCAACGCCTTCGCCGAGCACGCCTCCAGGCTGCTGGTGGCGGCCGGACAGCCCGTCGACCGGATCCGTATCGAGCGCTTCGGCTGACCGCCCGCGCCGGTTCCGGCCCGCCGTTTCGCACCGGTGCCTCCGGGCACTCCTGACCGGGGGCCGGTCGCGCGCGTGCCGCGCGCGACGATGGGAGCGGCAGGGGCGTCCCGTCCGGCCCCGGCTGCGGTGACGGTGAGGAGGTCGACATGCGGACGCGGTGGCTCGGCCGGTCCCGGGGACGCAATCCGCTGCGGCGCCGGTCGGACGTGGTCGAGGCGTGGACGGCGCTGGCCGTCGCCGTGCTGGTGTGCGTGGGGGCCCCGCTGATGGGAGCGGTCACCGCCCGATGGGCCCACGACGAGGCGCGGACGACCGCCGAGGAGCAGCGCGCCGATCGTCACCGGGTGCGCGCCGAGGTCGTGGAGCGGCCCGCCGGGCCGGGGCCCTCCTCCCGGACGGACGAACAACGCGTGCCCCGTGCGACCGTGCGCTGGACGGAACCGGGCGAGGGGCGGCGCACCGCCGTCGCACGCGTCCCCGCGAACGCGCGCCCCGGGGACACGGTGCACGTGTGGTTCGACTCCCGGGGGCGCAATGTGCCGCCCCCGGTCGACAACGCCTCGGTGTGGCAGCACAGCATCGGCATGGGCACCTTCGCCGCGGGGGTCTCGGCGGCCGGGGTGCTCCTGGTGCACCGGGGGGTGCGCGAGGCGGCGATACACCGCCGGCTGGCGGAGTGGGAACGGGCGTGGGCCCGTACGGAGCCGCAGTGGGCCCGGCGCGGGGCCTGAAGACGCGGGATCTGAAGACGCGGAACCCGAAGAGGCAGGGCCTGAGGACGCGGGGTCTGAAGGCGAAGGCCGCCGCC
>NZ_MSGP01000626.1 GCF_002078235.1 Streptomyces viridosporus
CACCCCCAAGGAGGCCCTCTGATGCGGTTTCGCCACCCCTTCCCGGTCCGTCCGAGACGCTTACTCGGCGTCCTAGCTCCCTTGCTGCTGGTGGCCGCCTTCCTCGGTGCCCAACCCGCCCAGGCCGCGACCGTGGACCCCAACGCCTCGTACGTGCTGGTCAACCGCAACAGCGGCAAAGCCCTGGACGTCTACAACATGGCGACCGGCGACGGCGCCCGTATCACCCAGTGGACCAGGAACGACCAGAACCAGCAGCAGTGGCAGTTCGTCGACTCCGGGGACGGCTACTACCGCATCAAGTCCCGCCACTCGGGCAAGGTGCTGGACGTCCACAACTGGTCCACCGCGAACGGCGGCTCGATCGTCCAGTGGTCCGACCTGAACGGCACCAACCAGCAGTGGCGACTGGCCGACAGCTCGGACGGCTACGTGAGGCTCATCTCGCGCCACAGCAACAAGGCCCTCGAAGTGCAGGGCGCCTCCACCGCCGACAACGCGAACATCGTCCAGTACGACGACTGGGGCGGCACCAACCAGCAGTGGCGGCTCGTCAAGGTCGGCGCCGACACCCCCGGCTCGTGCGACCTTCCCTCGAGCTACCGCTGGACATCGACGGGCGCGCTGGCGCAGCCCAAGCAGGGGTGGGTCTCGCTCAAGGACTTCACCGTCGCCCCCTACAACGGCAGGCAACTCGTCTACGCGACCACGCACGACACGGGGACGCGGTGGGGTTCGATGAACTTCGGCCTGTTCACCAACTGGTCGGAGATGGCCTCGGCCAGCCAGAACACGATGTCCAGTTCCACCGTCGCACCCACGCTCTTCTACTTCGCGCCGAAGAACATCTGGGTGCTCGCCTACCAGTGGGGCGGGACCGCCTTCTCCTACCGGACCTCGAGCGACCCCACCAACCCGAACGGCTGGTCGTCCGAGCAGGTGCTCTTCTCCGGAAGCATCTCCGGCTCCGGAACAGGGCCCATCGACCAGACACTCATCGGTGACGGCACGAACATGTACCTGTTCTTCGCCGGCGACAACGGCAAGATCTACCGGGCCAGCATGCCGATCGGGAACTTCCCGGGCAGCTTCGGCTCGACCTCGACGGTGGTCATGAGCGACACGACGAACAACCTGTTCGAAGCCCCGCAGGTCTACAAGCTGCAGGGCCAGAACCGTTACCTCATGATCGTCGAGGCGATCGGCTCGCAGGGCCGGTACTTCCGCTCGTTCACGGCCACCAGCCTGAACGGCTCGTGGACACCCCAGGCCGCGACCGAGAGCAACCCCTTCGCCGGCAAGGCCAACAGTGGTGCCACCTGGACCAACGACATCAGCCACGGCGAACTGCTCCGCACCAGCGCCGATCAGACCATGACCGTCGATCCCTGCAACCTGCAGCTGCTCTACCAGGGACGCAGCCCCAACTCCGGCGGCGACTACGGCCTCCTGCCCTACCGTCCGGGTCTGCTGACACTGCAGCGCTGACTGCCTGACACGGGTCCGGCCCCGGTAGGGAGCCGGCGTGGCGGGCTCGGCGGAAGGCCGAGCCCGCCACGCCGTGGTCCGAGAAGATCTCCTCGTACCGGACCGGGGCGTTCTTCCTGAACCTGCGGTGCGGCGGCCTCACCACCCGGCCGCCGGTGCGCGCGCCCAGGCCCTGGTGACCGACATCGGCGAAAACGCCGGCCGTGCCCGTCGGCCAGGAGCCTGCCCGGTCCCCGCCGGCGGGTGTGGGTGATGTTCGCCGCGGGCGGCGACCACAACGGTCCGCCGTGGCGGCCGGGCCCGCTCACCCGGACCGGCTCAACCCGCCGACGGCGTGGGCCCCGCCGCTCGTGCGGGCCCACTGCCCCTTCGCTCCGGCGTTCCCGCCGACGACGCCCGGGCCGTACGGCGGGGGACGGAACCCCTGCGGAAAGCCGGCCGATTCGTCCCGGGCGCCCAGCACGTCATGCCGCTCGGGGCAGGCCCGTCAGGCGCTGGAGCGGGTGACCAGGCGCGTGGGCAGGATCAGTGGGGTGGGGTCCTGGCCGTTGACGAGCGCGACGAGCATGCGCGCCATCTCCCGTCCGAAGGCCGTTATGGGCTGATGGACGGTGGTGAGCGGCGGGTCGGCGATCCGGGCGACGGCCAGGTCGTCGAAACCGACCACGGCGACGTCGGCGGGGACCGGCCGGCCGGCCTCGCGCAACGTGCGCAGCGCTCCCGCCCCCATGTTGTCGTTGGCGGCGAACACCCCGTCCAGGTCGGGATGCTCCGCCAGCAGCACGGCCATGGCGGCGGCTCCGCTGGGCTCGGTGAAGTCCCCCTCCTGCGGCGGGAACGGATCGAGCCCGGCCGCCAGCATGGCGTCCCGGTAGCCGCGGTACCGGGCGCGCCCGGCCTCGGTGTCCAGACGCCCGCAGATGGCGGCCACACGAGTCCGGCCGCGCGAGGCCAGGTACTCGGTCGCCTCGCGCGCTCCGCCGACGTTGTCGACGTCCACGTACCACCGGGGCACCGGACCGACCGGGCGCCCTCCGAACACGACGGGCATCTCGGCCTCCTCGGCCATGCGGATCAGTGGATCGTCCTCGCGCAGCGCCATCAGCATGACGCCGTCGGCGCCCTTGGAGCGAAGGAGCTCCCCCACCCGCTTGCGGCCCCGGTCGGAGGCGGCCAGGCACAGCATCAGGTGCAGGTCGGCCTCCTCCAGAGCACCCGACGCCCCCACGATCACCTGGGCGAAGAACGGATCCGCGAAGATCGACGGATCTTCCCCCGAGACGACGAGGGCGGCCGCTCCCGCCCGGCGGGTGGCCAGAGCGCGGGCGGTCGGGTTGGGCACGTAACCGAGCTGCCGGACGGCCCGTTCCACCGCCTCGCGTTTGGCGCGGCTGACGTGTGGGGCGTTGTTGAGGGCGCGGGAGGCCACGGAGCGGGAGACACCGGCGCGTTCGGCCACCTCGTCGAGCGTCGGTTGCCGACGCGGCGCATTCTCTGCCACGGACCGCGATCCTTCCCTCTCGACCGGACGGGAAACGTCTCACCCCGGCCCTGACGCCGCCACCCGCCCGGCGGATGAGGCAGGCCGGGCACGGAGCCCTCGACACAACCAGGAACTGGGAGCGCTTCCAGTTCCAGGACCGCGAAGTCCGGTTTTCGCCATACCGGGAGTGAGTGCGCGGCGGCTCTTGACAGCTCCAGCAGCCGACCACACGATACCGAGCACACCCCCAAAGGCTCCGGTGCTCCTGGGAGCGCTTCCAATGGGAGCGCTCCCAGCACTCACCTCCGGTCCTCCGAGCGTGCCGTCCCCGTTGAAGAGACCGTCGGCACAGGGGGACGTCGTACCACCGCACTTCCTCAGCGCGCCGCACGCTCGGGACGAGAGCGTGCGACGCACCCCCACCAGGAAACCGAGGTACCGCCATGCGCCGCAGAATCCGCGCCCTCACGGCAGCGCTCCTCGCCCTGCCGCTGACGCTCGCCGTCGCACCGTCCGCCCACGCCGCCGACCCGACCACCATGACCAACGGCTTCTACGCGGACCCCGACTCCAGCGCCAAGAGGTGGGCCGCCGCCAACTCCGGCGACGGCCGGGCACCCGCGATCAACACCTCCATCGCCCATACCCCGACGGCCCGCTGGTTCGGCTCGTGGAGCGGTGCCATCGGCACTGCCACGGGTGCGTACGCGGGGGCGGCGGACCGCGCGGACAAACTGCCCGTCCTCGTCGCCTACAACATCTACAACCGCGACTACTGCGGCGGGCACTCCGCGGGCGGAGCCGCCTCGCCGTCCGCCTACGCGAACTGGATCGCACAATTCGCCGGCGGGATAGCCGACCGCCCGGCCCTCGTGATCCTCGAACCGGACTCCCTCGGGGACTACGGCTGCATGACACCGGCTCAGGTCGCGGAACGCCAGGGCATGCTCACCGGAGCCCTCGCCCAGTTCAACCGCCAGGCCCCCAACACCTGGGTCTACCTCGACGCCGGCAACCCCGCCTGGGCCGGCCCGGCGACCATGGCCCAGCGCCTTCACGAAGCCGGCCTCCGGCAGGCCCACGGCTTCTCGCTCAACATCTCCAACTACCTCACCACGGCCGAGAACACCGCCTACGGCAACGCCGTCAACAGCGAACTGAACGCCCGCTACGGCTACACCAAGCCGTTCGTCGTGGACACCAGCCGCAACGGCAACGGCTCCAACGGCCAGTGGTGCAACCCCTCCGGCCGCCGCATCGGCACCCCCACCCGGCTGGGCGGAGGCGCCGAGATGCTCTTGTGGATCAAGGTTCCGGGCGAGTCCGACGGCAACTGCGGCGTCGGAGCCGGATCCTCCGCCGGACAGTTCCTCCCCGAGGTCGCCTACAAGATGATCTACGGTTACTGATCCAGGACTCCCGCGGCCCGGGCCGTCCCGGCCCACACGCGGGACGCGCGACGCCTCTCGCCGTCGGCGCAGGAAGCCCTGCGGCTGCGGGCGGTGGCCGCGTCGGTGGCGGGTCGGGACCGTGAGCCGGAGCCGGCGGGACGGCTTCCTCGGCAGCTTCCGGCCCCGCCGGTCCACGCGGGCCGGATGCCGCCGCCCGAGGCCCCGCGAGGCGTCACCCCGCCCCCGGCCAGGGCCCCGCCACGACTGACCTACCCTGGGGTGGCCCCACCGGTGGCCACCCCAGGGCGTGCCCCATCGCTCGACCAAGGAACAACGCACGTGGTACGTCGAAGCCAGAGCAGCAATCCCCGTTCGGTCGTCGTCCTGACCTCGGGTACGGACTGGGGCACCCGTGCCGCCGGGCAGCGGCGGAGCAGCGGGGCCGAGTCCCCGACACCCCGGCGGCAGCCCGCGAAGATCAAGGCCTTGCAGCAGGCCATCAGGCTGGCCAACCTCGCCATCGACAAGAAGAACTGGACCGCAGCGCGCTATGCGCTCAGCCGGGCCCGCGCCCTGACCAACGCCCTCCCCGCCGACGTGGCCGTTCGAGAACGCGAGAAACTCTCAGCGGCACGCAAGAGGTACGCGGCACGCAACACGCCGGCCGCGAAGAACGCCAAGCAGGCGAAGGCGACCCCGGCCAAGCGCGCGGGTGACAAGAAGCCCGCCCCGAAGAAGTCCACGGCGAAGAGCGCCGCCCAGCAGCCGAAACCCGCGCCCGTGCGCGACCTCGGTGACCGTTTCATCAACCGCGCGGCCCTCGGCTACGGCCCCACGGGCGAGACCGAGGGCTCCCGAACGCGGTGAGGGCGTGCCGTCCGCCGCTCCGTCGGACGGCACTCCCCCAAGTCGCTCAGCACTCCGACGCGAACCGCACGAACCGCCCCCAGCCTTCACGGCCGACGGCGAAGGCCGGGCGGGTCACGTCCTTGGAGTCCCGTACGTGGACGGCCTGTTCGGCGATCGCGACCTCCACGCAGTCGTCTCCCTGGGTGCCGCTGTAGCTGGACTTGAACCAGGCGAGTTCCGACGTACCACTGCTCATAGCTCTCCTCGCAGTCGCTCCAGCAGGTCCCGGGATTCCTTGGGGTTGAGGGCCTGCGAGCGCAGTATGTCATAGCGTCGACAGAGCAGACTCATCTCTTTCGCGTCGGAGATCAGCCGTCCGTTCTGCTGCCCCTCGGAGTACCCAAGCCGCCGCCCCTCCGGGGTTTCCAGGATCCGCACAGGCCCGTCCAGGCAGCCGTGGAACTCCAATTCCACCGGCACCACTTGAAGCGTCACGTTGCGCGGCGCGGTCAGCTCAAGCACGTGGTCCAGCATGTTCGCCTGAACCTGCGCCCCACCCAGCCCACGCCGGAAAACCGACTCCTCCACGATGAAGCCGAACGGCACGGTCGGCCGCTCCCGCATCATCGCCTGTCGTTCCATTCGAGCCGCGACCTGTGCCTCCGTCTGCTCGTCGGTCAGCAACGGGATGCTGTTGTCGAACACCGCCCGCGCGTACGCCTCCGACTGCAACAACCCCGGCACCAACCGGCACTCGTACGTGCACAGGCTCACCGCCTCCCGCTCCAGCCGAGCCCACCGCCGGAACCACGCCGCCAGCCCCGCCTCCCCGCGCGTCAGATGCCGCGCGGCCTTCCGCAGCGCACCCGTGTTGCCGAGGGCCTCCTCCGCCCGCTCCACGAACGCCTCGTCCGGCATCCGGCGCCCCAACTCCACCGTGTGTTTCGAGTACTGGACCCGGGCGCCGAGGTCGACCCGGCTGAGTCCCGCGTGCTCGCGCAGTGCCTGGACGACGGCGCCGAACGTCCGCAGGCTGTCCGACGGATGCGGTTCCCGCTCCCACTCCCCCGCCGGAACCGCCCGCGCGCCGGCGCTTCCGGCCGCCTCCCCCTCGA
>NZ_MSGP01000627.1 GCF_002078235.1 Streptomyces viridosporus
ACTGCCCCGCGTCGGACTGCCCCGCGTCGGACTGCCGCGCGTACGCGGCGCCCGCGGGCTCCTTCTCCCCCTCGCGCTCCTGACCGGCCGCCGCCGGCGCCGCCGCCTGCGCCAGCCGCGCCGTCCACCGCCGTGAGACGGAGGCGATCGCGACCAGCACCACCACGAGCCCGATCTTGACCAGCAGCAGCTGCCCGTAACGGGTGTCGGTGAACGCCGACCAGGAGCCGAGCTGCCGCCAGGACTGGTAGACCCCGGTGGCGACGAGCGCGACCACGCTGCCGAACGCGAGCCGGGAGAACCGCCGCACGGCGGTCCGGTCGACCGGGGTGTCGGCGGGCGCCCGGTAGAGCGCGACGAGCAGGGTGGTGAGTCCGCCGAGCCAGGCGGCGACGGCCAGCAGGTGGAGGACGTCGACCGGCATGGCGATGCCCGCCTGGAGCCCCTGGGAGGCGTGCTCGGACATGGCCCAGCTCGCGGCCAGCCCGGCCGCCACGACCGTCCCCCCGATCGCCAGCCCGAAGGTCAGGTCCCGCTTCTCCTCGTCCTCCCGCTTCTCGTACGCCCCGAACAGCACCGCGATGAACAGCGCCGCCGCGGCGAGCAGCAGCAGCCGGGACACCAGCGCCGCGCCGGTCTTGGTCTGGAGCACCTCCCCGAGCAGCGTCAGGTCGAAGATGTCGCCGACCTTTCCGGAGCGGGTGTACGAACCGCGCAGGAGCAGCAGCGCGAGCGTGGCCGCGGTGAGCGCGAGCCACCCGGAGACGACCAGCCGCTGCACCGCCCGCACCCCGGAGCCGCGCTGCCAGCAGGCGAGGACGAAGGCGGCCCCGCCCACCAGGACGACGAACCCGGCGTACGACACGTACCGGCCGAAGCCGTACAACCCGCCGACCAGCCCGTCGTCGGAGGCCTGGGCGGAGGCCGGGACGGAGGTCTCGGAGGGGGCGCCGATGGAGAAGGTGAAGGCACCGGCGACGGGGTGACTGTCCGCCGACACCACCTGGTAGGCCACGGTGTACGTGCCGTCGGGCAGCCCGCCCACCAGCTGTACGGAGTACGTGGTGCCGCTCGGGTTGACCGGGGCGCCCTTGTCGACCCGTTGGCCCTTGGGGTCGAGCACCCGAACGGCGTCGTCGCTCACCGCGATCGGCTCGGAGAAGGTGAGCGAGACCTGGGTGGGGGCCCGGTCGACCACCGACCCCTGCTGCGGATCGCTCCCGGTCAGCGCGGCGTGCGCGGAGGCGGGAGCGGCTCCGGCGAGGAGCGCGCCGGCGACGGCCAGGAACAGCAGTACCAGGGTCCGCAGGCGGGGGGCGATGGTCTGGGTCACGGGGGTGTCTCCCTCAGTGTCCGGTCTCGTGTCCGGTTCCGTGGCCGGTTTCGTCTCCGGCTCCCTGTCCGGTGGTGCGTCCGGTCTTCGGCGTGTAGGTGGCGGCCTTCACCGGGACCTCGACGGTGACGGGGTCGGACCGGTCGAAGCGCAGCTCGACGGAGACCTTCTGGCCCTCCCGGGGCCTCCGCTTCAGCTGCTCGAACATCAGGTGGTTGCCGCCGCTCTCCAGCACGAGGTTCCCGCGGGCCGGGATGTCGAGCCCGTCGACCTCCCGCATGGAGCCGTCGACGGTCTCGTGCACGGTGACCCGGTCGGCGATGTCGCTGCTGACGGAGGTCAGCCGGTCCGCCGCGCCGCCCTCGTTGGTGATGGTGAGGAAGCCCGCCGCCAGGTCCGACACCGGCTGGGGCATGTAGGCCGAGCCGACGGACAGGTCCGGGGCGCCCTCGCCGGAGCCCGAGCCGCCGCACCCGGCCAGGGCCAGTGCCCCGGCGACGGCCAGGGCGGTGGCCGCGCGGTGCCTCACGGCCGCTCACCCTTGATGAGCTCGGGGAGGTCCTCGGTGTAGTCGTCGACGGTGGCGTCCTCGCCGTAGAGGACGTAACCGCCGTCGGTCTTCGGCGAGAAGGCGATGACCTGGGTGCCGTGGTCGGAGACGACCTTGCCCTGGTCGTCCTTGCGCGGCGGGTCGATCGTGATGCCGAGGGTGCGGGCACCCGCCTGGATGGTGGCGAAGTCGCCGGTCAGGCCGACGACCTGGGGGTCGATGCCCTTGAGCCACGTGCCGAGCGCGGCGGCGGTGTCCCGCTCGGGGTCGGTGGTGACGAACACCACCCGCAGCTCGTCCTGCTGGTCCTGGGGCAGCTGCTTCTTGGCCACCGCGATGTTGTTCATCGTCAGCGGGCAGACGTCGGGGCAGTGCGTGTAGCCGAAGTAGATCAGCGTGGGCTTGCCCGCGGTCTCCTCGCGGAAGTCGTACTTCTTGCCGTGCGTGTCGGTGAGGACGAGGTCCGGCTTCTCGAACGGCTTGTCGAGCACGGTGGCCGCCTTGTCGGCACCGGCCTCCTCGGAGACCACGGCGACGGGCTTGCCGCCGTCGCCGTCGCCGCTGCCGCAGGCGGAGAGGGTCAGGGAGGCGGCGGCGAGCAGGGCGGCCGCCGCGAAGGTCTTCTTGCGCATGAAAGGTGTCCTGAGGTGAGGTGCTCCGGCGCGCACCGGGAGGCCACGGGCCGTGACCGGCCCGGTGCGCGCCGCTGAAAGGAGGACGGGGTCAGGCGGAGGTGCGCCGACGCCCGGCCAGAACGCCGTAGGCGACGCCCGCGGCACCGGTGACGATGCCGACGACGCCCAGAACGCGTGCGAGGGTGTCCGTGCCGCCGGAGTCGTCGGAGTCGGACGCCGCGGCGGTCTCGGCGGAGGCCTTCTCGGCGGACCCGGCGCCGTCCTCGGCCTTGTCGTCGTCCGAGGCGCCGTGGTGGCCGTCCCCGGAGGCCGCCGAGAGCGTGAGCACGGGGGCCGGGTGGTCGGGCTCCTCCTGGCCCTTCTGCGGCACCTCGATCCAGCGGACGACCTCCTTGTTGGAGTACGTCTGCAGGGCCTTGAAGACGAGTTCGTCCGTGTTCTCGGGCAGCGTGCCGACGGACACCGGGAACTTCTGGAAGAAGCCGGGCTCGACGCCGTCGCCGTCGGCGGTCCAGGTCACCTTGGTGACGGCCTCGTTGATCTTCCTGCCGTGCACCTCGAGCGGCTTGTCCAGCTTGGACTTGGTGACCTTGATGTCCCAGCCCTCGATCGGCTGCGGCATCACGGAGGCCAGCGGGTGCTCCGCGGGGAAGGTGATCTCCAGCTTGGTGGTCGAGGCGTCGTCCCGCTCGTTGGGGACCTTGAAGTTGACGACCGCGTAACCGCCCTGGGCGGCCTCCCCCTCGGGCTGCACGCTGACGTGCGCGAAGGAGGGGGTGGAGACGGCGAGGACGGCGGCACCGGCGACGGCGACGGCGGCGGCGATACGGGAAGCCTTCATGGCAGAAGCACTCCGCTTCGGTTGGGTTTCGCTGACGGTGAGGGACACGCGCCCGCGGCGGGAGGACCTCCTGGCCCTTCCCGGCCCCTCCCGGTCTTCCGGGGGAGGGCTCGGGCGCGGCGGAACCGGACGCACACGCGTGTGCCGCACGCCGGCGTCCCTCTCCCGGACCCGGGAACCGGGCGGCGGAGTGGTGGTCGCGGCGCGTCAGGCGGCGAGGGCGAGTGCGGTGGCGGCGGCCGGCGGGCCGCGGCGGATCACCGAGTGCTGGAGCGCGGTGGTGCGGGGCGCGGGCGGCTCGGGCAGCGCGGCGCACGGTGTGCGGGGGCCCGCCTCCGGCGTTCCGGGGAGCCCGGCGCGCAGGGCCCGCACCAGGGCGAGCGCGGCGCGGAGGGACCGTACGAGGGCCCCCTCGGCGACGCCGTGCGCCGACAGCTCGGTGAGCCGCAGCAGGGCCAGGTCGCCGCGGCGCAGCAGCCAGCCCGCGGCCGTTGCCGCGAGGACGTGGCCGAGCAGCATCGGCAGCGACGGCAGCAGGGACACCGGGGAACCCGCGGCGGTGGACAGGGCGTCCGCCGGGGTGCGCGCCGTGCCCGGGTGGATCCCCGCGTCGGCGAGGATGCGGTGGGCCTGCGCGGGACTGATCGCCGCCGCGCTGCTGGTGTGCGGGCCCAGCGCGGCG
>NZ_MSGP01000628.1 GCF_002078235.1 Streptomyces viridosporus
CGTGGGCCGGGCCGATGGCGGCCGCCCAGGGCTCCGGGATCGCGCGGGCGCCCCGTGTCGCGCCCGCCAGGGCGCCCGCGACCGCCGCCGTGGTGTCGGCGTCGCGCCCCATGTTGACGGCCGTCAGCACCGCCTGCTCGAAGTCGCCGTCGGCCGCCGCGTACGCGCCGAAGGCGAGGGCGACCGCCTCGGGGGCCAGGTCGGTCCAGGGGTAGCCGCCGATCACGACCGCCGAGCGGACCGCGCGTTCGCCGAGGTGGGCGGCGGTGACGGCGCGGCGCAGTGAACGGGCGGTCCAGGAGTCGTCCGGAATCACCGCCAGGGCGGAGGCCACGACCGTGACCACCGGTGCCCCGGCCATCGCCGCGAAGACCCCGCAGGGCGCCGCCCGCATCGCCAGCCCGTCGCTCCAGGCGTGCCGGTGCTGGGCGGAGATGGGGGCGGCCAGTCCCCGGCGCAGGTTCTCCAGCGTGCCGCGCTCGCTGAAACCGGCGCCCCGGAAGGGGCCCTCGGCGCGGTCGGCGATCAGTTCGTGCCAGGCCGCCTCGGCGTGCGCCGGGGTGAGCGCGTGGCCGTGCCGGGCCAGCAGCAGGCCGGAGAAGATCGCGTACTCGGTGTCGTCCGTGCCCGCGGGGCGGTCCGCCACGTATCCCGTGATGCGGCCCCACGTCGCCCGGATCTCGGAGGGCTTCATGTTCTCGGCCGGGGCGCCCAGCGCGTCGCCGACGGCCAGGCCGAGCAGTGCGCCGCGGGCCCGTTCGCGGAGCCCGACGGGGCTCTCGAGCACCGGGGTGGAGGGGATGCGGGCGGTCGGTGCCATGCGCGGCTCTCCTCTCAGGGGCGCCCGCGAGGGGCGCGAAGCCCTTTGCTGGACTCTCCCCGGCGCGGTGCTCCGCGCAGCCTCACCGGCCCCAGCGTCACCCGGACGACATATGAGCGGCTATTCGCACAGTCGAGCGAAATCTACAAAGCCGCAGGTTAGCCCAGCCTTTCCTTGCTGGCGGCGGGGAGTTTCACGGCGTACATTGGGTGATGTCGAAAAGTAGAATCAGTCCAAACAAGGGCTCGGGTGAGCCCTGCGCGAGCTTCCTGGGGGACGCTTCATGGCCATCATCGAAACCGAGGCGGCGCTGCACGAGGCGCACCGCGACAACCACACGCACCGGGACGTGAACGGCGGCTGGCTGCGCCCGGCCGTCTTCGGCGCGATGGACGGCCTGGTCTCCAACCTCGCCCTGATGACCGGCGTCGCCGGCGGCTCCGTCAGTCAGCAGACCATCGTCCTCAGCGGTCTCGCGGGCCTGGCCGCCGGTGCCTTCTCCATGGCCGCCGGCGAGTACACCTCCGTCGCCTCCCAGCGCGAGCTGGTCGAGGCCGAGCTGGAGGTCGAGCGCCGTGAACTGCGCAAGCACCCCCAGGACGAGGAGGCCGAGCTCGCCGCGCTCTACCAGGCCCGCGGCGTCGAGCCGGAGCTGGCCCGCGAAGTGGCCCGGCAGCTCTCCCGGGACCCCGAGCAGGCCCTGGAGATCCACGCCCGCGAGGAGCTCGGCGTCGACCCCGGCGACCTCCCCTCGCCGACCGTCGCCGCCGTCTCCAGCTTCGGCTCCTTCGCGCTGGGCGCGCTGCTGCCCGTGCTGCCCTACCTCCTCGGTGCGAGCAGTCTGTGGCCCGCCGTGCTGGTGGCGCTGCTCGGACTCTTCCTGTGCGGCGCGGTGGTGGCCAAGGTGACGGCGCGGACCTGGTGGTACAGCGGTCTGCGGCAGCTCGCCCTCGGTGGCGCGGCGGCCGGTGTGACCTATGCCCTGGGTGCGCTGTTCGGGACGGCCATAGGGTGACCCGGTGCGCTCTTATGCGATGTGCCGTATAAGTAGTCGTTACCTGCTGGTTTCGGCCGCGTGACCGCGGGGCATGAGCCGTAAGCGTTGCGGGCGAGGAGGCCGGCGGCGTGCCCGCGGGGCGGACGAGGACGCCCGCTCCGCCGTCGGACCGCCGGACACCGATCTGTCCGGCCGGGTCCCCCGGAGCTCCTCGGGGCTTCTTCCACCGTCGGACGCGGAAACCCGCCGCCTTCCGTGTGGTGTCCGTATGCCGGAACGGAATATCCCGCTTCCCGAGAACCGCTCCATCGTGTAACCTGCACCAGCTTTCGCACCACGCAGAGGGCCAGCGTCGTCCCTCGGCATCTTGCACCTGCCACATGACGACGACGGGAGAGCCGATGCGTACGCCGCGCCAGCCGTCCCGGCATTCCGTGAGCGACCGCCCGAACCGGTCCTTCATGGATGCCCGCCCTGCCGCGCAGGGCATG
This sequence comes from Streptomyces viridosporus, assembly GCF_002078235.1. Taxonomy (GTDB): domain Bacteria; phylum Actinomycetota; class Actinomycetes; order Streptomycetales; family Streptomycetaceae; genus Streptomyces; species Streptomyces viridosporus. Next base: position 2,309 of record NZ_MSGP01000628.1, read on the forward strand.
TACGACCCCCGCGACGAGCACGACGCCTGCGGCGTCGGTTTCGTCGCGACCCTCACCGGCGAGGCGTCCCACACCCTGGTCGACCAGGCCCTCACCGTCCTGCGCAACCTCGAGCACCGCGGTGCCACCGGTTCCGAGCCGGACTCCGGCGACGGTGCCGGCATCCTCTCCCAGGTCCCGGACGCCTTCTTCCGCGACGTGGCCGGATTCGACCTGCCCGAGGCCGGTGCCTACGCCGTCGGCATCGCCTTCCTGCCCCGGGACGCCGCCGAGGACGCCGCCGTCCGGATCGGCCGGATCGCCGCCGCCGAGGGCCTGACCGTCCTCGGCTGGCGCGAGGTGCCCACCGCGCCCGAACTGCTCGGCGCCACCGCCCGTTCCACGATGCCGGTCTTCCGGCAGGTCTTCGTCACCGACGGGGTGAACCGGGGCATCGACCTCGACCGCAAGGCCTTCGTGGTGCGCAAGCGCGCCGAGCGCGAGGTCGGCGTCTACTTCCCGTCGCTGTCCGCGCGGACCATCGTCTACAAGGGCATGCTGACCACCGGTCAGCTCGAGCCCTTCTTCCCGGACCTGTCCGACCGCCGCTTCGCCTCCGCGATCGCGCTCGTGCACTCCCGGTTCTCCACGAACACCTTCCCGTCGTGGCCGCTGGCGCACCCGTACCGGTTCGTCGCGCACAACGGTGAGATCAACACCGTCAAGGGCAACCGCAACTGGATGCGCGCCCGTGAGTCGCAGCTGATGTCCGACCTGTTCGGCTCCGGCGAGGACCTCGAGCGTGTCTTCCCGGTCTGCACGCCCGACGCCTCCGACTCGGCGTCCTTCGACGAGGTCCTCGAACTGCTGCACCTGGGCGGGCGTTCGCTGCCGCACTCCGTGCTGATGATGATCCCGGAGGCGTGGGAGAACCACGACTCCATGGACCCGGCCCGGCGCGCCTTCTACCAGTACCACTCCACGATGATGGAGCCCTGGGACGGCCCCGCCTGCGTCACCTTCACCGACGGCACCCAGGTCGGCGCCGTGCTCGACCGCAACGGCCTGCGCCCCGGCCGCTACTGGGTCACCGACGACGGCCTGGTCGTCCTCGGCTCCGAGGTCGGCGTCCTCGACGTCGACCCGGCGAAGGTCGTCCGCAAGGGCCGCCTGCAGCCCGGCCGCATGTTCCTCGTCGACACCGCCGAGCACCGCATCATCGAGGACGACGAGATCAAGGCCGCCCTCGCCGCCGAGCACCCGTACGCGGAGTGGCTGGAGGCCGGCGAGATCGAGCTGTCCGACCTGCCCGAGCGCGAGCACATCGTGCACACCCACGCCTCGGTCACCCGCCGCCAGCAGACCTTCGGCTACACCGAGGAGGAGCTGCGCGTCATCCTCGCGCCGATGGCCAAGTCCGGTGCCGAGCCGATCGGTTCGATGGGCACCGACGCGCCGATCGCCGCGCTCAGCGAGCGCCCCCGGCTGCTCTTCGACTACTTCACCCAGCTCTTCGCCCAGGTCACCAACCCTCCGCTGGACGCCATCCGCGAGGAGCTGGTCACCTCCCTGCGCTCCTCCCTCGGCCCGCAGGGCAACCTGCTGGAGCCGACGGCCGCCTCCTGCCGCAGCGTCGTCCTGCCGTTCCCGGTGATCGACAACGACGAGCTGGCCAAGCTCATCCACATCAACGCCGACGGCGACATGCCCGGCTTCAAGGCCGCGACCCTGTCCGGTCTGTACCGGGTCTCCGGCGGCGGTGACGCGCTCGCCGCGCGCATCGAGGAGATCTGCGCCGAGGCCGACGCCGCGATCGGCAACGGCGCCCGTCTGATCGTCCTGTCCGACCGGCACTCCGACGCCGAGCACGCGCCGATCCCGTCGCTGCTGCTCACCGCGGCCGTCCACCACCACCTCATCCGCACCAAGCAGCGCACCCAGGTGGGCCTGCTGGTCGAGGCCGGCGACGTCCGCGAGGTCCACCACGTCGCCCTGCTCATCGGCTACGGCGCCGCCGCCGTCAACCCCTACCTGGCGATGGAGTCCGTCGAGGACCTGGTCCGCGCCGGCACCTTCCTGCAGGCCGTCGACGGCGAGCCCGAGAAGGCGATCCGCAACCTCATCCACGCCCTCGGCAAGGGCGTCCTGAAGGTCATGTCCAAGATGGGCATCTCCACCGTCGCCTCCTACCGCGGCGCCCAGGTCTTCGAGGCCGTCGGCCTCGCCGAGGCCTTCGTGGAGAAGTACTTCGACGGCACGGCCACCAAGATCGGCGGCGTCGGCATCGACGTCGTCGCCCGGGAGGTCGCCGCCCGCCACGCCAAGGCGTACCCCGCCTCCGGCATCGCCCCCGCGCACCGCGTCCTGGACATCGGCGGCGAGTACCAGTGGCGCCGCGAGGGCGAACCGCACCTGTTCGACCCGGAGACGGTCTTCCGCCTCCAGCACTCCACGCGCTCCGGCCGCTACGACATCTTCAAGAAGTACACCGAGCGCGTGAACGAGCAGTCCGAACGGCTGATGACGCTCCGCGGCCTGTTCGGCTTCAAGCCCGACCGGCAGCCGATCCCCGTCGACGAGGTCGAGCCGGTCTCCGAGATCGTCAAGCGGTTCTCCACCGGCGCCATGTCGTACGGCTCCATCTCCCAGGAGGCGCACGAGACCCTCGCCATCGCCATGAACCAGCTGGGCGGCAAGTCCAACACCGGTGAGGGCGGCGAGGACCCGGAGCGCCTGTACGACCCGGCGCGCCGGTCGTCCATCAAGCAGGTCGCCTCCGGCCGCTTCGGCGTGACCTCCGAGTACCTGGTCAACTCCGACGACATCCAGATCAAGATGGCCCAGGGCGCCAAGCCCGGCGAGGGCGGCCAGCTGCCCGGCCACAAGGTCTACCCGTGGGTCGCGAAGACGCGTCACTCGACGCCGGGCGTGGGGCTCATCTCCCCGCCGCCGCACCACGACATCTACTCCATCGAGGACCTCGCCCAGCTGATCCACGACCTGAAGAACGCGAATCCGCGGGCGCGGATCCACGTCAAGCTGGTCTCCGAGGTCGGCGTCGGCACGGTCGCCGCGGGCGTGTCCAAGGCCCACGCGGACGTGGTGCTCATCTCCGGCCACGACGGCGGCACGGGCGCCTCCCCGCTGACCTCGCTCAAGCACGCCGGCGGCCCCTGGGAGCTGGGCCTCGCCGAGACCCAGCAGACCCTGCTGCTCAACGGCCTGCGCGACCGGATCGTCGTCCAGACCGACGGCCAGCTCAAGACCGGCCGGGACGTGGTCGTCGCCGCGCTGCTCGGCGCCGAGGAGTTCGGCTTCGCGACCGCGCCGCTGGTGGTCTCTGGCTGCGTCATGATGCGCGTCTGCCACCTGGACACCTGCCCGGTCGGCATCGCCACGCAGAACCCGGTCCTGCGGGACCGGTTCTCCGGCAAGGCCGAGCACGTCGTGAACTTCTTCCGGTTCATCGCCGAGGAGGTCCGCGAGCTCCTCGCCGAACTGGGCTTCCGCTCCGTCGAGGAGGCCGTCGGCCATGCCGAAGTGCTCGACGTGACCCGCGCGGTGGACCACTGGAAGGCGCAGGGCCTGGAGCTGGCCCCGCTGTTCCACGTGCCCGAGCTGCCCGAGGGCGCCGTCCGCCACCAGGTCGTCCCCCAGGACCACGGCCTGGAGAAGGCGCTCGACAACGAGCTGATCAAGCTCGCCGCCGACGCGCTGTCCGCGACCGACGCCGCCGACGCCCAGCCGGTGCGCGCCCAGGTCGCCATCCGCAACATCAACCGCACGGTCGGCACCATGCTCGGCCACGAGGTGACGAAGAAGTTCGGCGGCGCGGGCCTGCCCGACGACGCCATCGACATCACCTTCACCGGCTCCGCCGGCCAGTCCTTCGGCGCCTTCGTCCCGCGCGGCATCACCCTGCGCCTGGAGGGCGACGCCAACGACTACGTCGGCAAGGGCCTGTCCGGCGGCCGGCTCGTCGTCCGCCCGGACCGGGGCGCCGACCACCTCGCCGAGTACAGCGTCATCGCGGGCAACACCCTCGCCTACGGGGCCACCGGCGGCGAGATGTTCCTGCGCGGCAAGGTCGGCGAGCGGTTCTGCGTCCGCAACTCCGGCGCGCTGGTCGTCTCCGAGGGCGTGGGCGACCACGGCTGCGAGTACATGACCGGCGGCCACGCGGTCGTCCTCGGCGAGACCGGCCGC
>NZ_MSGP01000629.1 GCF_002078235.1 Streptomyces viridosporus
GCCGCCCTCCACATCCACCAGACGGAACCGGCCCGGGAACTCCGTCTGCGCCGACCGCACCAGCCCCCACACCACCGCCGCCGCCGGATCCGCACCACTGACCACACCCCGGGTCACGAACACCACCCGCGCATCCGGCTCCCGCACCACCTCCAGCGCCCGCGCCGCCAGCGCATGCGCCGACGCCACCACATCCTCACCCCCCACCAGCTCCACGAACCGCACCTCACCCGCCTCCACCGCCGGCACCGGAACCGACCACTCCACCCGATACAACGAATTCACGCGGTCCAGGTGTTCGGGGGCACGCAGGTGCAGCGTGCCGACCGTCGCGACGGGCCCACCGGTGCCGTCGGCGACCGCGATCCCGATGCCGGCGGATGCGGAGCCGCTCAGTCGCACCCGCACGGTGGCCGCGCCGCTCGCGTGCAGGCCCACGCCCGTCCACGCGTACGGCAGTAGCGTGCCGGGCTCGGCGGACTCAAGGAACGCGGCCCCGTGGAGCACGGCATCGAGCAGCGCGGGGTGGATGCCGAAGGCCGTCACGTCACGGACCCGCTCCGGCAGCGTGACCTCGGCGAACACGTCGTCGCTGACGCGCCAGGCGGCAGTGACGCCCTGGAAGGTCGGTCCGTAGCCGGTTCCGTCGTAGAAGCCGGCGAGGTCGAGCGCGACGGCCCCGGCGGGCGGCCAGTGCGCCGCGTCCCAGGCCGGTTCGACGGCCGCCGCGGTGAGGACGCCGGTCGCGTGCCGGATCCACTCCTCTCCGTCGCGGTCGCGGGAGTAGATGTCGAGTTCGGCGCGGCCGTTCGCGTCGGGGGCCGAAACCCGCACCCGCATGGCGATCGCACCGGTCTCGGGCAGCACCAGCGGGACGGCCAGCGTCAGCTCCTCGATCTGCTGCAGGCCGGTCTCGTCGCCGGCGCGCAGCGCCAGCTCCACGAAACCGGTGCCGGGGAACAACACCCGGCCGTCCACCACGTGATCCGCCAGCCACGGCTGCGCACGCAGCGACAGCCGACCGGTGAGGATGACACCGCCGCCGTCCGGCAGCTCGACGGCGGCGCCCAGCAACGGGTGCTCGACCGAAGCGAGGCCCGCCCCGGACACGTCACCGGCC
>NZ_MSGP01000063.1 GCF_002078235.1 Streptomyces viridosporus
CCCCCTCAGGCGCCCCCGTCACCCCCTCATGCGAAGGGGCCGGTCACCCCGTCCGGGTGGCCGGCCCCTCGGCGTGGCGCGGGAAGGATCACCGCCGGTGCTGCGAGTCCGCCACCGTCACCTCGACGCGCTGGAACTCCTTCAGCTCGCTGTAGCCCGTGGTGGCCATCGCGCGGCGCAGGGCGCCGAAGAGGTTCATCGAGCCGTCGGGCGTGTGGGACGGACCGGTGAGGATCTCCTCCAGGGTGCCGACCGTGCCGAGGTCGACCTTCTTGCCGCGCGGCAGTTCCTCGTTGACGGCCTCCATGCCCCAGTGGTTGCCCCGCCCCGGGCCGTCGGTCGCGCGGGCGAGCGGGGAGCCCATCATCACCGCGTCGGCGCCGCAGGCGATCGCCTTGGGCAGGTCGCCGGACCAGCCGACGCCGCCGTCCGCGATCACGTGCACGTACCGGCCGCCGGACTCGTCCATGTAGTCGCGGCGGGCGGCGGCCACGTCGGCGACCGCGGTGGCCATCGGGACCTGGATGCCGAGCACGTTGCGCGTGGTGTGCGCGGCGCCGCCGCCGAAGCCGACCAGCACGCCGGCCGCGCCGGTGCGCATCAGGTGCAGGGCCGCCGTGTAGGTGGCGCAGCCGCCGACGATCACCGGGACGTCGAGTTCGTAGATGAACTGCTTCAGGTTCAGCGGCTCGTGCGAGGACGAGACGTGCTCCGCCGAGACCGTCGTGCCGCGGATGACGAAGATGTCCACGCCCGCGTCGACGACGGCCTTGGAGAACTGGGCGGTGCGCTGCGGGGAGAGCGCGGCGGCGGTGACCACGCCCGAGTCGCGCACCTCCTTGATCCGCTGCCCGATCAGCTCCTCCTTGATGGGGGCGGTGTAGATCTCCTGGAGGCGGCGGGTGGCCGCCTCGGCGGGCAGTCCGACGATCTCGTCCAGCAGCGGCTGCGGGTCCTCGTAGCGCGTCCACAGGCCCTCGAGGTTCAGCACGCCGAGGCCGCCGAGTTCGCCGATGCGGATCGCCGTGGCCGGCGAGACCACCGAGTCCATGGGAGCGGCCAGGAACGGCAGCTCGAACCGGTAGGCGTCGATCTGCCAGGCGATCGAGACCTCCTTCGGGTCCCGCGTACGGCGGCTGGGGACGACCGCGATGTCGTCGAAGGCGTACGCCCGGCGGCCGCGCTTGCCGCGCCCGATCTCGATCTCAGTCACGTCTGTGGCCTTTCCCTGATGCGTTGCAGCACCTTCCAGTATCCCCGACGGCGCGGCGGTCACCGCCCCGGACGGACGGCGAGGGCGGCCCCGGAACGCCCGGGACCGCCCTCGGCGGGGCTCGGCACGCTCAGACGTGCTCCCCGCGTGCGTGCGCCACTGCTCGCTACTGCTTGCTGTAGTTCGGCGCCTCGACCGTCATCTGGATGTCGTGGGGGTGGCTCTCCTTCAGACCCGCCGAGGTGATCCGCACGAAGCGGCCCTTGGACTCCATCTCGTCGATGGTGGCGGCCCCCACGTAGCCCATGGTCTGCCGCAGGCCGCCGACGAGCTGGTGCAGCACGTTGGACAGCGGACCGCGGTAGGGCACCTGGCCCTCGACGCCCTCGGGGACGAGCTTGTCGTCGGACGCCACGTCCGCCTGGAAGTAGCGGTCCTTCGAGTACGACCTGCCCTGGCCGCGCGACTGCATGGCGCCCAGGGAGCCCATGCCGCGGTACGACTTGAACTGCTTGCCGTTGATGAACAGCAGCTCGCCCGGCGACTCCTCGCAGCCCGCCAGCAGGCTGCCCAGCATCACCGTGTCGGCGCCGGCGGCGAGGGCCTTGCCGATGTCGCCGGAGTACTGCAGACCGCCGTCGCCGATCAGCGGGACGCCGGCCGGACGGGCCGCGAGGGACGCCTCGTAGATGGCCGTGACCTGCGGGACGCCGATGCCGGCGACCACGCGCGTGGTGCAGATGGAACCCGGGCCGACGCCCACCTTGATGCCGTCCACACCGGCGTCGATCAGCGCCTGCGCCCCGTCGCGGGTGGCGACGTTGCCGCCGATCACGTCGACGCCCACGCTCGACTTGATCTTGGACATCCAGTTGAGGGCGTTGCGGTTGTGACCGTGCGAGGTGTCGACGACCAGGAAGTCCACACCGGCCTCGGCCAGGGCCTGGGCCCGCTCCAGGGCCTCCGGGCTGGCACCCACCGCGGCACCGACGAGCAGACGGCCCTCGGCGTCCTTGGCGGCGTTCGGGTACTGCTCCGCCTTCACGAAGTCCTTGACCGTGATCAGGCCCTTAAGGACGCCCTCGTCGTCGACCAGCGGAAGCTTCTCGATCTTGTGGCGGCGCAGCAGCCCCATGGCGTCGGGACCGGAGATGCCGACCGTGCCGGTCACCAACGGCATGGGGGTCATGACCTCGCGCACCTGACGGGAGCGGTCGGTCTCGAAGGCCATGTCGCGGTTGGTGACGATGCCGAGCAGCTTGCCGTTGCCGTCGGTGACGGGGACACCGCTGATGCGGAACTTGGCGCACAGGGCGTCGGCCTCGGCGAGCGTCGCGTCCGGGTGCACCGTGATCGGGTCCGTGACCATCCCGGACTCGGACCGCTTCACCAGGTCGACCTGGTTGACCTGGTCCTCGATCGAGAGGTTGCGGTGCAGGACGCCGACGCCGCCCTGGCGGGCCATCGCGATCGCCATGCGCGCCTCGGTGACCTTGTCCATGGCGGCGGACAGCAGCGGAATGTTGACCCGCACGTTGCGGGAGATGCGGGACGAGGTGTCGACCGCGTTGGGGAGCACTTCCGATGCGCCCGGCAGCAGCAGCACGTCGTCGTAGGTCAGCCCGAGTGTCGCGAATTTACCGGGCACTCCGTCGACGTTGGCAGTCATGACACCTTCCCCAAATGGCCTTGATCGGTGCGGATGTCCATGCTAACGGGAAGCGATGGTGTCCCATTCCACGATCATGCACGGCTCCGGGCTTCGTATGTTCGTACGGGCACCGCCGCGGGCCCGTTCACGCGCCGAAGGGGCGAAGCGCCGACGGCGGTTACTGCTCCGCCAGCGCGCGCAGCCGGCTCAGCGCACGGTGCTGGGCCACCCGGACCGCGCCGGGTGACATTCCCAACATCTGTCCGGTCTCCTCCGCCGTGAGGCCCACGGCGATGCGCAGCAGCAGCAGCTCCCGCTGGTTCTCGGGCAGGTTGGCCAGCAGTTTCTTGGCCCACTCGGCATCGCTGCTGAGCAGGGCGCGCTCCTCCGGGCCGAGCGAGTCGTCGGGGCGCTCGGGCATCTCGTCGGAGGGCACCGCCGTCGAGCCGGGGTGCCGCATCGCCGCGCGCTGCAGGTCGGCGACCTTGTGTGCGGCGATGGCGAAGACGAACGCCTCGAAGGGCCGCCCGGTGTCCTTGTACCGGGGCAGCGCGAGGAGCACCGCGACGCAGACCTCCTGGGCGAGGTCCTCGACGAAGTGCCGGGCGTCGCCCGGGAGCCGGGACAGGCGGGTGCGGCAGTAGCGCAGCGCCAAGGGGTGGACACGGGCCAGCAGATCGTGCGTGGCCTGCTCGTCCCCGTCGACGGCGCGGTGGACGAGCGCACCGATCGCCCCCTGGGCAGTGCCCGCCTCGTCGTCGCGCATCGGTCCATGGTGCCCTGCGGGCCCCGGGTCCGCGGCACCGCGTCCCTTGTTGTGCACCGAAGCGTTATGAGCAGGTGCGGCGGAACTCATCCCCTGCGCCCTCCCCTTCCGCTCGACCGACTCGTCCCCGAGGAACTCCACACCTCAAGGATGCGTCATCCGCGGCGAAACAAGCAGAGGGCACCCTTCGGCCGCCGCCGTTGCCCTGGTGAACCGGGTTCCCGGTGCCCTCTCCGCGGCGTGCGCGGCCGGCCCCGGGGCCTGTCGTCCGGATCGGTCCGGGTCCGCGCCGCCGGGGGCCCGCCCCGCCGAGCCGCGGCTCCCGTCCGGACGGGGAGCGGTCCTCGCCGGTCGGCGTCGTGCCACGCGTGGGCGCCCCGGTCGGGGACACCGCCCTGCGCGTGTCCGGCCCGGGCGGGGGCATCCGCGTGCCCCCGCTCGTCGGCCGCCGCCCGGCGCCGCACGCCGTAGCCGGTCCGATCCGGAGGACAGGCCCTAGCGCACGAGGCCCCACCGGAAGCCGAGCGCCACCGCGTGGGCCCGGTCCGAGGCGCCGAGCTTCTTGAAGAGCCGTCGCGCGTGCGTCTTGACGGTGTCCTCGGAGAGGAACAGTTCCCGGCCGATCTCGGCGTTGGAGCGGCCGTGGCTCATGCCTTCGAGGACCTGGATCTCACGCGCGGTGAGCGTGGGCGCGGCGCCCATCTCGGCGGAGCGCAGCCGACGCGGGGCGAGCCGCCAGGTCGGGTCGGCGAGCGCCTGCGTGACCGTGGCGCGCAGTTCCGCGCGGGACGCGTCCTTGTGCAGGTAGCCGCGGGCACCGGCGGCCACCGCGAGCGCCACACCGTCGAGGTCCTCGGCGACGGTGAGCATGATGATGCGCGCTCCGGGGTCGGCGGACAGCAGCCGCCGAACGGTCTCCACGCCGCCCAGACCGGGCATGCGCACATCCATCAGAATCAGATCCGAGCGATCGGCCCCCCAGCGGCGGAGGACTTCCTCGCCGTTGGCGGCCGTCGTCACGCGCTCGACGCCGGGCACGGTCGCGACCGCGCGGCGGAGCGCCTCTCGGGCGAGCGGGGAGTCGTCGCAGACGAGGACGGAAGTCATGGCCGCCCTCCGCAGCTGATGCGCGTCACCTTGAGCCTCCAGGCTGGTACGAAATCGTCACCTGTGCGGTCGACCGTCTCGGACGCCTGCCCGAGCGCTTGTTCCTTCAACCGCCTCGCACTCTCAACGACGGTCACTCGAAAGAGTTACGGGGCCGTCTGCCATCTTCGGCACTCTACGTGAGGAGTCGGACACGAAGCGGACATGCGCCACGGACCCTCGAACTTTCACCACAACCGTGCCCCATTCAGCCCCTTTTCTTCCCTTTCATTGGTGTCTGAGGCTAGATTCGCAATGAGTCATATTTTCATCTCCTTGGATCGTAGTTGTACGGTCGTGGACACCGGATCCGCCCAGAACGGCTACATAGGGGTCACGCAATGGCAGATTTCTCCCGCCTTCCCGGACCGAACGCGGACCTGTGGGACTGGCAGCTCCTGGCTGCGTGCCGCGGGGTGGACAGCTCGCTCTTCTTCCACCCGGAGGGCGAGCGGGGCGCTGCTCGAAGCGCTCGTGAGAACTCGGCCAAAGAAGTCTGCATGAGGTGCCCGGTGCGCGCCGAGTGCGCCGCCCACGCGCTGGCGGTACGCGAACCGTACGGCGTATGGGGCGGACTGACCGAGGACGAGCGCGAGGAACTGATGGGACGGGCGCGCAACAGGCTGGTGTCGGCATCGGCGGCCGGCGGGCACGCCGCTTCGAGCACCTGAAGGAACGTTTCTGTAAAGACTGATCCGTAGAGACTGATCCGTAGAGACCGGGGCACGTACGCGTGCCCCTGATCTTTTTCCGGCGCGGTCACCGACCGTCACCCGGGAGCGGACCCGCCGCGGTCCGCGGTCCGGCCCGGGCTACCGGGTCGCCGCCCGCGCCAACTGGTCCAGCGTCGCGGCGACCGCCGGCACCTGCGCGAGGTCGGGAAGGGTGAGCGCGACGATCTCCCGCCGCACGGCGGGCTCCAGCACGACGGTGCGCACCCTCCTGGGCCGTACGGACTCGACGGCCAGCTGGGGCAGGACCGCGACCCCGAGCCCGGCGCCGACCAGGCCGGCGACCGCCGGATAGTCGTCGGTCGCGAAGTCGATGCGCGGGGTGAATCCGGCCGCCTCGCACACCTCGACCAACTGTCCCCGGCAGCGGGGACAGCCGGCGATCCACGGCTCCTCGGCGAGTTCGCCGATGGCGACGGACTCCGCGTGCGCGAGCCGGTGCCGCTCGGGCACGAGCCCCACGAGCCGGTCCGTCAGCAGCGGCCGCACGACGAGGTCGTCCCACTCCTCCGCGCCCGTCGCCCCCGCGTAGCGGAAGGCGAGCGCCACGTCGCAGTCCCCCTCGCGCAGCATCTCGACGGAGCGGGGCGGCTCGGCCTCCTCCAGGGAGACCCGGGTGCCGGGGTGGGCGTCGCGCAGGGCGGCGAGGGCCGTCGGGACGAGCGTGGAGCTGCCGCTGGGGAAGGAGACCAGCCGGACCCGGCCCGCGCGCAGCCCGGCGATGGCGGCGACCTCCTCCTCGGCGGCGGTGAGCCCGGCGAGGATCCCGGCCGCGTGCCGCACCAGCGCCTCGCCGGCCTGGGTCAGACGCATCTCACGGCCGTTGCGGATGAGCAGGGGCGTGCCGACGGACGCCTCCAGTGCCTTCATCTGCTGACTGACGGCGGGCTGGGTGCAGCCCAGTTCCCGGGCCGCGGCGGAGAAGGAACCGGTGGTGGCCACGGCGCGCAGCACACGCAGGTGACGGGCTTCGATCACCCCTCAAGGATAAGCCGCCCTTTGACAGGACGGCGAATATCGCTTCGACGCTTTGATCGTCGTCGCCTACCGTGCGCCCATGAAGCTTCTGTCTGTGAACCTGGGACACCCCCGGAGCGTGCCGTACACGGACCAGCCCGAGGGCCTGACCGGCATCGACAAGCGGCCCGTGGACGGGCCGGTGCGGGTGGCGGCGCCGGGGCCGAAGGGGGTCGGCGCGAGCGGGCTGGCCGGGGACGCCGTGTGCGAGACGCGGCACCACGGCGGAGACGACCAGGCCGTGTACGCCATGGCCCGCGAGGACCTCGACGAGTGGGAGCGCACGCTGGGGCGCCCGCTGCGGAACGGCTCCTTCGGCGAGAACCTCACCACCGAGGGCCTCGACGTGTCCGGCGCCCTGATCGGTGAGCGCTGGGCCGTCGGGGCCGAGGCGGTGCTGGAGATCACCTCCGGGCGCATTCCCTGCCGCACCTTCCAGGGCCATCTGGGTGAGAAGGGCTGGGTGAAGCGGTTCACCCGGCGGGGCGCCCCGGGCGCCTATCTGCGGGTGGTCCGCCCCGGTGAGATACGGGCGGGCGACGCGGTGCGGATCGTGCACCGGCCGGACCACGAGGTGACGGTCGCGCTGCAGTTCCGGGCGGTCACGACCGACCGCGCGCTGCTTCCCCGGCTGCTGGCGGCGGGCGAGGCGCTGCATCCGGAGGCCCGGGCGGCGGCGCGGACGTACGTGGAGAAATACGGGGCGGGCGCGCAGGCCTGACGACCCGTCCGGTCCGTCGGTCCGTCGGTCCGCCGTGGTGACACGGCGTGCCCGGCCGCCGCTGCGGGTCCTCGCACGCCGGGCGCCGGGCGGCTCCTAGGGGGAAGCCCCGGACCGCGGGCCGGGGTCGGCTCAGGGGCGGGTCGGGGCGGTTCCCCGATGTCCGGTGCCTCGTGGGCGAGGACGCTCGAGGCATGTCCCGTCACACGTCCCGAAACGCGGCGCCGGACGGGGGAGGCCCGTCCGGCGGCCCCCGTCGCGCCTTCCGCTGGAAGCGGCTCGTCCTCGTGCTCGGTTCGCTGGTCGTCGCGGCCGCCCTGGTCGTCGGCGGCCTGTTCGCCCGGCTGTGGACCGACGCGAAGGTCAGCACGGTGGGCGAGGCGCCGTTCGACAACCCGCTGGCGATACCGCCGCTGGCCGAGTCGACCGTCGAGAAGGACGGCACCCGGGTCTTCGAGCTGCGCATGCAGGCGGGCGAGACGGAGTTCCGGGACGGGGTGAAGACCCCCACCTGGGGGTTCAACGGCTCCTACCTCGGCCCGACGCTGAGGGCACAGCGCGGTGAGAAGGTGCGCGTACGGGTCGTCAACGGCCTGGAGGAGGCGTCCTCCGTGCACTGGCACGGCATGCACCTGCCGGCGCGTATGGACGGCGGCCCGCACCAGATGATCGCCCCGGGGGCCACCTGGACACCGCGCTGGACGGTGGACCAGCCCGCGGCGACGCTCTGGTACCACCCGCATCCGCACGGCAGGACCGAGGCGCACGTCCGGCGCGGTCTGGCGGGCCTGTTCCTCCTCGACGACGAGAAGTCCGCGCGCCTCCCCCTGCCGAAGCGGTACGGCGTCGACGACCTGCCCGTCGTCGTGCAGGACGTCCGTTTCGACGGCTCGCAGCTGGCCGGCGACCGCGGGCTGATGCAGAACGTGGGCTTCCTGGGCGACCGGACCATGGTCAACGGCACCCTGCGCCCCTATCGGCAGGTACACGACGAGCTGATACGGCTGCGGCTGCTCAACGCCTCCACCGCGCGCACCTATGCCTTCGGTTTCCCCGACGACCGCGGCTTCTCCCTGGTGGGCACGGACGGCGGTCTGCCGGCACGGCCCGCGGTCATGGACCGGGTGCAGCTGTCACCGGGAGAGCGCGCCGAGATCGTCGTGCGGGTGGCGGCGGGTGAGCGGGTGATGCTCCGCAGCTTCCCGCAGGACAACTACGGGGACGCCTGGCAGCGGCGGTTCGGTGGGGGCGACGACTCGTTCGACGTACTGGAGTTGCGTGCGGCCGAGCGGCTGCGGCCCTCCCCCGGGCTTCCCACCGAGCTCGCCGAACCGGAGGTGCCGCGCGAGGAGGAGGCCGTGCGCGGCCGGCACTTCGATCTGAAACGGTCCGGGATCAACGGCCGGGCGATGGACATGGGACGCGTCGACGAGACGGTCACACGCGGCACGACGGAGGTGTGGACGATACGCAACACGAACGGCATGCCGCACAACTTCCATGTGCACGACGTGCAGTTCCGCGTGGTGGAGGTGAACGGTGCGGCTCCGCCGCCGGCCCTGCGGGGGCCGAAGGACACGGTGTTCGTGCCGCACGGTACGACGATGAAGCTGGCGCTGCGCTTCACGGGACCGGCCGATCCGGACACGCCGTACATGTACCACTGTCACCTGCTGTATCACGAAGACGAGGGGATGATGGGCCAGTTCGTGGTGGTCGAGAAGGGACAGCCGGCCGGGAAACCGCCGGGACACCCGGGCCGTACGGACCGTGTGGCCCATGGGGGTCACGGGAGCCATGGACGCGGACACGGGGACGGCTGAACCGGCCGGTCCCCGGCGCCTCCCCGTACGGCGGAGCCGCAGAGCGGACGCCTCCGCTCCGGGTAACTACTCTTGCGGCATGACAACGGCTCTGATTACGGGATCGACGGCGGGGATCGGTGCCGCGTTCGCGCGGCGGCTGGCGGCCGACGGACACGACCTGGTGCTGGTGGCCCGGAACACCGGCCGGCTGCGGGAACAGGCGACCGAACTGCACGACCGCCACGGCATCGAGGCGGAGGTGCTGACGGCCGACCTGGCGGAGGACCGGGGCATCGAGGCGGTGGCGGCCCGGCTCGGCGACCGCAAGAGCCCCGTGGACCTGCTGGTCAACAACGCCGGTTTCGGCAACAAGGGCCGGTACCTCGACGTCCCCATGGCCGACGAGCTGAGGATGCTCAAGGTGCACTGCGAGGCGGTGCTCCGGCTGACCTCGGCGGCGACGGAGGCGATGCGGGAGCGCGGGCGCGGGGGTGTCGTGAACGTCGCCTCGACCGCGGCGTTCCTGCCGCGCGGGACCTACGGGGCGTCCAAGGCGTGGGTCGTGCAGTTCACCCAGGGCGCGGCGCTGGACCTGGCGGGCAACGGCGTACGCCTGATGGCGCTGTGCCCGGGGTTCGTGCGCACCGAGTTCCACGAGCGGGCCGGGATGGGGACGGACAACATCCCGAACTGGATGTGGCTGGACGCGGACAAGGTCGCCGCGGCGGCCCTCGCGGACCTGGCCCGCGGCAAGTCGCTGTCGATCCCGGATCCCCGGTACAAGGCGCTGATGGGAGCGGCGAAGCTGATCCCGCGGAGCGTGCTGGGCGGGATCTCCTCGCGGACGGGGCGGAAGTACGGACCCCGGTAGGGGGCGTACCGCGGCCACGGCGGGCCGGAGCCCGTGCCCGGGAGGAAAATGGGGCTGACAGGACCCGGACCCAGGGGGGCGCCGGAGGCGAGCGGGATGACCTTCGTACAGCTCATCGACTGCAGGACGAACCGGTTCGAGGAGATGGACCGGCTCATGGACCAGTGGGTCGAGCAGACCAGGGGAAGGCGGACGGCGACGCACACGGTGGTCGGCAAGGACCGCTCGGACGCGGAGCACGTCGTCGAGATCGTGGAGTTCCCGTCGTACGAGGAGGCGGTGCGGAACTCGCAGCTCCCGGAGACCGACCGGATCTTCCGGGAGATGGTGGCGCTCTGCGACGGGACGCCCACGTTCACGGACCTGGACGTGGTGCGGGACGCGCAGCTGAACACGGACTCCGCGCGGCGGTTCTTCGAGGTGGTGGCCACCGGGAGCGATCTGTCACCGGTGACGGGCCTGGTCGAGGAGCACTACCACGACCACGATCCGGCGAACGAGCAGGACATCATCGGCCTCGACCACTTCCGGCGCGAGATGGACGTGTGGCGCGGCGGCTTCGACTTCTCCTTCCGGATCGAGGACCAGATCGCCCAGGAGGACCGGGTGTGCACGCGGTGGAGCTGGGAGGGGACCCACCGGGGCGACTTCCTCGGAATCCCGGCCACCGGGAAGAAGGTGTCCATGACGGGTACGACGGTCTTCCGCTTCGGCGGGAACGGAAAGATCGTCGAGGGCTGGTGGCAGTACGACCGGCTCGGGCTGATGACACGGCTGGGAGCGGTGGAGCCGACGGAGTTCTGAGGCGCGCTCGGCAGCGGCACCGTCCCACGGGCAGGACAACGGCACGTCCCCTGTCGGAGGCGACGACTGGAAGCTCGAACCGTGGCAAGCTCGACGTGCCCAAGGAGCGGTTCATCTCCTACCCCGGCGCCTCCACCGAGGCCGACGGTTCGCTCCTGCTCGGCTGGGCCGGCTGGAACCACCGGGACCGGGCCGACGCCCTCATCGGGCTGACCCGCGACCGCGTGGAGACCGGCGGCTGACCCAAGGAGGACCCCCGCTCCGTGCCGCTGCTCGCCGAGAACGCTCAGGACCGCTGCGTCCGGTCGCTTCGAGTCGCGGACGCCGGTACGGCCGTACCGGCGTCCGCGACCTCGACGCAATCACCTCCGTTGCCCGCGCTGTAGCTGCTCCTGAACCAGCGCGGTTCGCCAGCGGCAGGCGCGGGGCTGCCTGTCTTCACAGCTCTCCCGACAGCTTCTGGATGAAGGCCAGTGACTCTCTGGGAGTCAACGCCTGTGCCGCGAGGACTCCGTACGTCGCCTCCAGGCGTCCGGCGTACGGGTGAAACCCCTCACCGCAGCCGACTCGCCACCTCCGCCTACCATCCCGGCAAGGAAACCGGCATCGGAATCCCGAAGGGGTGCTCGTGGCACAGCTTGTCCGGCAGCAGCGCGTGGACGCGTACGTGGGGCACCACGCATTCGGTTTGCAGGAGTCCGACGACGCGGACCTGCCGGTCCCGTTCCCCGACGACTTCGACCACAGCGCCTTCCTCGGCACGCACCCCGGCCGTCTGGACATCACCAGCGGCGGGCACACCCACACCGCCACGGTCACCGTCGAGGTGTGGGACGGACCGCCGCCGCAGGACCCGGCGGACTGGGACGAGCAGGCCGAGGCCGACTTCGAGTCGACGAGCGGGCAGGTCGCCGTGTGGTCCATGCACACGGGCCGGGCGGACGACGTCATCGTGCTGGGGGACTCCGGTGGTTCGTGGCGGGTCCGGGTCGGTCGCGCGGGCCGGGCCGAGGCCGCCGCCCTGTCGGAGGGCGAGGGCACCGGTCACGGGGTGGAGCGTTACCTCATCCGGTTCTGGCCCGCCGGCGCGTGAGGAAGCAGTACTGCGGTGGGAGCGGACGCGCCCCGCTCCCACCGCAGGTACAGGTGGCTCAGGTCACGAGACAATCCCGACGATGAACCCGTCGTCCATGCCGTCGATGATGCGGTTCTTGGCGTAGAAGCTCTTGAGGATCAATCCGCCGGCCTTGTTGTCGTCCTTCGCCATGGGCTTGGCGGAGAAGTTGAACTCCTTGGCGTCCGCGTCGAACTCGGGTTCCGCGGCTCCTTCGTACGTGCTGGCGAAGGGGTACTCGTCGCACTCGAGCGTGCCGCCCTGGGTGTAGTCGGCGCCCCAGTACCGCTTGCGCTGCTTGACCGCCGCCGCGCGGTTCTTGTCGATGCGGGTGGCGCTCACCGTGCGGTGCAGGGGCTCCTTCGCCGTCTGGCCGGGAATCTTCTTCGCCGACATGTACGGCTTGGTGTCCTGCGGGACGAGGAACGCCTGTCGTATGTGGGCGGCCTCGGCCTGTTCCTCGGCTCCCTGCTTCGCGCTCAGGGTGAGCGGCGTGACGTAGCTGAAGGTGACCGCCCCCTTCTTGTCCGGAGTGCCGCCGCCGGTGGAGTTGGCCAGGTACGACGCGGCGTCCCAGCGCGGGGCGAGCATGAACAGCTTGCCGCCCAGGGCGCCGCTCAGTTTCCAGGGAGCGGGCGGGGTGTAGCTGATGGCCGGTTCGTACACCGCGAAGAGGAGGTCGGCGGATCCGCTGCCCTGTCCCGGCTTGGCGGTCACGGTCTCCTCGAACGTGCGCTGCGCCTTGAGCTGGGTGAACGTCTTCGTCCCCGGCAGGGTCCCGCCGCGGGTGTAGCGCGCACCGGAAGGCCGGCTCTGCGGAATGTCGGCCTTCAAGGTGATCGGCATGGCCGCCGCGCCGGTGGTGCCGGCGGTGGTGAAGTCGGTGAAGTGGTACTGGAAGGTGATGGTGCGGCTGTTCTTGGCGATGGTGCCGACCGCGCGCACGTTGAACATGCTGGTGCCGACAGGCCGGCCGTTACGCGTCCACGTCTGGAGGAAGGACGCTCCGTCGCAGACCGCGAAGCGGGACTTGACGTAGAACTTCTTGTCACTGCCCAGCCCCTTGACGCATTCGTCGTACGTCATCGCGGCGGGGCCGGGTCCGTCGAGGCCCGGCCCCGCCTCCAGGACCCGTCCGCCGCCCGCCTAATC
>NZ_MSGP01000630.1 GCF_002078235.1 Streptomyces viridosporus
AGGCCGTAAGGGTGCCGGGGCGCTCCCGGGGGAGGCCCCGGCACCCTTACGGCCTCCTTCGTGCCGCCCCCGCGAGGATCCAGCCCTCCACCGCCTCGTACTGGCGCCGTTGTTCTTCCGCCCCGGCCCGGCCGGAGGCCACCGTGCCGAGCCAGCCGCAGGCGAAGCCGACGGGGATGGAGAGCAGTCCGGTGGTGGTGAAGGGGAACCAGTTGAAGTCGGCGTCCGGGAAGGCGGAGACGGGGGAGCCGGAGACCAGGTTGGTGCCCGGCATCAGCAGCAGCACGGCGAGGGAGCCGCCGATGAGGGTGGCGAGCAGGCCGGTCCGGGTGTAGCGGCGCCAGAAGAGGCTGTAGACGAGGGCGGGCGCGATGGCGGAGGCGCCGAGGCAGAACGACAGGGTGACCAGGGGTTGCAGGCTGTGGTGCTGCACCAGGGTGGCGAGCAGGATCGCGGGGACGCCCACCGCGAGTGCGGAGAGGCGGGCCAGGGTCATCTCGCGGCGGGGTGACATCTCCTGGACGCGGGCGGCGAAGACGTCGTGGGCGAGGGAGTTGGCGCAGGCCAGGATCATGCCGGCGACCGAGGCCAGGACGGTGAGGAAGATCGCCGTGGTGACGGTGGTGAAGAGGAAGGTCTCGGCCGCGGTCACCTCCGGGCCGAACGCGGCCAGGGAGCCGAGGAGGTAGGCGGTGTTGCCGCGCGGATCGGCCTCGGCGATCGCGGCCCGTCCGACGAGCGCGGTCGCGCCGAAGCCGACGACGGTGATGACGAGGACGAACAGGGCCACGCCGGACACCGCCCAGGACATCGAGCGGCGCACCTGGCGGGCGCTGGAAGCGGTGTACATGCGCATGGTGACGTGGGGGAGGCAGGCGCCGCCGAGGACGACCGTGAGGTGCGAGCTGATCATGTCGAGGTCGGGGCTGGCGCCGCCGGTGAACTGCAGGCCGGAGGCGAGGAAGGCGGAGCCGACCCCGCTGTTGCCGGCGGCCGCGTCGAAGAGGGCGCCCGGGTTCCAGTCGAACCGGTGCAGGACGAGGGCGGCGACGACGAGGCCGGAGCCGAGCAGCAGCACGATCTTCAGGATCTGGATGAGGGCGGTGCCCTTCATGCCGCCGATCGCCGCGTAACTGATCATCAGCGCGCCCACCCCGACGATGCAGCCCGTCTGCAGGGCCTCCCCGGAGAAGCCGAGGATGAACGCCATGAGCTGTCCGGTGCCGGCGAGTTGCACCAGCATCATCGGCAGCAGCGCGGCGAGGGTGACGGCGCACGCCGCAGGGACGCGGGGCACGGATCGCCGCGT
>NZ_MSGP01000631.1 GCF_002078235.1 Streptomyces viridosporus
GGCGGGGGCGGGACGGCCGGCGGTCACCGGACCGCCGTCCCGTCCGCGCGCAGCTGCATCTGCGGCCGGCCGGTGACCAGCAGCCAGGCCGGCAGGGAGGCGAGGCACAGGAGGGCGAGGATCCCCGGTGCGGAGACCAGGACGGCGGCGACGAACAGGCTCACCCAGCCCTGCCGGGTGATGGCCAGCAGGATCCCCAGCACGCCCGCCGACACGCCCACCGCCGGATGCACCCCGGGCACGAGCGCGTGCGCGCACAGCCCGAGCGCCGTGCCGACGAACACCGCCGGGAAGACCCGCCCGCCCCGGAAGCCGCAGGAGGTGGCGACGAGCATCGCGGCCAGTTTCACCACCGTCATCGTGGCGAACTCGCCCGCCGACCAGCCCCCGGGATCGTGCGCCAGCACCGCGATCTCGTCGAGCCCCTTGAACAGCGTCAGGTGCCCGCCCAGGGCCGCCAGAGCGCCCAGCACCACCCCGCCGGCCGGAAGCATCAGCATCGGGTGCCGCAGCCGTTGGAACGCCCCGTGGACGTACGGGAGGGCGTACACGGCGCACATGCCGAGCAGCGCGCCCGCCGAGGCGATCACGAGCGCCGCCAGCAGGTCGCCCCAGTCGGGCTGTCCGAACGGCGGGAGGTGCAGGTCGAAGCTCGGCCGCGACACCAGCGTGGCGGTGAGCGCGCCGGCCCCCGCGGCGGCCAGCGGCGCGAAGACGTTGTCCCACAGCTGTCCCTCGATCCGCCGCCCCGCCAGCGCCTCGGAGATGACCAGCGCGGCGGCCACCGGCGTACCGAACAGCGCGCCGATCGTCGCCGCCTCCGCCAGGGCCACCCAGCCCTGCTCCGGGGACTGGGGGACCGCCTTCGCGCCCAGCCAGACCGCGAGGGAGACGTTCACGGCGATGATCGGGTTCTCCGGCCCCAGGCTCGGTCCGCCGGCCAGCATGAACGCGGTCGCCAGCAGCAGCCCCGGCAGCACCGCGGGCGGCAGCGCGGGCGCGTCGAGACCGGTGGTCGCCGGATCGGGGCCCGCGTGTCCCGGGACCTTCCACACCACCAGCCCGACCGCGATCCCGGTGGCGATCAGCACCACGAACATCCACAGCACGGAGTACCGGCCGACCCCCAGCGCGTCCGGCACGTTCTGCCACAGCACGTCCTGGAGTTGCTCGGCCGCGGTGCTCACGCCCAGCAGGAGCAGGCTCGACACCACGCCCACGAGCAGCGCCGGGACGAGGGTCGGCAGCAGGGCGCGTGCCGGGGTCGCCGGGGCGGCGGAGGGTGCCTGCGGTGCACTGTCCTGGGCCACGCGCACACGATAAACGGATAAAGCGGACAAAGCGTGCGCAACATCCGGGGAGGAAATCGGCTTGCACCTCACGTGGCGTGAGGACCCAGGGTGGAGTGCGTACCGAGAAAGGAGCGGAAGTGAGCTACTCCGTGGGACAGGTGGCGGGCTTCGCCGGTGTCACGGTGCGCACCCTGCACCACTACGACGACATCGGCCTGCTCGTCCCGAGCGAGCGCAGCCGCGCGGGCCACCGGCGCTACGGCGACGCCGACCTCGACCGGCTGCAGCAGATCCTGTTCCACCGGGAGCTCGGCTTCCCGCTCGAGGAGATCGCCGCCCTGCTCGACGACCCGGACGCGGACCCGCGGGCGCACCTGCGCCGCCAGCACGACCTGCTGACCGCCCGGATCGAGAAACTGCAGAAGATGGCGGCGGCCGTCGAACACGCCATGGAGGCACGCAGCATGGGCATCAACCTCACGCCCGAGGAGAAGTTCGAGGTCTTCGGGGACCACGACCCCGACCAGTACGAGGACGAGGTGCGCGAACGCTGGGGCGACACCGACGCCTACCGGCAGTCCCGGCAGCGGACCGCGTCGTACACCAAGGAGGACTGGAAGCGGCTCACCGACGAGCTCGACGCGCTCCACCGGCGCGTGGCCGACCTGTTGGCCGCCGGCACGCCGGCGGACTCCGCCGAGGCCATGGACGCGGCGGAGGAGCACCGCCTGTTCATCACGGGCGCTTACTACGACTGCGGGCACGAGATGCACACCTGCCTGGGCGAGATGTACGTCGCCGACCCGCGGTTCACCGAGACGTACGAGAGGATCCGCCCGGGGCTGGCCGCCTACCTGCGCGACGCGATCGTCGCCAACGCCGCCCGGCACACCGCGTGAGCCCCTGGCCCGGTCACTCCCGGGCCAGGACCACCGCCGTGCCGTACGCGCACACCTCGGTGCCCACGTCCGCCGCGTCCGTCACGTCGAAGCGGAACGCCAGCACCGCGTTGGCGCCCCGCGCGCGTGCCTGCTCGACCAGCCGTTCCATGGCCTGGTTGCGGGTCTGCACGAGCGTCTTGGTCAGCCCCTTGAGCTCGCCGCCGACCATCGACTTCAGACCGGCACCGATCTGGCTGCCGAGGTGCCGGGACCGCACGGTCAGCCCGAAGACCTCACCGATGACCTCCTGCACCCGGTGCCCCGGCACGCCGTCCGTCGTGACCACCAGGACGTCGGGCCGGGGCCCCTGTCCACCGCCGTACTCCTCGATGCCCATGGACCCCAGCTTCACCCCGGGCGGACCACAGTGCATCCTGGGTACCCCCGTGGAACCCCGGGCGGAACCCGGGTTCTGACGGATGCGTTGATACTTTTGGGCAACCAGCACGGCCCTTATCCCCCAAGCAGCAGGAGCCACAGCCCCGTGACCACCCTTGCGCTCGGCCCCGAGTGGCTGAGCCCGGATTACCTGATCGAGACCTTCAGCCTCCCCGGCATCCTGCTGATCGTCTTCGCGGAATCCGGACTCTTCGCGTTCCTGCCCGGTGACTCCCTGCTGTTCACGGCGGGGCTCTTCGTGGCCGAGGGCAACTACATCAGTCAGCCGTTGTGGCTGGTGTGCACGCTGATCGTGATCGCCGCCGTCACCGGTGACCAGGTCGGCTACACGATCGGCAAGTTCTTCGGCCCGAGGCTGTTCAACCGGCCGAACTCCAAGCTCTTCAAACAGGAGAACCTGGAGAAGGCCCACGAGTTCATGGAGAAGTACGGCCCCAAGGCGATCGTCCTGGCCCGCTTCGTGCCGATCGTGCGGACCTTCGCCCCCATCGTGGCCGGCGCCGGCCGCATGAAGTACCGCACGTTCCTCGTGTACAACGTCGTGGGCGGCATCGTCTGGGGGACCGGCGTCACCGTCGCCGGGTACTGGCTCGGCCAGATCGGGTTCATCAAGGCCAACGTCGAGGCGATCCTCATCCTGATCGTCTTCCTCTCCGTGGTCCCGATCATCGTCGAGTACCTGCGGGAACGCGGCAAGAAGAAGCGTGCCGCCGCCGAGGCCCCGGTCGCCCCGCAGCAGCCGCAGTACGCCCAGCACCCGCAGGCGCCCGTGATGGACGACGCCACGACCCAGCTGCGCCGCATCACCCCCGACCGGCAGCCGCCCCAGCAGGCCGCCCACCAGCCCCAGCAGCCCTACGGCAACCAGGGCTACCCGCAGCAGCAGCCCCCCCGTCCCCAGCAGCCCCAGCAGCCGTACGGCAACGGCCCGTACTACGGCCAGTACCCGCAGGGGCAGAACCCGGGACAGCACCCGGGGCAGCATCCGGGACAGCGCCCGGGCCAAGGGCAGGGACAGGGGCAGGGCTACAACCCGCAGCAGCCGTACAACGGCGGTTACTGAACCGGAACCGGCCCGGGGGACGCAGGGCGGCGAGGGACGCGGGCGGCTAGAAGCCCCGCGTCCGCTTCGCCGCCCTGCGCTTCTCGGCGGAGCCGATCCGCAGGAACAGCCGCGAGATCTCCGACCCGAGGTTCACCCCGATCGCGATGGCCATGGCCAGCGCCACCGCCTTCGTGAGGGACACCAGCCCCGCGTCGACCTCGTTCTGGGCGAACCCCAGCAGACCGAAGTACGTGGCGGAACCGGGCAGCAGGGGCCCGATCGCCGCCGTGGTGTACGGCAGCGCGGACGCGAACCGGTACCGGGCCAGCAACTGTCCGAACAGGCCCACCAGGCCCGCCGCCGCGGCCGTGGCGGCCACCGGCGAGATGCCGCCCGTGGAGTACATCGCCCCGTAGACCACCCAGGCCACCCCGCCGTTCAGGGTCACCAGCAGCACGGTGGACCGCTCCTGCTGGAGCAGCACCGCGAAGGCCAGGGACAGCATCATCGACGCGGCGATCTGCAGCAGCGGCCGCGGGGCGCCGCCGAGCGCCGCGTCCGGGTTCAGCTCGGCGCCCAGCTGCACGCCGAAGTACAGCACCACCAGCACCCCGACCACGATGCCCACGAAGAAGTACAGGACCTCCAGCAGGCGCGCGGCCGCGGTGATGTAGAAGCCGGTCAGGCCGTCCTGCACGCCCGCCACCAGCGCCCGTCCGGGCAGCAGCGCGAACAGCCCACCGGTGATCACCGCGGACGCCTTCACGTCCACGTGCGCCACCGTCAGCGCCACCCCGATCGCGGCCGGCGGCATCGCGGCCGCCGTGAACTGGTAGAACTCTGGCAGTCCGCGCCCCGCGCACAGCCAGGCCAGCCGGTCGCCGAGCATCGCGCCGATCGCGGCGGCGACGAACACGAGGACGCCGCCGCCGACGAGCACCGAGGCGGCCCCCGCGAGCAGCCCGCTCGCCCCGGTCAGCACCCAGCCGGGGTACGGGTGCCGGTTGCGGCGGATCTCCGCCAGCCGCCGGTAGGCCTCCTCCAGGGAGACGTGCGTCTCGTCGTCGCTGAGGTCGTCCACCAGCTGGTAGACGGCCGCCAGCCGGGTGTAGTCGGGGCTGCGGCGGCGCACCGTGCGGGAGGCGGTCACCGGGTCGTCGACCAGGGACGGCTGGTAGGAGATCGACAGCAGGGTGAAGGTGACGTTGGGCTCGCAGCGGTCCAGGCCGTAGGAGCGGCACACGGCGAACATCGCCGCCTCCACGTCCTCGGCGCCCTCACCGCCCGCCAGCAGCAGCTCCCCGATCCGCAGGGTCAGGTCGAGGACGCGCGGCACCGCCGGTCCGGCCTCGTCGTGCCGCTGCACCGGCTCCGGCGCCGGCCGCTCGGTCACCGGCATGCGCAGCATCGTGCGCATCCGGTCCTGCCAGGGCACGTCCTTGGTCAGGGTGACGAGCGGAATCCCGGTCGGCGGGGTGAACGCCGGCGGCGGCTGCTTCGCGCTGTAGGTGCGCGGCGGGCTGAACGCCGACCCCTCCGGCTCGGCCGGCTGCGGCGGGGCCACCTCCAGTCCGTCCGGGAGGGCGAACTCGGAGGTCGTCTCGGAGTCCGGATCGCTCCTCGGGACGGCCAGCCCCTCGGGGACGGCGAACTCGGACGTCGGCGACTCGGCCTCGGCGGGTGCCGCCGCGGCGGGCGGGGCGAAGACACTCCTCGCCTCGTCCGACTGCGGCTTGCGGTCCTCCGTGTCCGTCACTTGCCCTGCGCTCCCTGTACGACGTACGGCACCGTCCGTAAGCCTGCCCCCGTAGTGCTCAGTATGCGCACGACAGCACGACGGGCCGCACGCTTCCGCGTGCGGCCCGTCGCGACGCGCGCGAGGACGGGGCTCAGTGGCCGCCCTGCTCCTTGAATCGCTTGTAGGACTGCTCGATCTCGGCCTCGGCGTCCACCCGGCCCACCCAGTTGGCGCCCTCGACCGACTTGCCCGGCTCCAGGTCCTTGTAGACCTCGAAGAAGTGCTGGATCTCCAGGCGGTCGAACTCGGACACGTGGTGGATGTCCCGCAGGTGCTCCACGCGCGGGTCGGTCGCCGGCACGCACAGCAGCTTGTCGTCGCCGCCCGCCTCGTCGGTCATGCGGAACATGCCGATCGCGCGGCAGCGGATCAGGCAGCCGGGGAACGTCGGCTCGTCCAGGATGACCAGCGCGTCCAGCGGGTCGCCGTCCTCGCCGAGGGTGTTCTCGACGAAGCCGTAGTCGGTCGGGTAGGCGGTCGAGGTGAAGAGTCGACGGTCCAGGCGGATCCGACCCGTCTCGTGGTCCACCTCGTACTTGTTCCGCGAACCCTTCGGGATCTCGATCGTGACGTCGAACTCCACCGGTGGCTCCTCCATGATCAGCACATACTTCTGGTGGTTAAGTGTCCCTCACGCAGGTGTGTGATCGCGAAAGGGGCTGGTGGGCGTGCCAGAGCTGAGGCCTTGGCGGGCCGCGAGACCGCACGTCGTGCGGCTCGCGGACGCCGTACGACCGCGTCTCGCCCGGGCCGCGGGGACCGTACGGCCGTATCTGGCGCGCGTCGCCGCGGCCGCCGGGCCGCGGTTCGCGCGACCGGACCGGCCGGGATCACCGCAGGTCCCCCGGGGTGCGCGGTCGAAGACCCGGCGGTTCGCCGCGACCGCCGCCACCGCCGGTCTGGCGCTGGCCGCGGGAGTGGCGACCGCCGCCGGTCCCTGGGACTCCACCGGTCAGCGTACGGCCGAGCGGGACCGGGCCGCGGCCCTGGAAGCCGCGCGTGGCGCAGATCACGGTGGCGCCCCGGCCCACGCCGGTACGCCGCCCCGCGCTCCCCGGGCGGCCCCGCCGGCCGCCTCCGTGCTCACCGGCCTCGGCGGCACCGCCACCGCCGTGCAGTCGGTGCCCGGCGGCACGGCGCTCACCGGCGTCCTCGACCCGCTGCTGAAGGTCCCGGCGCTCGGCCGCCACTCCGCCGCCGTGGTCGACGTGGCCAGCGGAAAGCGGCTGTACGGCACCGGCTCCGGCGACGCGTTCGTCCCCGCCTCGGCCACGAAGATCGCCACCGCCGTCGCCGCGCTCTCGGCGATGGGCCCCGAGCACCGCCTCACCACCCGGGCCGTCTTCGAACCCGACACCGGGGAGGTCGTCCTGGTCGGCGGCGGCGACCCCACCCTCACCGCCCGCAAGGGGACCGGCGGCCCCGCGAGCCTGCACGACCTCGCCGAGCGGACCGCGGCCGCCCTGTCCGGGCAGGGCGTGCGCGAGGTGACCCTCTCCTACGACACGACCCTCTACCAGGGCACCACGACCCACCCGATCGGGGTCAACGCCAACCTCGCCGCCGTCACCCCCCTGATGGCCGACGAGGCCCGCACCGACGCCTCCGTCAGCGGCCCCGCCCCGCGCGTTGCCGACCCGGCGGCCGACGCCGCGCGGAAGTTCGCCGCGCTCCTCGCGGACCGGGGCATCAAGGCCACGCCCCCCGGCCCGTCGAAGGCCACCACCCGCGCCCGCACCCTCGCCACGGTCTCCTCGCCGCCGCTGGCCGCCCTCGTCGAGCGGATGCTGACCGAGAGCGACAACGACCTCGCCGAGGCCCTCGCCCGCCACACCGCCCTCGCGAGCGGCGAGCGCGCCGACTTCGCCGGCGCCGGCGCGGCCCTCACCGCCCGGCTGAAGAAACTCGGCCTCCCCGTGGAGGGCGCCGTCTTCAAGGACGGCAGCGGCCTCGACCGGGGCGACCGGCTCAGCGCCGACCTGCTCACCGCCCTGCTCGTGAAGGCCGGCGACCCGGCCCACCCCGAGCTGCGCCCCGTCCTCACCGGCCTGCCCGTGGCCGGCTTCACCGGCACCCTCGCCGGCCGCTACGCCGACGGGGCGGCCGGCACCGTGCGCGCCAAGACCGGCACGCTCACCGGCGTCAACTCCCTGGCGGGCACGGTCGTCGACCGGGACGGCCGACTGCTGGCCTTCGCCTTCCTGGCGAACGGCACCACCGCCCCGGCGGCGGCCCAGTCCGCCCTGGACAAAGCGGCCACCGCCCTGGCGGCGTGCGGCTGCCGGTGACCGATCGTCCCGGCCACCTCGCCGCCCTGCCCCAACCCCGGCCACTCACGTACCGTTGACGCATGACGAGCATCGGTGGTGCTGCCTCTTCCGGGATGGTCGACTGGAACCTCGCGGTCGCGACCGCGACACGGCTCATGCGACCGGGACCCGACGTGAGCCGCGACGAAGCCCGGGCCGT
>NZ_MSGP01000632.1:0-206 GCF_002078235.1 Streptomyces viridosporus
CCCACCCGCACCCCCGAGCCCAGCGCTCCCGCAGACCTTCGTATCCCAAGGAGTCGATCCACCATGGCGAGCGATGCGCCGACCGCCCACGCATCCGACCTCGACTGGCTGATGAGCGGCCTCGTGCAACGCGTACCGCACACCAGCAGCGCCGTACTGCTCTCGTGCGACGGACTGGTGAAGTCCGTGCACGGCCTCGACGCGGA
>NZ_MSGP01000632.1:216-792 GCF_002078235.1 Streptomyces viridosporus
CGGCCGCGAGGCCGACGCGGCGGTGCTCGGCTACGAGATGGCGATGCTGGTCAAGAGCGTCCGGCCGTATCTGATGACCGCGCCCCGGCAGCCGTCCGCCGAACCCCCGGCGATGAGGCCTTGAGCGTGACGTCGGCCGGCGACGGGCCCTGGCTCGACGACGCGGCCGGGCGGCTGGTGCGCCCCTTCACGGTCAGCAACGGCCGTACCCGGCCCACCGTCGCGCTCGACCTCATGTCGCAGGTGAGAGCCACCGGTTCCGCCCCCCTCGGCTACCTCGGCCCCGAACACGCGCAGGCGCTCGACCTGTGCCGCGCGCCCGTCCCGGTCGCCGAGGTCGCCGCCCATCTCGGGCTGCCGGTGGCCGTCACCAAGGTGCTGCTGGCGGACCTCGTCGACTGCGGGGCGCTGACCGACAAACCCCCCGCGTTCCACCACAACCCGACGGACCGGGCCCTTCTGGAGGCAGTGCTCGATGGACTACGACGACAGCTCTGACCGCGTCGACGGCGCCGACCCGTTCCCCACGGCACTCAAGATCCTCGTGGCGGGCGGGTTCGGCGTGGGCAAGACGAC
>NZ_MSGP01000633.1 GCF_002078235.1 Streptomyces viridosporus
CCGCACCCCCTGGGCACCCGCACAACCCCCGTCCGCCCCCGTTGGTACGCCGCAGCGTGCGGGTCCGGAAGCCTGTACCGGCCACCCGCGCCCGTGCTGTCGTGAGCTCGCCTTTCCCGAACCCCCGAAGCCGTCGCCGCCCCCGGGCGGTACGGCCCCGAGGAGCCGCGATGCCCGAAGCACCACCGGACGAGCTGCCCGCCCTGCACGTCGAGCACGTCGACGTGACGTACGGGCGCGCCGTGTCCGCCCTCCGTTCCGTGTCCCTGACCGTGCCGCACGGGGCCGTCGTCGCCCTGCTCGGCGCCAACGGCGCCGGCAAGACGACCCTGCTGCGGGCCGTGTCCGGCACGCTGCGCCTGCACCGCGGCGCGATCACGGCCGGCCGCGTCCGCTACGGCCGGACGGTGCTCGACGGCAAGGACCCCGTCGCGGCGGTACGCGCCGGAGTCGTCCAGGTCCCCGAGGGCCGGCGGGTGTTCGCCGGGCTCTCGGTCGAGGAGAACCTGCGCTCCGGCGGACTCGGGCTCGGCCGGCGCGGGCGCGCCCAGGTCCAGGAGGCCCGCGACCGCGTCTTCGCGCTCTTCCCGCGGCTCGCCGAACGCACCCACCAGGCCGCCGGACTGCTGTCCGGGGGCGAGCAGCAGATGCTCGCCATCGGCCGCGCCCTGATGGCCGCCCCGCGCCTGCTGCTCCTCGACGAGCCCTCCCTGGGCCTCGCCCCGCAGATGGTGCACCGCATCGCCGAGGTGATCCGCGAGATCAACGCCCAGGGCACCGCCGTCCTGCTGGTCGAGCAGAACGCGGGCATGGCGCTGTCCCTCGCCGACCACGCCCACGTCCTGGAGGTCGGCGAGACCCGCCTGTCCGGCCCGGCCGGCGAACTCGCCCGCACCGACGCCGTACGCCGCCTCTACCTGGGCGAGTCGGCCGAGGACCAGGGGGCCGCGTGAACGACCGCACCCCCGCCGCGCCGCCCGTGCTCGAGGTGCGGGACGTCACCGTGCGCTTCGCCGGACTCACCGCCCTCGACGGCGTCTCCTTCACCGTCGCCCCCGGCTCGGTGCACGCGCTCATCGGACCCAACGGCGCCGGCAAGTCGACCTGCTTCAACGTGCTGTCCGGCCTGTGCCGTCCGGCCGCCGGGACGGTCACGCTCGGCGGCACCGAGCTGACCCGGCTCGCCCCGCACCGCATCGCCGCGCTCGGCGTGGCCCGCACCTTCCAGAACATCGTGACCACCCACGGCACGGTCGCCGACAACCTGATGCTCGGCCGCCACGCCCTGTCCCGCGCCGGTTTCACGGCGAGCGCGCTGCGGCTGCCGGGCGCCGTGCGCGAACAGCGCGAGCACCTCGCACGGGCCCGCGAGATCGCCGAACTGACCGGACTCGGCGACCACTTCGACAGCCCCGTGGCGCTGCTGCCGTACGGCGACCGCAAGCGCGTCGAACTCGCCCGCGCCCTCTGCCTGGAGCCCCGTGTGCTGCTCCTCGACGAACCCGTGGCCGGCATGAACGCCGCCGAACGCGCCCGCACCGCCGGGGCCGTGGCACAACTGCGCGCCGAACTCGGCCTGTCCATCGTCCTGGTGGAGCACGACATGGGCCTGGTCATGCGCCTCGCCGACGACGTCACCGTGCTCGACTTCGGCCGGCCCATCGCCCACGGCACCCCCGACGAGGTCCGTCGGGACCCCGAGGTGCTGCGCGCCTACCTCGGTACCGACACCCCGGGGGAGGACGCGGCATGACCGGATTCCTGGACGACGTCCTCGGCGGACTGGCGCTCGGCGCGGTCTACGCGCTCGTCGCGCTCGGCTTCGTCGTCATCTTCAAGGCCTCGGGCGTCCTCAACTTCGCCCACGGCTCCCTGCTGCTGCTCGGCGGCTACCTGATCGCCGTCCTCCACGACGACCTCGGCTTCGCCGGAGCGCTCGCGCTGGCGATCCTCACCACCGCCGCCCTCGCGGGCGCACTCGACCGCTTCCTGCTGCAACGCGGCGGCCAGGACGCGCACTCCGCCCATGTGCAGACCATCGTCACCATCGGCATCGACATCGTCCTGCTCACCGATCTGGCCCGGCGCATCGGCGGCGACCTGCTGACCCTGGGCGATCCGTGGGGCGACGCGGTGACCGAGCTGGGGCCGGTGACCGTCGCCGACAGCCGGCTCGCCGCGATCGCGGTGTCGGCCGTGGTCATCGGCGCGGTGTTCGCGCTCTTCCGGTTCACCCCCTGGGGACTGTCCCTGCGGGCGGCCGCGGAGGACCTGGAGGCCGCCGCCCTCATGGGCGTACGGCTCGGCCGGGTGCGGGCGGGCGCCTGGTGCCTGGCGGGCGCGCTCGCCGCGCTGGCCGCGGTGTTCCTCGCCGCGTTCCCGGCGCCCGGACTGGAGCGCACCACCGGCCAGATCGCGCTGAACGCCTTCCCCGCCGCGATCCTCGGCGGACTGGCCTCCCCGGCCGGCGCCCTCGCGGGCAGCCTGCTCATCGGCCTGACCGAGGCGCTCGTCGTCGGCCACCAGTCCGATCTGCACGTCCTCGGCGAGGGGTTCGGCGACGTCGCCCCGTACGCGGTGATGCTGCTCGTGCTCCTGGTACGGCCCACCGGGCTGTTCGGCGCGAAGGGAGCGACCCGTGTCTGACCGGCTCCCCGGCGCCCTGACGCGTCGCCGGGCCTCGATCCCGCTGCTCGCCGTCGTGCTGTGCCTGCCGCCGTTCTACCTGGACGCCTTCTGGCTGCGGATCGGCCTGTTCTCGATGGCCGCGGCCATCGGCGCCATCGGTCTCGCCCTGCTCAGCGGCACCGCGGGACAACTCTCCCTCGGCCACGCCTTCTTCCTCGCCGTCGGCGCCTACGGCTACGCGTATCTCGCGGGCGAGCCCGGCCCCGGACTGCCGCCGGCCCTCGCCGCCCTGCTCGCGGTGCTGCTCGCCGGGGCGGCGGGCGGCCTGTTCAGTCCCGTCGCCGGCCGGGTGAAGGGCATCTACCTGGGCATCGCCACCCTCGCGCTGGTCTTCCTCGGCCACCACGTGCTGCTGACGGCGGACTCCGTCACCGGCGGTTTCAACGGCCGCTCCGTGCCGCCGCTGACGCTCGGCGGGTTCACCTTCGGCGCGGACGACCCGCACCTGACCGTGCTCGGCGTGCCGTTCGGCGCGGAGGAGCGACTGTGGTTCCTGGGCCTGGGGCTGTCCGCCTTCACCTGGTTCACCGCCCGCGGCC
>NZ_MSGP01000634.1:0-4686 GCF_002078235.1 Streptomyces viridosporus
CCGCCGGGGGGTTCGCCGGGTCGATGCCGATGGACGGGGCGACGAACTCCAGTTCCCGCAGCAGGGCGTGGGAGGAGCCCAGCGGGCCGCCGCCGGCGAGGAGCGCCTCGTTGGCGAGGGGGTGCGGGAAGTCGACGGGGACGTAGGCGCCCGCGTGGTCGTAGTGCCACACCAGGTGGGACTGTTGGGCCGTCGTCTCGAACATCTCCAGCAACTGCTCGTAGTCACCGCCCAGTTCGTCCACCGGCGTGACCGGCAGCCCGCACATCTGGAGCAGGTACACGCGCCGCAGGAAGTGCAGCGCGTCGTAGTCGAAGCCCGCGACCGGGGCCACCTCGCCGGACAGTCCCGGCATGTACTGGTACACCGGCACCGGCGGCAGCCCGGCCTCGGCGAGCACCGCGTTGTACTGCGCGAGTTCCTCGGCGAAGGGGTTGTCGGGTGTGTGGCACAACACGTCGACGAGCGGTACCAACCACAGGTCACAGGCCAAAGAGGGCTCCTCACACAGCACGGTGGTCAGGAAAGGGTATCGACGCGGCGCGAGGACGGCTTCCCCCGTGCAGGTCCCATACCCAGGGGAGCACGGACGACGCCGGTCCCGGCCCCCGGGATCCCCGGCCCGGGGCGGCTCATTCGGCGCTCATGCGCGCGACGAGCGCGAGCGCATGGGTGTTGTACGACTCGACGATCGCGCGGGCGGCGTCGGTGTCACGGCGCGACAGGGCGTCGACCAGGCCGGTGTGCTCGGCCCACAGCCGGCCCCGCAGATCGGGCAGCCGCCGCAGCTGCTGCACCACGCACACCCACGTCTGGACGCGGATCCGGTGCAGGAAGTCGGTGAGGTACGGGTTGCCGAAGACGGACCCGAGTTCGCGCCAGAAGCGCAGGTCGTAGCCGATCAGGACGGTCAGGTCCCCGGCGAGGGCGGCACGCTGCGCCTCCTCGCCGCGCCGCCGGACCCCCGCGAGGGCGGTGGCGACCGGGGGCTCGTCCGGCCGGAAACGCGCCGGGCCGCCGTCGGTCAGCGCGCGGAACATCCCGTCGGCCACCAGGGTGCGGGCCTCGATCATCCCGCGGAAGTCGTCGACGGAGTACTCGTGCACCCGGAACCCCCGGTGCTGGTCCGCGTCGAGCAGCCCCTGCGCGGACAGGTCGACCAGGGCCTCCCGGACCGGGGTCGCGGACACCCCGTACTGCTCGGCGATCTCCTTGACGGTGAATTCCTGCCCCGGCTGGAGCCGCCCGGCCAGCACCTCGTCACGGAGCGCGTCGGCGATCTGCTGCCGCAGGGTGCTGCGGGTCACGGCGCCGCTGCCGCTGATGCCGGGCATGGTCGGGCGTCTCCCTCGTCGCGTGTTCGAACGGGCGTGCCCGTAGACGTCTACGGGCACGCCACCTTACGCGGTCGGACGGGAACGACGTGTTCGAGCGGAGGCCGGGGCGGCGCCGGCCCGCGCCCGTCCCGGCCGCCCGGTCACGGCGGCTTCCCGACCGGTCACTCCACGTAGCCGTCCGCCACCGACAGCGCCGCGTCCAGCGCCTCCAGCCCCTCCTTCAGCTCGGCCTCGCTCGTGTTGCACGGCGGGACCACGTGCGTCCGGTTCATGTTCACGAAGGGCCAGACGCCGGCCTCCTTCGCGGCGGCGGCGAAGGCGGCCATGGGGGCGTTCGCCTCACCGGTCGCGTTGTACGGCACCAGCGGCTCCCGGGTCTCCCGGTTCCGCACCAGTTCCAGCGCCCAGAACATGCCGACCCCGCGCACGTCGCCGACGCAGGGGTGCCGCTCGGCCAGCTCCCGCAGCCCGGGGCCGACCACGGAGGCGCCGAGCCGCGCCGCGTGCTCGACGACGCCCTCCTCCGCCATCACGTTGATCGTCGCGACGGCGGCGGCGCAGGCCAGCGGGTGCCCGGAGTACGTCAGCCCGCCGGGGTAGGGACGCCGGGCGAAGGTCTCGGCGATCGCGCCCGAGACGGCCACGCCGCCCAGCGGCACGTACCCGGAGTTCACGCCCTTCGCGAAGGTCATCAGGTCGGGCACCACGTCGTACAGGTCCGCGGCGAACCACGTCCCGGTCCGCCCGAACCCGGCCATGACCTCGTCCAGGACGAAGACGATCCCGTACTTGTCGCACAGCTCCCGCACGCCCGCCAGGTAACCGGCCGGCGGCACCATGATGCCCGCGGTGCCCGGGATGGTCTCCAGGACGATCGCGGCGACGGTCGACGGCCCCTCGAAGACGATCGTCGTCTCCAGGTGCTCGAGCGCCCGCGCGCACTCCTGCTCCTCGGTCTCGGCGTAGAAGCGGGAGCGGTACAGGAACGGCGCCCAGAAGTGCACCACCCCGGCCGTGCCGCTGTCGGAGGCCCAGCGGCGCGGGTCGCCGGTGAGGTTCACGGCCTGCTGGGTGCCGCCGTGGTAGGAGCGGTACGCGGAGAGCACCTTGGGCCGCCCGGTGTGCAGCCGCGCCATGCGCACGGCGTGCTCCACGGCGTCGGCACCGCCGTTGGTGAAGAAGATCTTGTCCAGGTCGCCCGGCGTCCGCTCGGCGATCAGCCGCGCCGCCTCCGACCGCGCCTCGACGGCGAACGCGGGCGCGAACGTCGTCATCCGCGCCGCCTGCTCCTGGATCGCGGCGACGACCTTCGGGTGCTGGTAGCCGACGTTGGTGTAGACGAGGCCGCTGGTGAGGTCGAGGTAGCGCCGGCCGTCGTAGTCCCAGAAGTACGACCCCTGCGCCCCGGCGACGGCGAGCGGGTCGATGAGCTCCTGCGCGGACCAGGAGTGGAAGACGTGCGCACGGTCGGCGGCCTTCACGGCGGCCCCGACTTCGGGGTTCGGCTGAGGGGTCATGCGCCCGAGGGTAGGTCCCGGCGGCGGGTGCGCGACATCGGCGGCCTGTCTGCGGTCGGCCGCTTTCCGCGACAGGTTGTCGACAGCCGCGACCGCGCTCCCCCCGCGACCACGTTCCTTCACCCCCTCGCGACCGCGATCCCCCGCGACCGCGTTCCCCGCGGCCGGTTGACAGCGTGCTGCGTAAACGACAGCATGTTGTCATAAGGGGATGATGCACACCCGCCCACACCCCAGGGAGCGGTCATGACCCGCAAGCCCGTCCACCTCGCCGTTCACGACTCCTTCGCCGACTGGGAGACCGGTCACACCACCGCGCACCTCGCGCTCGCCGGGTACGAGGTCCGCACGGTCGCCCCGGCCGGCGCGCCCGTCACCAGCATCGGCGGACTGCGCGTCCTGCCCGACCTCGCGCTCGACGCGCTGCGGCCCGAGGACAGCTCGCTGCTGATCCTCACCGGGGGGACCCTCTGGGACGAGGGCGACGCGCTCGCCCCCTTCGCGCGCACCGCCCGCGCCTTCCTCGACGCCCACGTGCCCGTCGCCGCGATCTGCGGCGCCACCGCCGGCCTCGCCCGCGAGGGCCTGCTCGACGACCGGGCGCACACCGGCGCCGCGCCCTCCCACCTCGCCGCGACCGGGTACGCGGGCACGCAGCGCTACGTCGAGGCCGACGCCGTCACCGACGGCGGGCTCGTCACCGCCGGGCCGACCGAGCCCGTCGCCTTCGCCCGCGAGGTCTTCCGGCTGCTCGGCGCCTACGACGAGCGCGCGATCGACGCCTGGTACCGGCTGTTCCACGACTCCGACGCACAGGCGTACGCCGAGTTCGAGAAGGCCCTGGCCCGGTGAGCCGGGAGCGGCAGGACCTGCTCAGCCGCGGCGCGCTCGGCGTCTTCCGGCTCAACGGCCAGTTCCTCGCGGTCGCCGAGGAACTGGCCCGGCCCGTCGGACTCACCGCGGCCCGGTGGCAGGTGCTGGGCGCGGTCCTCTCCGAGCCGCTGCCCGTCTCCGGCATCGCGCGGGCCATGGGCATCACCCGGCAGAGCGTGCAGCGCATCGCCGACCTGCTGGTGGAGCAGGGCCTCGCCGAGTACCGGCCCAACCCCGCCCACCGCCGTGCCAAGCTCCTCGCGCCGACCGCCCGGGGACACGCGGCGGTCACCCGCGTCGACCCCGGCCACGCGGCCTTCGCCGAACGGCTGGCGCGGGCGTACGGGGAGGCGGACCTCGAACGGGCGGTGCGGCTGCTGGAACGCCTGTCCGAGGTGCTCGACGAACTGGGCCCGCCGGTGCTCGACGAGCCGGGTCCGCCTGTTACGGAACCGTAGAGGTCGCCCGGCTCACCGGGGAGCGGCCCCGCACTATCTTGGAGCCGTTGCTCACTGTGGGGGGAAGGCGGCGCAACGATGGAGAAGCTCGGCCCGGGGGATCCGCAGCGGATCGGGGCGTACCGGCTGCTCGCGCGGCTCGGGGCCGGCGGCATGGGGCACGTCTACCTCGCCCGCTCCGACCGGGGACGCACCGTCGCGGTGAAGCTGGTGCGCGAGGAGCTGGCCCGGGAGGAGGAGTTCCGGGCGCGCTTCCGCCAGGAGGTGCAGGCCGCGCGGCAGGTCGGCGGCGCCTGGACGGCACCGGTGCTGGACGCGGACACCGAGGCGCCCGTGCCCTGGGTCGCCACCGGGTACGTGGCCGGGCCCAGCCTCCAGCAGGTGGTCGGGCACGACCACGGGGCGCTGCCGGAGCGTTCGGTCCGCATCCTCGCCGCCGGTCTCGCGCACGCCCTGAAGGACATCCACGCCACGGGCCTCGTCCACCGCGACCTCAAGCCG
>NZ_MSGP01000634.1:4711-5142 GCF_002078235.1 Streptomyces viridosporus
CGGCTTCATGGCGCCCGAGCAGGTGCGCGGCGACCGCATCACCCCGGCCTGCGACGTCTTCTGCCTCGGCTCGGTGCTCGCCTACGCCGCCACCGGCGTGCTGCCCTTCGGCACCGCCAACAGCGGGGTGCACGCCCTGATGTTCCGCATCGCCCAGGAGGAACCCGACCTGGAGCGGGTGCCCGAGGGCCTCGTCGACCTCGTGCGCGACTGCCGGGACGCACCGTCGCGGTGAAGCTGGTGCGCGAGGAGCTGGCCCGGGAGGAGGAGTTCCGGGCGCGCTTCCGCCAGGAGGTGCAGGCCGCGCGGCAGGTCGGCGGCGCCTGGACGGCACCGGTGCTGGACGCGGACACCGAGGCGCCCGTGCCCTGGGTCGCCACCGGGTACGTGGCCGGGCCCAGCCTCCAGCAGGTGGTCGGGCACGACCACGG
>NZ_MSGP01000635.1 GCF_002078235.1 Streptomyces viridosporus
TGCGCCACCGGTACCCGGTGGCGCACCGCCGAGCCCGTCACGGCCGGAAACGGCTCACCGCCACCGGGCGCCGGAGCGCACGGTGGCGGTGAGAGGTCCGAAGGCCGAGCGGCCGGTGGGGTTCAGCCGGTGAGGGACTTGTCCTCCACCCGCATGCGCCCGCCCAGGAACCCGCCGAGGGCGGTGATCAGGGACAGGGCCACCAGCAGCAGGGCGGCCGGCCACGAGGCACCTCCGCCGGCCGCGAGCAGCGCGGTCGCGAGGAAGGGGAGGAAACCGGTGAGGGCGCCGGCCAGGTTGTAGGACAGAGCCACGCCGGTGTAGCGCAGCCGGGCCGGGAACAGCTCGGCGAGCAGCGCCCCGGACACGGCGTACGCGACGGAGAGCACGCCGATGCCGGTCGCCATGGCCAGCACGACCACGACCGGGCTCTCGGTCTCGACCAGCCAGAAGAGCGGGAAGGCGAAGGCGGCGCTGAGCAGGCCGCCCCACAGCGTGACCCGGCCGGCGCCGAGGCGGTCGGCCATGCGCCCCACGACGATGATCACCGCGATCTGGACGACCGCCGCCACCAGCGTGCCGTTGACCATGAGGGAGCGCGGCATTCCCAGGGTGTCGGCCCCGTAGCTGATCATGAAGGTGGTCAGCATGTAGAACCCGCCGACTCCCAGGGTCGCCGAGGCCATCGCGATCAGCAGCCGGCCCCAGGCCTGGCGGAAGATGTCGAGCGCCGGCACCTTGGCCTGCTCGTTCTGCTCCAGCATCTCGTCGAAGAGCGGCGACTCCTCCACCTTGCGGCGGATGTAGACGGCGATGCCCATCAGCGGGAAGGCCATCAGGAACGGCAGGCGCCAGCCCCAGGAGTCGAAGGACTCGGACGGCAGGAGGAGCACCAGGGCGAAGGCGCCGGAGGAGAGCAGGGTGCCCACGGGGGAACCGACCTGCGGGAGCGCGGCGTACCAGCCGCGCTTCTCCGGCGGCGCGTGTTCCACGGCCAGGGTGATGGCGCCGCCCCACTCACCGCCGACGGCGATGCCCTGGACCAGGCGCAGGAACACCAGCAGCAGCGGTGCGGCGATGCCGATGGTGGCGTAGCCGGGCAGCAGACCGATCAGACCGGTGGCGATGCCGATCATGATCACGGTGATCAGCAGGGCCGGCTTCCTGCCCATGCGGTCGCCGAGCCATCCGAAGACGAGGGCGCCGATCGGCCGGGCGGCGAATCCGACACCGAAGGTCGCGAAGGCCGCCAGGGTGGCCGCCGTGGGGTTGAGGGTGGTGAAGTACAGCCGGTTGAAGACGATGGCGGAAGCGGTGCCGAAGAGGAAGTAGTCGTACCACTCCAGCGCCGTGCCGACGAAGGACGCGAAGGCGACCCGTCCGGCGTCCTTGGCCTTCGCATCGGTCGACGTGCCCGGCGGAGCCCCTGGGGTGACCTGGCCGACTGTGCTCATGCGTGACTCCTTGCGTCCGGCCGGGGGGTTCCGGCCGTGGGGAGGGGACCGTTCACCGTCGGGAGGTCCCCGACTGCGTCGGCGCCGTGGACGCACTCCCCGCCCACGAAGGTGGCGAGGACGTCGATGGCGCTGATCCGATGGCTGTCGACGGTGACAGGGTCATCGGAAAGTATGACGAAATCGGCGTATTTGCCGGGGGTGAGGCTGCCGCGGCGGTCCTCGTCGTGGCTGGCCCATGCCGCGTCGATGGTGTAGGCCCGAAGGGCCTGCTCCGCGCTCACGCGCTCGTCCGGGGCGAGGACGGTGCCCGCCCGGCTGAGGCGCTCGACCATGGACTGCATCCCGAGGAGGGGCGCTCCCGGGGCGACCGGCCGGTCGGAGCTGCCCGGCACCCGGACCCCCCGGTCGAGGAAGGAACGGTGCCGGTACATCCACAGGGTACGGTCCGGGCCGAGCCCTTCGGACATGCTGTCGCCGACGTCGTACAGGAAGCGCGCCTGCGGCACCGGGACCACGCCCAGCTCCACGTAGCGCTCGAGCTGGTCGGGGCGGACCACGGCGGAGTGCTCGATGCGGTGCCGCACGTCCGGGCGGGGCAGCACGCCCTGGGCCTCGGCGAAGGCGTCGAGGGCGAGGTCGACGGCGCTGTCCCCGATGGCGTGCGCGGCCACCCGCCAGCCGGACCGGTGGGCCTCGACGACGAGCCGGCGCATCTCCTCCGGGCTGTCCTGGTAGACGCCGCTCGCGTGGTCGTGCCCGCAGAACGGCTCGGACACCGCGGCCGTGCGGCCGATCAGCGACCCGTCCAGCCAGATCTTCATCGGGCCCAGACGCAGCCGGTCGTCGCCGAAGCCGGAGCGCAGGCCCAGGTCGATCCCGGTGGTGATGCCGTCGTCGGCGTGGGCGCGCAGGGCGTGCAGGTTGTCGGCGGCCACCATCAGCTCCACCCGGGTGCGCAGCGTCCCGCGTTCGCGGGCGAGCTGGTACGCGGCGGCCTCGACGGGACTGCGGCCGATGAGGCCGAGCCCGATCCCGGCCTCCACCACGTGGGTCAGCCCCTCCGCCGCGTAGACCGCGCTCGCGCGGCCCAGGGCGGCGGCCAGGTCGGCCACCGGGTAGGGCATGACCAGGCCGGTGACCAGGGACTGGGCCCGCTCCTGGAGCAGGCCGGTCGGCGCGCCGTCGCCGTCGCGCACCACGACCCCGCCCTCGGGGGAGTCCGCCGTGCCGTCGAGGACGCCGGCCCGCCGCAGCACCTCGCTGCCGACCGCGCACATGTGCCCGGAGCGGTGCTTGAGCCACACCGGCCGCCCATCCGCGGCCCGGTCCAGTTCCGCGCGGTGCGGGTGCCCGCCCATGACCGTGTCGTCGTAGCCGGAGCCCACGATCCAGGCGTCGGCGGGCAGACCGGCCGCGCGCCGGGCGACGGCGTCGTAGACCTGGGACAACGTGGTCGCCGTGCTCAGGTCGAGTTCGTCCAGGGACTGGCCGAACCAGGCCATGTGGTTGTGGGCATCGCCGAATCCGGGGACGACGACCGCGCCGCCGCAGTCGAGCACGGTGCGCGCGGGCAGGTCCTCGACCGTCGCGTCGAGGCCGACGATCCGCCCCGCCAGGACACCGAGGGTGCGGGCGTGGGGACGGTGGTCGTCCACGGTGCGGATGCGGGCGTTGCGCAGTTTGAGATCGAGCATGGAACGGCTTTCCGATGGAGGGTCCGGATCCCGGTGGCCGGGGCCGGTTCAGGCCAGGTTCTGCAGACGGGTCAGCGGCAGGTCCGCGGCGTGGTGGACGTCGACCGGACGGCCGTCGACCAGGACCGCGTCCGGTGTGGTGGGCACCCGCACCGTCGGTACGGCGGTGTTGGCGACCATGTCGCCGCGCGTCAGACCGCGGCTGTCGCGCAGGGCCGTGTAGCGCACCCCCTTGGGGAGGGCGCCCGCGGAGGCGCGGTCGTCCAGGCAGGCCCGGGAGACGAAGACAGTGGACAGCCGGCGCGGGGCCCCGCCCAGGCCGCCGAAGTAGGGCTTCATCACCCGCGGCTGGGTCAGCCGGGTGGAGCCGGAGCCCGAACCCGACACCCCCCAGGCGACGAAGCCGGACTTGAGCACCAGCTCCGGCTGCGCGCCGAACGTGGCGGGGCGCCACAGCACCACGTCGGCGAGACGGCCGGGCCGCAGGGAGCCGACGTCCGCGGCCATGCCGTGGGCGATCGCGGGATTCAGCGTGATCTTGGCCAGGTAGCGCAGCACCCGCTCGTTGCCGACGAAGTCCGGGCCGGTCTGTCCCGCCAGGTGGGCCTGCACGTGCGCGAGCTGCCAGGTGCGGCGCGCGGTCTCGGCGATGCGGCCCATGCCCATGGAGTCGGAGTTGACGATGCTGATCGCGCCGAGGTCGTGCAGGGCGTTCTCGGCGGCGATGGCGTGCTCGCGCACCCGGCTCGCCGCGATCGACACGTCGCTCTCCACCCCGTGGTGGCCGCCGTGGACCGTCATCGTCATGGGCAGCAGCTCGGCCACGGTGGCCGGGGTCAGCGGCAGCGTCGGGGTGGTGGAGGAGGTCAGCACGTGCGGCTCGGAGACGATCTCCAGCAGGTCGGGGTGACCGCCGCCGCCCTCCACGTGGTAGGCGTGCACGGTGCGCCCGCGGGTGGCCGAGAGGGTGTCGGCGAGGTAGCCGGACTCGTTGAGGGTGTCGGTGTGCAGGGCGACCGGCAGGTCGGCCTCCTCCGCCACGCCCAGGCAGGTGTCGACGATGCGGGGCGTGGCCCCCCAGTCCTCGTGGATCTTGAAGCCGCCGGAGCCGGCCAGCACCGCGCGCTCCAGCAGCTCCTGTGAGGAGGAGGAGCCCCGGGCGAGGAACGCCACGTTGACCGGGGCGTCGCGCCAGCCCTCGATGAGGCTGTGCAGGTTGTGGGCGGGGTTGGCGCCGACGTCCCACACGCCGCCGATCCCCATGCCGACCATGGTGGTGACGCCGGCGGAGAGCGCCGCGGGCACCACCTCGGGGCTGGAGAGGTGGACGTGGGAGTCCACGATCCCGGCCGTGGCGATGAGCCCCTGGCCGTTGATCATCGCGGTGTGGGAGTCGACGACGAGTTCGACGCCGTCGTTGTTCTCCGGGTTGCCGGCCCGCCCGACGCCGACGATCCGGCCCTCCTTGATGCCGATGTTGGTCTTGCGCACGCCGATCAGCGGGTCCATGACGACCACGCCGAGGATCACCATGTCCAGCGCGCTCTCCCGCGGGGCCCGGCCGGCCACCAGCAGGCCGTCGCGGGCGGTCTTGCCGCAGCCGCCGAGCATCTCCTCGCCGGGCTCGGTGTCGTCGGCGTCCACCCGCACCCACAGGTCGGTGTCGGCCAGCCGGATGCGGTCGCCGGCGGTCGGGCCGTACAGGGACGCGTACGCCTGCCGGGACATCCGGCTCATCGCTCTCCTCCTCGTGCCACCACGGTGACGGTGCGGGTCGTGCCGGGCTCGAACCGCTCCGAGGTCCCGGCCGGGACGTCCAGCCGGTGGCCGCGGGCGGCCTCGCGGTCGAACTCCAGGGCGGCGTTCGCCTCCTCGAGCGGGAAGTGGGAGGACACCCACACCGCGCGGGCGCCCCGGTTGGTGATCTCCAGGTCCTTGCGCGGGCGGCCGGGTGCCAGCTCCGTCCCGCCCCCGGCGGACAGCACGGCGCCGGGGGCGTCCGGCCCGGCCGGGCCG
>NZ_MSGP01000636.1 GCF_002078235.1 Streptomyces viridosporus
GACCAGCGAGAAGCCCGGCGGCAGCAGACCGCGGTTGGCGAGGTCGTACACGGCCGGCATCAGCTTCCTGCGCGACAGGTCACCGGTCACCCCGAAGATGACCAGCCCCGAGGGGCCCGCGATCCGGGGCAGTCGGCGGTCGCGGGGGTCGCGCAGGGGGTTGGCCCAGCCGGCCGCGGGGGCGCGGAGGGCCGCGTCGGCCCGGGGCGCTCCCCGCTCCCCGGTCCCCGCGGTGTCCGTCCGCGGTTCGGTCGTCTCGTCGGTCATTCCGCGTCAGCTCCCATGCTGTCGAGGGGCATCGTCACCGCGTCGAGCAGGTCTTTCCCGTACCGGGTGTCCTGGTGCGCCGGGTTCAGCCATTCGCCGGTACCGCTGCCGACGGGGGGACGAGGAAGGGGAGGACGGACCGGGGCGTCGCGCCGGGGCGGTCCGCCGGACGGACCGGCGCGTCCCCGCCGGACGGTCGCTTCGGTGCTCCCGCGGTCGCGGTTGCTTCGGTCACTGTGATCATCTTCTTTCCCGCGGTCACCTCGACCGCGCGCGGAGGTGAGGAATTCCTTCGCGAAGTGTTCGACGGAGTCGATGCGTCCCCGCGTCACCTGTGAACCGGTACCACGTCGGTCCCCCTCCGGCTCCGATCGCAACGCGGGCCTGCACGGTCGGCGGCGGCACCCCGTGGGTCGGTACACCCTGACGGGCGAGCGCGGGACCGTGCCGGTGGGCCGGACGGGCGACCGGGGTGCTCCCGGTGCCGGTCGGCACGCCGGTCGCCCGGACGATCTCGATCACCACCTTCTTCTCGCGCAGCGGCGAGTACCGCGGAACCGTGCCGGTCATGCCGCCCGTCCCGGCCGCGCGGGACGCCGCCGCCCTTCCCGGGCCCCCGCGGGACCCCGGACACGCAAAAGGGGCTCCACGCGTGCGTGGAGCCCCTTCCGCGGCCGGGGAGGCCGGTGCGGGGGTGCTCAGCGGCCGAAGGTGAACCAGTTGACGTTCACGAAGTCCGACGGCTGACCGCTGGTGAAGGTCAGGTAGACGTCATGCGTGCCCGTGACGGGGCCGATGTTCGC
Organism: Streptomyces viridosporus; assembly: GCF_002078235.1. Classification (GTDB taxonomy): domain Bacteria; phylum Actinomycetota; class Actinomycetes; order Streptomycetales; family Streptomycetaceae; genus Streptomyces; species Streptomyces viridosporus. Next base: position 1,071 of record NZ_MSGP01000636.1, read on the forward strand.
CGGGATCGTCCGCCACGACTGCCAGCCGCCCGTGTTGCCCACCGCGAAACTGCCGACGGGCGCGTTGCTCCGGCTGTCCAGGCGCACCTCGACCAGGCCGCTGACGCCGGGCGCCGCGCCGCTCGCCACCCGCGCGGAGAACTGCCGCGCCGGGGTGGAGCCGAAATTGACGCCCTTGAAGTGCAGCCAGTCGCCGTTGGCCAGCGCGCCGACGTTCTGGCCGCCGCCGGTGTCCGACGTCGTCTCCGTCATCGTGCCGGACTGGCCGTCGTAGGACTCGGCCTGAATGGTGCCGTAGGCGTCGCGGTTCCCGGTCGGCGGGGGCGTGGTGCCGCCGCCGGCGGAGGTCAGCACCTGGACGTAGTCGACCAGCATCGAGTGGCCGGGCTGGGTGCCGGCGTCCGGGCCGCCGCCGAAGGCATCGGGGAACCCGCCGCCCATCGCCACGTTGAGGATGACGAAGAAGCCGTGGTCCGTGGCGTTCGACCAGGTGGCCGCGTCGACCTGGTTCTCCCGCACGGTGTGGAAGTTGTTGCCGTCCAGGTAGAAGCGGATCTCCTCCACGCCGGTGGAGCGGTCCCACTCCATCCGGTACGTGTGGAAGCCGGCCTGGCAGGTCGTGCCCTGGCAGGTGGTGGAACCGCCGATGCCGCTGTTCTCGTTGCAGGGGCCGCCGGGTGCGGTGCCGCAGTGCATGGTGGCGAACACGGTGTTCATGCCCTGCGTGTTCTCCATGATGTCCAGCTCGCCGACCGCGGGCCAGTTCCAGTAGTTGCCCCGGTAGGGCGCGCCCAGCATCCAGAACGCCGGCCAGTAGCCCTTGGCGGCGGCCCCGGTGACGTTGGGCACCTGGATGCGGCCCTCGACGCGCATCGTGCCGCCCGCCGGGGGCTGGAAGTCGGTGCGGTTGGTCTCGATGCGGCCGGAGGTCCAGTTGCCCGAGGCGTCGCGCCGCGGGGTGATGCGGAGGTTGCCGTTGCCGTCGAGGGAGACGTTGTCCGTGCTGGACGTCATCGTCTCGATCTCGCCGGTGCCCCAGTTGGCCGGGCCGCCCGGGTAGCCCTTGCCGGTCGCGTACTGCCAGCGGGAGGTGTCGACGCCGCGGCCCGCGGGGCCCTCGAAGTCGTCGACGAAGACCTGGGTCCAGCCCGACGGGGGAGGCGGCGCGGAGGCGCTCGCGGACGGGGTGGCGACGGTCGCGGCGGCCGCCGCGAGACCCAGCGTGCTCACGACGGCGAGGAGCGCCCGCCTCACGGGGCGGGGTCTGCGGGGGGTGC
>NZ_MSGP01000637.1:0-249 GCF_002078235.1 Streptomyces viridosporus
GGGGGGACCACGGTGCGTCGCCGGCCGCGGGTCCGTCGCGGCCGGTCGCGCCCGCGCGGCGGGGCCGCGCGGGGATACGGCCCCGCGCCACGGGGATACGGCCCCGCGCCCCCGCGCCCCTTCGTCCTCAGGCCAGCAGCGAGGCCAGGGTGCGCCAGGCCTGCCTCGGCAGGGAGTCGCGGGGTTCGTCGTCGACGATCTGGAGCGCCACGTGGTCCGCGCCCGCCGAGAGGAAGGTGTCGACGCGGT
>NZ_MSGP01000637.1:262-3429 GCF_002078235.1 Streptomyces viridosporus
GTCGTCCTCGGTGAAGCCCAGACGGAGGAAGTTGTCCGTGTAGTTGGGCAGCGCGAGGTACGGCGCCAGGCTCGTGCGGGCGAGTGCGCGGGCCCGGGCCGGCTCCGGTTCGAGGATCACCTTCACCTCGGGCGCCAGCAGCGGGGCCTCGCCGAGGATGCCGCGCGCCCGCGCCGTGTGCTCCGGGGTGACCAGGTACGGGATCACGCCGAGCGCCCGGTCGCGGGAGAGCTCCAGGCTCCTCGGACCGAGGGCGGCGACGACCCGGCGGCCGGCCGGGACCCCGGCCGCGTCCAGTGCGTCGAGGTAGGCGACGAGGGCCGAGTAGGGGCGGCGGTACTGGTCGGCGAGCTTGGCGTGGCTGACGCCGATGCCGAGCAGGAACCGGCCGGGGCGGGCCGCCTCCAGCTCGGCGAAGGCCGCGGCGGCCTCCTGCGCCGTGTACTGCCAGATGCTCTGGATGCTGGTGCCGACGGTGAGCGTCGAGGTCGCCTCGACGAGCGGCACCGCGTGGCGGACGGCGCTGCTGCCGCCCAGCCAGGCCGCGCCGAAGCCGAGTTCCTCCAACTCTGCGGCGGCCTCGGCGATCTCGCCGCGCCGGGAGGGATCCTCCGAGCGCAGCCCGACGCTCCAGATGCCGTACCGGCCGATGTCCTGCTTCGGGATGTCCGCGGTGTCGCTCATGGGTCTCCGAATCCCTCCGTGACGGGGTGCGGTGCCTGCCGTGGCTGATCACGCCTACGGCAGGCACCAACCGCGCGGAGGGTGCCGGTAATCCCGGTACGGCCGAACGGGGGAACCGGGGGCTAACGGCCGGCCAGGAACTGCTCCAGGGCCTCCACCACCATGAGGTGGTCCTGGAGCTGGGGGAGGCCGGAGACCGTCACCGCGCCGATCACCCCCACGCCCTCGACGGTGATCGGGAACGAACCGCCGTGCGCCGCGTAGGTGTCCGGGTCGAGGCGCGAGGACTCCTCGAACGTGGTGCCCTTGGCCCGGTGGCGGGCGCCCACCAGGTAGGACGCGTGGCCGTAGCGCTCCACGACCCGGCGCTTGCGGGCGATCCAGGCGTCGTTGTCGGGCGTGGAGCCGGGCAGCGCCGCGTGGAAGAGCTGCTGGCCCGCGCGGTGGATGTCGATGGCGATCGGCGCCTGCCGCTCCCAGGCCATCTCGACGAGGAGGGAGCCCAGCTCCCAGGCCTCCTCGTAGGAGAACCGCCGGAAGACCAGGCGGCGTTCCTGCTCCTCCAGCTCCTCCACGCTCGGGGTGGGTTCCGGCTTGTGGGTCGGGTCGGTGGTCACAGCGTCACCGTCACCTTCTCGAGGGCCGAACGGCGGGCCGCCTCCAGCACGTCCAGGACGGCGGCGGCCTCCAGCGCGGACACCGGATTGGGGCCGCCCTCCAGCAGGGCCTTCGCCACGGCCGCGTAGTAGGCGGGGTAGTCGCCCGGCAGGGTCGGTTCGGGGCGCCCGCCGCCGGTCACCGGGGACTCCCCGGAGCCGACGCGGCCCCACAGCTCCTCGGGCTCCGTGCCCCAGTCGGCGCCCGCCGCGCCGGGCCGCAGACCGTCGCGCAGGGCGGCCTCCTGCGGGTCGAGGCCGTGCTTGACGTAGCCGGCCTTCGAGCCCAGGACGCGGAACCGCGGGCCGAGCTGGGCCGTGGTCGCGGAGACGTAGAGGTGGGAGCGGACGCCGTTCGCGTGGGTGAGCGCGAGGAAGGTGTCGTCGTCGGTCAGTGCTCCGTCGCGGCGGACGTCCACCTCGGCGTAGACGGCGGTCACCGGGCCGAACAGGACGAGCGCCTGGTCGACGACGTGGCTGCCGAGGTCGTAGAGCAGACCTCCGATCTCCGCGGGGTCGCCGGACTCCCGCCAGCCGCCCTTGAGCTGCGGCCGCCAGCGCTCGAAGCGGGACTCGAAGCGGTACACGTCGCCGAGCGCGCCCTCGGCGAGCAGCTTGCGCAGGGTGAGGAAGTCGTTGTCCCAGCGGCGGTTCTGGAAGACGGACAGGAGCAGGCCGCTCTCCTCGGCGAGCGACGCCAGCCCGCGCGCCTCGGCCGCCGCGCCGGCGATCGGCTTGTCGACGACGACCGGCAGACCGGCCTTGAGGGCGGTGGTGGCGAGCGGGACGTGCGTCCTGTTCGGCGACGCGACGACGATCAGGTCGAGCTCGTCGGCGCGGCCGAACAGCTCGTCCGGGGTCGCGGCGACGCGGACGTCCGGGAACTCGGCGCGGGCCTGCCGCTGCCGCTCGGGGTTCGAGGTGACCACCGTGTCGAGCGCGAGGCCCTCGGTCGCGGCGATCAGCGGGGCGTGGAACACGGAGCCTGCGAGGCCGTAGCCGACGAGGCCGACGCGAAGGGGAGTGCCAGTCATGGTCCTACTTTCGCAACGCTGTTGCCAAAGTGCAAGCGCTGGGGACAATGGGCTGGTGAACAGGACGAACGGCGGAGGGATGCGCGGAGCGACCGGTGGGGTCAACCTGCTCGCCCTGCGCAGCCACAACACCGCGCTCGTGCTCGACCTGCTGCGCACGGCGGGCCCGGAGGGCATCAGCCGGCTGGAGCTCGCCGAGCGCACCGGGCTCACCCCGCAGGCGGTCAGCAAGATAACGGCCCGGCTGCGCGAGGACGGCCTCGCGGCGGAGGCGGGGCGCCGGGCGTCCACGGGCGGCAAGCCGCGGACGGTCCTGCGCCTGGTGCCGGAGGCGGGCCACGCGGTGGGCGTGCACCTGGACCGGGACGAGCTGCGGGCCGTGCTGGCCGACCTCGAGGGGACGGTGGTGGCCCGGCGGCGGGTCCCGCTGGACCTGGGCGCCGGGGCGGAGGCGGTGCTGGCGCGGGTGGCCGCGGTGGTCGAGGCGCTGCGGGCGGGGGACGGGACGACCGTGCGGGCACGCCCCCTGCTCGGCGTCGGGGTCGCGCTGCCCGGGCCGCTCGACCACGAGCGGGGCGTGCTGCACCGGGTGACCGGGTTCCCCGAGTGGGACGGCTTCCCGCTGCGCGACGCGCTGGCCGAGCGGCTGGGGACGGTGCCCGTGGTCGTCGACAAGGACACCAACGCGGTGGCGCTCGGGCTGGCGGTCGGGGGCGAGGGCGGTTCCTTCGCCTATCTGCACCTCGGCACCGGGCTCGGGGCCGGGCTGGTGATCGGGGGCAGCGTGCACCGG
>NZ_MSGP01000638.1 GCF_002078235.1 Streptomyces viridosporus
CGCCGTGCACGGCGATCCGCATGGCCTCCAGTTGGAGACCCAGTGACTTGGAGAGTGCGGTGATCCTCTCGTGGACCCGCTCGTACTCCAGGTGGAGCCGCTTGCCCTCCGGGAAGGCACCGCTGCCGAAGGCGCTCTCCGACAGGCTGTGAGCTCCGACCTTGGACGGGCCGCCCGCCGATTCCTCGAAGGTGGCGAGCAGGTCGTCCACGCGCTTCTTGAACGTCGACAGTGCCATCACTCCGCGGCGCACGTCCGCGGCGCCTCCGACCATGTCTTCAGGAAGCCCCACGTCATTCCTCCCCGTTTTCCCCGTGTCGCGGTCGGTCCTGCGCAAGTCGCCGGGCGGGTACACCGCTGAAGCGATCACGACCGCTACGGCCCACTCTAGTGACTGACACCGACAGCCCCAACTGACCTATGCAGGAGCAGTACTGTCAACTGACAGACATACTCCCCTTCTTCACCCGGTCGATACGGTTCCCACAAGGGTCACGGATGTCCGGGCGACGGTCGAGCGGTGTTCGTCACGTTGCAGTGCGGCCACTGCGAACGCCCGTGCGGCGGGTCCGTGCGCGCGCGTCCCGGATCGCCACCGCCGTCCCGCCGAGGCCCGCGACCAGGATCGCCGCGCCGACGGCCACGTAGGTCGCGAGGCGGGCGTTGCGTTCGTCGGCGGTCTCGCCGAGCGGGAATTCCGCCGCGGCGGGGGCCTCGGCCTTGACCAGGCCCTCCCGGGGACTGGGGGACTCGATCGGCCGGTCGTCCTCCGTCAGCGCGCGGACGGGGTCCACCACCCCCCAGCCGACCAGGCGGTCGTGGCCGGCGACGGTGCGTTCCGCGGTCTGCTCGATCTGGGCGACGATCTGACGTTGCGTCCAGTCGGGGTGCTTGGCCTTGATCAGCGCCGCGACGCCCGCGACGTACGGCGCGGAGAAGCTGGTGCCGTTGTCGGAGCAGTGGCCCCCTCGGGGGACGGTGGAGATCATGTCGACGCCCGGGGCCGCCACGTCGACGAAGTCGCCGGACTGGGAGAAGGAGGCGCGCTCGTTGTTGCGGTCGGAGGCGGCGACGGCGAGGACGCCTTCGTAGGAGGCGGGGTAGGTCTTCTTGACGTTCCCGCCGACTCCGTCGTTGCCCGCCGAGGCGACGACGACGATCTCTTGCGCCAGGGCCTCGTTGACGGCTGCTTCCAGGTCCGGGGCCGGCTTGGCGGCGTCCGAGGTGTCCTGGGAGATGTTGATGACGTCCGCCTTCGCTCGGACGGCGTGGCGGATCGAGGCGGCGAGGGTGCCGGTGTCGCCGTGGCCCTCCGCGTCGTTCTGCTGGATCGGGATGATGGTCGCCTCGGGGGCCAGGCCCACGAAGCCGGTCTTGTCGGCGGGGCGGGCGGCGATGATGCCGGCGACCTTGGTGCCGTGGCCGACGGTGTCGGTGGTGCCGTTCTCGTTCCCCCGCTCGACGGGGTCGCCGTCCTCGTCCTTGAGGCCCTCGGGCAGGAAGTTGCGGCCGCTCTTCACGTCCACCGCGTCCTTCAGCTGCGGGTTCTTCACGTCGACGCCGGTGTCGATGACGGCGACCCGGACGCCCTTGCCCTTGGACTGGCTCCACAGCTCGTCGAGCTGGACGCGTTGGAGGGACCAAGGACGCCCTGGATAAAGGGCGTTGGGGTATTCGCACTGGCCGGAGAAGGAGTCCGCGGCGGCGGACGTCGGTGCGAGGACCACGGGAACCGCCAGCAGGGTCGCGGCGGCCGCCGTCCGGAGGAGGGGCAGGCGTGTGTGTCGCATGACGGCGCCCCCTGCTACGAACCCTGCGGCTGGCGTGCCGCTGCCGTGGACAGGCGGGGGCCCGTGGGGAGGAAGGCGGACCAGGCGGCGGGGATCGGCGCGGGGTCCACATCGGCGTAGCCGAGGCGCGTCTGGGCCTGCTGGGCCTCCTGCTCCAACTGCTTCCTCTCCTCGGCCGACATGCCGATGCCGGCGTCGTCGGTGGCGCTGTCCGCGTTGGACTGCAGCACGTAGCGCAGGCCGGTGTCGGTCACCAGGAAGACGGGGCCCGCCTTCGTCTCCGTGCCCTGGAACTGGCGGTAGAGCTGGCCGGATCCGGGGGTGACGTAGGCGCTGGAGGAACCGGTGGGGAGGTCGGCCGGGAAGTCGGTGCCCGCCCAGGTGCTGAGGGTGGTGGCGCCCTTGTCGCCGACGCCGCGCAGGACGTTGCAGACCGTGTTGCGGCTGCCCGGGGCGTCCGACGCCTCGTTGACCGGCTGGGGGGTGCCGGTGGGCCAGTGGTGCTCGGTGCCGAAGGGCTTGCCCGGGACGATCGCTCCGGGGCTCGTCTCCAGCGCCTGACCGGCCTGCCCGACCTGTGCCAGGTCCTTGCTGAACAGCAGCAGTTGGGCGACGAAGGCGGAGACCGGGGCGACCCGGTCGGGCAGCACGACGTAGTACTGCTCCTTGTTGTTGTCGAACGCCTTGAGCACGGTGCCGACCTTGTCGGCCGACTCGTCGAGCTGGCCGGGGGCGTTCGCCGGTGCGCCGGGCGAGCCCTCGATCTCCGGGAAGGTGATCGGGTCGCCCTGGTGCAGGGTCGCCAGCCACTCCCGGGACACCCGCTGGGGCTCGCGGCCGGAGCCGACGACCGTGCGGAGCAGCAGTTCCAGTTCGTCGCCGGTGTCCACCTCGTCGACCCGGTACGCCGTACCGCCCGGGTCCACGACGAAGCGGTTGCCGTCGGGGTCCGCCACGTAGAGCAGCTGACCACCGGTCAGTTTCCGCTTGTCCTCGGTCAGTTCCTTCTCGCGGTCGGCGAGGACCAGCGCGGCCTTCTGGACGGACCCGCCGCCCGCGCTCGGCCGCTCGCAGACGACCCACCGCTTGGCGGCGCCCGCCTCCTTCCCGGAGGGCAGGCGGTCGGGGGCGTACGGGATGCCGATGGTGGCGCCGTGCGGGATCTTGCCGTTGTCGAGGAGCGACTCGCTGACGGTGACGACGTCGCCCTTGCCGGGGGCCAGGAGGAGCTTGGCGGACGCCATGTTGAGCACGGGGTGCAACTGGACCTCTTTACCGGTCCTCAGCACGACGTACCGGGTGGTCGACTCGCTGGCGATGATCACCTTTTCGTTCGGGGTGTCCCAGCCTTTGGGCGCGGTCGGCTTGAACATGCCCCAGGCGCCGAAAACGGCCATGATGATCACACCGATGATGAGCCCGGGCACGACGCCGCGCAACGGGCGCGGCGCTCCTTCCTCCGAGCCCTGCGGGAACGACTGGACGAAGGCCGCGAGCAAGCGGCGCTTCGCGAAGGTGTAGGCGTTGAGCTGGTCCCGCCGAGATGCCATGGATGCGTGCCTCTCCCCGTGTTCCGCCCGTGTTCCGCCCGGGTGGCGCCGAGGGCCGCCGTCCCCCGCCCGCCGATGTCGGACCGGCCCCCTACTATGCCTGGTACGGAAAGGGACTTGAGGAGCGGGTAGGGTGCCTGGGCCCTCAAGGGCCTGGTGCCATGCTGGAATTCCAGCGAGTTGTAAGCAAATTGGGGGGATGGAGTGATGGCTTCCGGAACGCGGGCGCCGCGCCGTGGCCGGACCCGGGCGCGTGACTCCGCCGACCCCGGGGCGGGAGCGGTACGGCAGGCGCCCGCGCGGGGCGGCCTCCACCTCAAGGTGCGCACGGGCCGGCCGGGTTCGTTCCGGCTGCAACGGATCGTCCTGCTGGAGCTCGCAGCCGCCGTCCTCCTCACCGGGTGGGTGATCGGCCCCCTGGCCCTGGTGCCCGCCGCCGCTGTCGCCGTCGTCCTGGTCCTGCTGGCCTTCGTACGCCGCCGGGGCCGTTCCCTGCCCGAATGGATCGCCACGGCACGGGCCCTGCGCTCCCGGCAGAAGAACGCCGCGAAGCTGGTGGTACCGCCCGGCACGGAGCCGGGGCTCGCTCCGGCCGTGGAGTGCGATCCGAGCCTGCGCACGTATGCGTACGGCGGCCGGGAGCGGCGGCCCGTCGGTGTCGTCGGGGACGGCACCTTCGTCACCGCCGTGGTGCAGGTGGAGGCCGATGCCACGGCCCTGCGTGCCGAGCGGAGCCGGCGGCCGCTGCCGCTGGCCCTGGTGCGGGACGCGCTCGAGGTGGACGGGATCCGTCTGGAGTCGGCGCAGATAGTGCTGCACACCCAGCCCGCGCCCGCGCTGCACCTGCCGCGTCAGTCCGTGGCCGTCAGCAATTACGCGCCGTTGCAGGAGCAGACCGGCGCTCCCGCGGTGCGCATCACCTGGATCGCGCTGAAACTGGATCCGGAGCTGTGTCCGGAGGCCGTGGCGGCCCGGGGCGGCGGCCTGGTCGGCGCGCAGAAGTGCGTCGTGCGCGCCGCCGACCACCTCGCCAGCCGGCTGACCGGCGCCGGGTTCCGTGCCACGGTGCTCGACGAGGAGGAGCTGACCTCGGCCATCGCCACCTCGGCCTGCGCCAACCCGCTGGTGACGGCCGAGGCCGGGCGGGCGGACCGGCAGGAGCGGCGGACCGAGGAGTCCAGCCGCAGTTGGCGCTGCGACAACCGCAGGCACACCACGTACTGGATCCGCAGGTGGCCTCCGCTGGGCGGGGACCGCGGGGTGTCACTGCCCCAGTTCGTCGCACGGGTCACGGCGGTGCCCGCGCTTGCCACCACCATCAGTCTCACCCTCGCCCACGCGGACCGGCGGGAGATGGCGCTGAGCGGCCACCTGCGGGTGACCGGGCGCAGCGCCGAGGAGTTGACCGCGGCGCGGCGTGCGCTGGAGGACGCCGCCCGGGAGTCGGGCGCGGCGCTGGCGCGGCTCGACCGGGAGCAACTGCCGGGTGTACTCGCCACGCTGCCCCTCGGAGGTGCTCGGTGACGGCCATGACGACGCGGACCGCCGGCGGACCCGGTGCGTACGGCGCACCGGGAGCGGACGGGGAGCCGGGAGGACCGGGCGACGCACAGTCGCCGACCGCGGCCGGGGCACCGCAGTCGGCCGGCCGACGGGCGCACGAACTGCTGCGTGCCGGCTTCGGTCTGCTCGGCCCGCGCCACGGACGGCACACCCTGTCCGCGGACGACCTGGACACCCTGGCGCTGCCCATCGGGGACGACGGCGTCGTCATCGGGGTGGATGCCGAGGGGCAGCCCGCCGTGCTGGGGCTGAACCGGCCCACGCCGTACGACGTCGTGCTCATCGGCGGCCTGTGGACGGCCCAGGTGTTCGCGCTGCGGGCCGCGGCGACCGGCGCGCGGGTGGCCGTGGAGACCGGGCGGGCACAGGCCTGGACGCAGATGGTGCACGCCATGGGCGGCGGGCAGAACGGGCTCGCGGTGTACGACGTGGGGCGGGTGCCCCCGCAGGGCGCTTCGGCCGGTACCCCGGTGCTGGTGGTGCGGGACTGCGGCATGCGGCCCCCGCGGGGGCGTGTGGTGTCCGGCCCCTGGCAGTCGGTGCTGACGCTGCTGCCTTACCTCAGCCCCGTCGCGCCCCGGCTGCTGCGGCAGGCCCGGCTCGTGGGCGTCCAGCGGATATCGCCGGACGAAGCCGGGGAGTTGGGCCGCACGATGGGGTTGCCCCGGGCCGACGTCGACTCCCTGCCGACCCTCGCCGACGGCATCACCCTCTGGTGCTCCGATCGCGACCGGCAGTACGTGATGACGCAGCCGACCGATGCGGAGGTCGGGCTGCTGGGCACGCCGCGGCGGATGGACTGACACCACGGCAGGCCCGCGGCACAGCACGGGCGCAGGCGGTGCGAGCGCGGACGCAGACGCAGACGCAGGGGCAAGTCGGTCCGACAAGTGCCTTCTTCGCCATGGCGGTTCGGCACGGTCCATCATTTTTGTCCGGTGCGCCGGTGCTTCGGGAGCGGCGGCGTCGGGCAGGTTGCGACGGAGCGGACGCGCACCGAGCGGTGGACGGGTCTGCCGGGGTACCGGTGGTGGTGATTAGGCTGGGATCGGGCGCGGCGCCTGAGCCCGTGAACCAGGTGTCGACGCCCCAGGGGGAGCCGGTGGACCGGTCGACCGTGAATCGGACGGCCTCGCAGCGGCCTCGGACGGCCTCGAACGACTTCGGATGACGAGAAACGGTCGCACCAGCACGGCATGAGGGTGCTCGACCACACCAGGAGGAACTGTGAGCAGCGATCGGGACGGGACGCGCGGGGGCTGGGCGACACCCGGCGATGACCAGCCCGACGCGGAGTCCGCCGTCGAGGCGACGGGCGAGTTCACCATCGACTACGCGCCGCCGGCCTGGTACACGCAGAACGCTTCGGGGAGTTCGGGGCCGGGGGTGTCCTCCGCGCCCGCCGCGTCGTCCTCCTCGGACCCCTCGCCCTCCTCCGGTTCTTCTTCCGGTCCTTCTTCCTCCACGCCCCCGGCCCCGGCTTCACCTCCGGCCGTGGGGCCCTCCCCCGTTCCGGCACCGCGGGCGCCCTTCACGCCGCCCGCGCCGCCGGAACGGG
>NZ_MSGP01000639.1 GCF_002078235.1 Streptomyces viridosporus
GTGCAGCCGCGTCCCTCCGCCCCGCCCGCCCCGTCCGCCCCGGGCGACGACGATGACGACTCCGACGATTCCGATGACTCGGACGACTCGGACGACGACTCGGACGACGCCGAGGACTCCGGTGGCTCCGGCGAGGACCTCGCCCCCGGTGAGATCGCCGGCGAGACCACCTTCGGGAACGGCTCCGCGACGATCGACGGCGACACCGAGGACTACCGGTTCGCGGCCGTCGACGTGCAGACCCACGACCGGGGCCGGCTCACCGTCTATGCGGGAGCGCCGCTCGCCGCCGAGCACAGTGCCGTGGACACCGCGCAGACCGCGATGCTCATCGGCCTCCCGCTGCTGCTGGGCGTGGTCGCCGGCGTGACCTGGATGGTCACCGGGCGGGCCCTGCGGCCGGTGGAGGGCATCCGCCGGGAGATGGCCGCGATCACCGCCTCCGAGGACCTCGCCCGCCGCGTCCCGGAACCCGGCACGCACGACGAGATCGCCCGGCTCGCCCGCACCACCAACGAGACGCTCACCGCGCTGGAGGCGTCCGTGGAGCGGCAGCGGCGGTTCGTCGCCGACGCCTCGCATGAGCTGCGCAGCCCGATCGCCTCGCTGCGCACCCAGCTGGAGGTGGCCGCCGCCCACCCCGAGCTGCTCGACCTGGACGGTGCCGTCGAGGACACCGTGCGGCTCCAGCACCTCGCCGCCGACCTGCTGCTGCTCGCCCGGCTGGACGCGGGGGAGCGGCCCGCCGACAGTCTCGTCGACCTGGCCGCGCTGGTCCGGGAGGAGACCGCGGGCCGGACGGGGGTGGCGGTGCGGACGGAGCCGGCGCAGGTGACCGGCTCCCGGGGGCAGCTGGGGCGGTTGCTCACCAACCTGCTCGACAACGCCCGGCGGCACGCCCGCGAGACGGTCACGGTGACCGTCCGGCGGGAGGGGGCCTGGGCGGTGCTCGACGTCGCGGACGACGGGGAGGGGGTGCCGGAGGCCGACCGCGAGCGGATCTTCGAACGGTTCGTCCGGCTGGACGCCGCCCGCAGCCGCGACGACGGCGGCGCCGGGCTGGGGCTCGCCATCGCGCGGGACGTCGCCGTACGGCACGGCGGAACGCTCACGGCCGGTGCGGCGCCGACGGGCGGAGCCCTGTTCGAGCTCCGTCTGCCGCTCGTCGAGGAGGGGTGACGACCCTGCGGCCCGTCCGGGACGGTGCTGCCGGTCAGGTCCCGGTCAGGGCGTCAGGGGCGTCCCCGCTGCCCGCGCAGGTGTTCCGCGATGGGTTTGAGGGCCTTGTCGAGTTCGGTGAGGGCCTCGGGGGAGAGCAGGTCGATGAAGTGGCGGCGCACGGACGCCACGTGGTGGGGCGCGACCTTCCGCATGGTCTCCAGGCCGTGCTCGGTGAGGACCGCGTAGAGCCCGCGGCGGTCGGACTCGCAGTTCTCCCGCCGGACCAGGTCCGCGTTCTCCATGCGGGTGATCTGGTGCGAGAGGCGGCTCTTGGACTGCATGGTGGCGGAGGCGAGGTCGCTCATCCGCATCCGCCGGTCCTCCGACTCGGAGAGGTTCACCAGGATCTCGTAGTCGTTCATTGTCAGGCCGAACGGCTGCAGGTCCTTCTCGAGCTGGTAGGTCAACAGCCTGTTGACCTCCAGGTGGGTGCGCCAGGCGCACTGCTCTGCATGGGTCAGCCAGCGCGTGGCCGTCTCGGTCTCCATGAATGAAGTCTACCTAAGAAGTTGAAAGACGAACTAATGAGGCTTCCGTGTGACATGGTGCGCACGCGTTCGACGTCACACTCCGCAGACTACCGCTCACAGCCCGAAGCGACGCTGGAGGTCGCCCAGCTGTCCGGGAAGGCGCGGTGATCCGGACGGCTGCCCGGACCCGCCGGGCGTCGCTCCGCCGGGCACCCCCGACTGCTGCGGAGTGACCCCCACGGCCTGCTCCGGCATCAGCTTCTCGGACGACTGGAGCAGCACCGTGCCGGCTCCCACGAACTCGAACTGGTGCTCCTCGCCCGAGGCCCCGCCGAGCCCCGTCATCGCACGTAGACCGCCCACCAGGCCGGTCATGTAGCCGTGGTCGTAGTGGTGGCACGGAGAGGGGCAGTCGGCCCATCCGACCAGCGCCTGCGGGTCCACCCGGACGGGGGGCTCCAGGAAGACCACCGGACCGTTGGACGCGGCCACGAATCTTCCGGTTCCGATCAGGGTCAGGAAACCCGGCACGATCGACTGCTTCAGCGAGAGACTTGGCTGAAAAGCGAGGAGGTTGCCCGAGCGAATGGTCAGGTTGCCGTCGTCCAGGTCGTACGAATTCACGTCGAAGGCCCGGTCGGCGAGGAGCATCTTACCCGAGCCCTCCGCCACGACCCAGTCGCTCGCGTGCAGAGGCGAATGGAACGCCGTACGGACGAGCCGGTCGAGTCGGCCGTGTCCGATGCCGTTGAACTCGATCGAGCCGTAGTAGGCGATCATCTTCCCCTTCTGCATGAACCACTGGGTGCCCCTGAGCTCCACGCAGAAGGTGTAGGGGGTGACGTTGTCGTCGGACGGCAGCGTCGTCGGGTCGTGGTGCACGGTGCTCACCTGGAGTACCTCCGAGAAGGCCCCGGCCTCCTCGGGCCGGGGAAGAAGTGGATCCCCGTGGAGCGGGGCGGGGGGCAGGGCGTGGCCCGGTCGGATGAGGCCCACCGCGACGGGGAGGCGGCCCGGGCCGGGAGCCCCCGCCCGCCGGGGGAGGGGGCGGTCAAAGCTTCTCCTCCGACGCCTGGACGTACACCGCACCGCTGCCGCTCAGCTCCAGCTGGAACGCCTCTCCCGAACCGCGGCCC
>NZ_MSGP01000064.1 GCF_002078235.1 Streptomyces viridosporus
GAGGTCGGCGCCGGAACCGGCGGCACCACCGCGAGCCTGCTGCCCGCCCTGGCCGCCACCGGCGCGGAACTGACGTACGTCTACACCGACATCTCGCCCGCCTTCCTGCAGCACGGTCGGCAGCGGTTCGCCGAGCGCTACCCGATGGTGCGCTTCCAGCAGCTCGACATCTCCGGCGATCCCCTCGCGCAGGGCTTCCCGCCAGGCGGCGCGGACATCGTGGTCGCGGCGAACGTCCTGCACGCCACCCCGGACCTGACGCACACCCTGCGCGCGGTCGCGACGCTACTCAAACCCGGCGGGCAACTGGTGCTCAACGAGGCCACCAGCAACGTCGTCACCGCCACGCTCACCTTCGGTCTGCTCGACGGCTGGTGGCTGCACCGCGACACCGGCCTGCGCCTGCCCGGTTCGCCGCTGCTGTCCGGACCCGGCTGGCGCACCACGCTCGACCTGGCCGGATTCGCCCGCAGCCGGGCGTTCCCCGCCGACGAGGGGCTCACCCAGCACGTCGTCGTCGCGGAGACCGGCCCGGCCGGGTCGGCGCCCGTCGCCGCACCCACGGCGGAGCCGGCGCCCGCGCCCGTGGCCGAACCGGCGCCGCACGCCGACGGCGCGGACCGGCTCGTCGAAGCCGCCCGTGACTATGTCAAGGACGCGTTCGTCCAGGTGCTCCAGGTGCCCCGGGACCGGCTGTGGCTGGACGAGACGTACGAGAACTTCGGGGTCGACTCGCTCACCGTGCCCCGCATTGCCGACCTGCTCGCCGAACGCATGGGTGACCTGCCGACCACTCTGCTGTTCGAACACCCGACCATCCGCGAGGTTGCCGACTACCTGGTCGAGCGGTATCCGGACAGCGTGCGGGCCCTCGTGCCCGACCAGCCCCGGCCCGCGCCCGTCATGGTCACCGAGCGTGCCGGACGGCCGGCGGAGACGGCGCCCGCCGCGGACAACCGGATCGCCGTCATCGGCGTCGCCGGCCGGTACCCGCTCGCCGACGACCTCGACGCGTTCTGGACCAATCTGCGAACCGGGCGGGACTGCATCCGCGAGGTGCCGGCCGGGCGCTGGGATCCGCCGGTGGCGCCCGAGGTGAACGGCACACCGGTCAGCCGGTGGGGCGGCTTCCTCGACCGCATCGACGAGTTCGACCCACGGTTCTTCCAGATGTCGATGCACGAGGCGGAGCTGACCGACCCGCAGGAGCGGCTGTTCCTGCAGACCGCCTGGCACACCCTCGAGGACGCCGGCTACCCGCGGATCCGGCTCCGGGGCAGCCGCGTCGGCGTCTACGTCGGCGTCATGTACGGCCACTACCAGCTCTTCGAGGACGAGCGCGGCCTGGCCGGCGGGATGGGCTACGCGTCGATCGCCAACCGGGTCTCGTACGCGCTTGACCTGCACGGCCCGAGCCTGGCGGTCGACACCATGTGCTCGTCGTCGCTGACCGCCATCCATCTGGCCTGCGAGGCGCTGGCCGGCGGAAGCGCGGACTACGCGCTTGCCGGTGGCGTCAACCTCACCCCGCACCCCCGCAAGTACCGGCAACTCGCGGCCGGCGGGTTCACCGGCGAGACCGGCCGGTGCCGCAGCTTCGCGGCCGGCGGCGACGGCATGGTTCCCGGCGAGGGCGTCGGCGCGGTCCTGCTCAAGCCGTTGGCCGCGGCCGAGCGCGACGGTGACCGCATCCTCGGCGTGATCCTCGGCAGCGCGGTCAACCACGGCGGCAAGACCGGCGGGTACGCGGTGCCCAGCCCCGGCGCCCAGAGCGAGGTCATCACGAGCGCGCTGCGGGCCGCCGGCGTCGAACCGGCCGGCGTGTCGTACGTGGAGGCGCACGGCACCGGCACGGCGCTGGGTGACCCGGCCGAGGTCGCCGGACTGGCCCGGGCGTTCGGCGACCGCCCGGCCGGCTCGATCGCCATCGGCTCGGTGAAGTCGTCCATCGGGCACCTGGAGTCGGCGGCCGGCATCGCCGCCCTGACCAAGGTGCTGCTGCAGATGCGCGCCGGGGAGCTGACGCCGTCACTGCACGCCGAGCAGCTAAACCCAGCCGTCGACTGGGCGAACGTCCCGTTCCGCGTCCAGCGGGAGACGGCGCCGTGGACCGGCCCGCAACCCTTGCGCGCCGGTGTCAGCGCCTTCGGCGCCGGTGGCTCCAACGCCCACCTGGTCGTCGAGCAGTACCGGGCCGAGCCGCGGCCCGGCGTCGCGCCGGTGCCGGCCGTGTTCCCGCTCTCAGGGCGCGACGCGCAGGCGCTGCGCCGGGTCGTCACGCGGATGCTGAGCCGTCTGCGCGGCGAGCCGGGCGCGACCGGCCTGGCGGAGATCGCCGCGGCCGCCGGGGTGCCGGTCGGCGCCGTCGACGAGCCGCTCGACGAGCTCGGTCTGGACCCCGCCACGATCATGCGGCTGGCCGGGCGGGACGCCGCCCTGCACCCCGGTGCCGTGCACAGCGGATCGACCCTGCGACAGCTCGCCGCGGCCCTGCCGGACGCGGCGGACATCGACCTCGGCCGCCTGTCCTACACGCTGCAGATCGGGCGTGAGGCGATGGCACACCGGCTCGCCGTGGTCGCCCACCGCACGGACGAGCTGATCGACCAGCTCGACGCCTTCCTCGCCGGGCGGCCCGCGGGCTGGACCGGTGTGGTGACCACGGAACCGGGCACCCCGGTCGCGCCGAGCGCGGATCCGCACGACACCGCCCGCCGCTGGGTGCACGGCGAGGTGATCGACTGGGCGGGCCCGCCCGGCAGCACGCCGGAACCGCTGTCACTGCCCGGGTACCCGTTCGAGCCGGTCCGCTGCTGGATCCGTGCCGCGGCCCCGTCTGCCGCCACGCCGCCGCCCACCCCGCCGGCCGGTTCCTCAAGTTCCGCGCTGACCACCGTGCTGCGGCTGGTCAGCGGGGTCAGCGGCTACCCGGTGACCGACCTGGACCCGGCCGCCTCGTTCCACGATCACGGCTTGGACTCGCTGGCGTTGCTGAGACTGGCCGGTGACGTCTCCGCGGCGTTCGAGGTTCCCGTCGGCCCCGACCAGTTGTTGGCCACCCCGACGGCAGCGTCCCTGGCCGACTGGCTCGCCCGCGAACACCCGCAGGACGTGCCCGCGCACCCCGGGGCGCCGGAACCGGACGACCCGGTGGTCATCGTCGGCATGGCCGGGATGCTGCCCGGCTCCGCCGACCTGGACGAGTTCTGGGCCGCCCTGGAACGCGGCGGCGACCTGTTCACCGAGGTACCGGCCGACCGGTGGGACGCGGGTGAGCATCACGGCGACCCGGCCGCGCACCCGGAACGCACCCGGGTGACCCGGGCCGGCTTCATCGGCGGCATCGACCGGTTCGACCCGCTGTTCTTCGGCATCTCCCCGCGCGAAGCCCGCTGGATGGACCCGCGCCAGCGGCTGCTGATGCGTACGGTGTGGGCCGCGCTGGAGGACGCGGGCATGGACCCGGGTGATCTGGCCGACAGCGACACCGGGCTCTTCGTCGGCGTCGGCTCCTCCGAGTACGCCGAACTGATCCAGCGCTCCGGCGCCGCCACCGACGCCTACTCGTCGACCGGCCTGGCCCCGTCGATGCTGGCCAACCGCATCTCGTACCAGCTCGACCTGCACGGTCCCAGCGAACCTGTGGACACCGCCTGCTCCAGCTCGCTCGTCGCGCTGCACCGGGCGGCGGAGGCGCTGCGCCTCGGACGGTGCGGCACCGTCATCGTCGGCGGCGTCAGCCTGATGCTGTCCCCGGTCACTTTCGCCTCACTGGAACGCGCGGGGATGCTCAGCCCGGACGGCGTGGGCCGGGCCTTCGACGCCGACGCGGCCGGCTACGTACGCGGCGAGGGGGTCGGCGCTGTCGTCCTCAAGCGGCTCAGCCGGGCGCGCGCCGACGGTAACCCGATCCTGGCCGTAGTGCGCGGCACCGCGGTCAACCATGGCGGCCGCGCCAACTCGCTGACCGCGCCGAACCCACGGGCGCAGGCCGACGTGATCCGGCAGGCCCACCGGGAGGCGGCGGTCGACCCGGCGACGATCGGCTACCTGGAGACGCATGGCACCGGCACGGTCATCGGCGACCCCGCCGAGACCAACGGGCTGCGCGAGGCGTTCGCCGACCTCTACCAGGACTGGGGTCACGACGCGCCCGACAAGCCGCACTGCGCGCTCGGCGCGCTGAAGAACACCATCGGCCATCTCGAGCCGGCCGCCGGCATCGCCGCGGTGCTGCGCGTTCTGCTGTCGATGCGGCACGGCCGGATCAGCGGCGACCCGCACGGGCCGCGGCCGAACCCGCATCTGGGTCTGGAGGGCACCCCGTTCGAACTCGCGACCGGGCTGCGGGAGTGGGCGCCGCCCGCACCCGGGGTGCCGCGCCGGGCCGGGGTGAGCGCCTTCGGGTACGGCGGAGTCAACGCGCACGTCGTACTCGAGGAGTACCCGGCCGAAGAGCCGATTCCGGCGCCGGGACCGGTCGTGTTCGTCCTGTCCGCCCGAGACCCCGAACGGCTGCGGGCGTACGCGCGCTCCTTCGCCGACCGGCCGGACCGCTGGGCGCACGACCTGGCGGGCACCGCCTACACGTTGCAGACCGGGCGCGGGGCCCACCCCGAGCGGCTGGCGTTCGTCACCGACTCCGCCGAGCACGCCGTCGCCACGCTGCGACGCTTCCTCGCCGGTGACACCACCGGCATGCACACCGGGAGGATCGAGCGGGACGCGGACCGCACTGCGTACGACGGCCACGGTGACGAGGAGACCGCAGCCGCCTGGGCCCGGGGCGCGCAGGTGGACTGGCATCGCCGGTGGGCCGCCCCGCCGCGCCGGAGGTCGCTGCCGACCTACCCGTTCGCGCCGGAACGGCACTGGTTCACCGAGGGCACGACGGCCCGGCCGGTCAGCTGTTTCACGGCGACCTGGCAGGACGAGCCGGTCCCGGCGGCCGGCGAGCACCCGGGCCGGGTGCTGGTCCTGGGCGATCTGCCGGTGCCCGGCGCGGTGCACGTCCGCGCCGGCACGGAGTACCGCGACGAGGGCTCGGTGATCACCATCCGGCCCGGCGAGCAGGACGACTACGCTCGGCTGCTCGCCGAGACGCCGGCCCGGATCGTCCACCAGTGGCCGCTGCTCGCACCCGGCCGCGACGACCTGGGGATCGAGGCGATGTTCCGGATCGCGAAGGAGCTGACGGCCGGCGGCGCCCGTACCCCGATCCGGATCCAGGTGCTGGTGCAGGAGGACGCGCTCGCCGAGGCGTGGGGCGGGTTCGACGCGTCGTTGCGGGCCGCGCTGCCGGGCACGACGTTCAGCGTCGTCCGGGTCGACGGTGCGGGCGACACCTCCGCGTTGCTCGCCGAGATCGCCGCGCACCGGCTGTCGGGCCCGGCCGTGCGGCTGTCGGCATCGGGCCGAACGGTGCGGACGCTGAGCGAGATCCCCGCCCGTCCGGTGCTGCCCTCGCCGCTGCGTGACGGCGGCGTCTACCTGATCACCGGTGGCCTCGGCGGGCTGGGTGTGCTGCTGGCCCGGACGCTGCTGTCACGGGGCGCCCGGGTGGCGCTGACCGGCCGCTCGCCGGCTGCCGAGCGGGCCGAGCAGCTGGCGGAGCTGCGCGCGTACGGCACCGTCGAGTACTACCAGGCGGCTGTGGAGGACCGCGACGCGATGACCCGCGTCGTGGCCGAGGTGATCGCCGGCCTGGGCAGCCTCGACGGGGTGTTCCACCTGGCCGGCACCGCGTCGCGCAACCCGCTTCCCGGCAAGGACGTCGACGAGCTGCGGGCGCACCTGCGCGCCCGGATCACCGGAACCAGGGTGCTCGACGAGGTCACCCGCGACCTGCCCCTGGACCTGTTCGTGCTCTACTCCTCGCTGGCTGGGCAGCTCGGTGACTACGGCCTGGTGGACTACGCGGTCGGCGCTCGCTACCTCGACGGGTTCGCGGACTTCCGGGAGCGGGAGCGTCTCGCCGGCCGTCGGCACGGCCGTACCGTGTCGGTGGACTGGCCGATGTGGCGAGCCGGCGGCATGCACGTGGACACCGAGGACGAGCGCCGCTACCTGGCCGGCACCGGCTTCCGCTACCTGGAGACGGCCGAGGGCGAGCAGGTGCTCGACCTGGCGCTGCGCCTGGACCGCCCGCAGGTGGCCGTCCTGCCCGGTGACCCGGCCCGGATGCGCGATCTGGTCGCCGGGATGCGCCTGCGCGATGACGGCGTGCCGGCCCTCCCGGCGCCGCCGCGGCCTGTCGCGCCGGCCGACGCCGTCTCCCCGGAACTGGCCGCACAGGTCCGGGAGCTGATCGGCGAGATCCTCGGGATCGCCCCGACCGCTCTCGACCCGGACGCCGGTTTCGGCGAGTACGGTCTGGACTCCTTCGGCCTGCAGAACCTGGCCGCGGCGCTGGCCACCCGCTACGACGTGACCGTGCCGACGACGACGCTGTTCGGTGCCAACACGATCACCAAGCTCGCCGCGCACCTGGCGGACGAGCTGCCCCCGGCGGCCCCGGTCGCTCCGCAAGCCGATTCCGCGCCCGCGTCGTCCGAGCCCGCGTCCGCGTCGGCCGAGTCCGGCCCCGCGTGGTCCGAGTCGGCACCCGCCCCCGCACTCGCACTGGCCGAGCCCACGTCCGCACCGGTGTCCGTGCCGCATGGCGTGTCCGTGCCCGCGAGCGGCTCGCGGTCCCCGGATCCGGTCGGTCACGAGCCGATCGCGATCATCGGCCTGGCCGGGCGGCTGCCCGGCGCGGACGACCTCGAATCGTTCTGGCGGCACCTCGCCGACGGCCGGGACCTGATCACCGAGACGCCCGCCGACCGATGGGACTGGCGGGAGGTCGCCCGCCGCTTCGGCGGCACCGCGCGCTGGGGTGGCTTCCTGACCGGCGTGGACCTCTTCGATCCGCTGTTCTTCCGCATCTCACCGGCCGAGGCGCAGGCCATGGACCCGCAGCACCGCCTCTTCCTGGAGCACACCTGGGCCGCGCTGGAGGACGCCGGGTGCCGCCCGGACCGGCTCGCGGGCGGCCGGGTGTGCGTCTTCGCCGGGGTGCAGTTCACCGACTACGAGTCGATGGTGCTGCGCGGCGAGCACGTCAACGCTCACGCCGGCACCGGTCTGGCCCGCACCATGCTGGCCAACCGCATCTCGTACCTGCTCGACCTGCGTGGCCCGAGCGAGAGCGTCGACACCGCCTGCTCCAGCTCGCTGGTCGCCCTGCACCGCGCCGTGCGGTCGCTGCGCGCGGGGGAGAGCGACCTGGCCATCGCCGGTGGGGTGAGCCTCGTGCTGTCCCCGCAGACCGTGGTCGCCGGCAACCAGCTCGGCGTGCTCGCGCCCGACGGCCGGTGCAAGGCGCTCGACGAGCGGGCCGACGGATACGTCAAGGGTGAGGGTGTCGGCGTCGTCGTGCTCAAGACGCTGTCGCGGGCCCTCGCCGACGGCGACCGGGTGCACGCGGTCATTCGCGGCAGCGCGGTCAACCACGGCGGCCGCGCCTCGTCGCTCACCTCACCGAACCCGCTCGCGCAGGCGGAGCTGCTGGTCGAGGCATATCGGGACGCGGATGTGCCGATCGAGACGGTGTCCTACGTCGAGCTGCACGGCACCGGCACCGCCCTGGGCGACCCGGTCGAGATCGACGGCCTGATCCGTGCCCATCGCACGCTGGCCGCCGGGCCCGCGGTCACCTGCGGCATCGGTACGGTCAAGAGCAACATCGGGCACCTGGAGCCCGCTGCGGGCATAGCCGGCGTGATCAAGGTAGTGCTGGCGATGCGGCACCGGCAGCTGCCGCCGACTCTGCATCTGTCCCGGCTCAACCCGCTGATCGAGCTGGACGGCACCTCGTTCGAACCGGTCCGCGAGACCCGGCTGTGGGCGCCGAGCGACGCCGACGGCACGCCCGTGCCGCTGCGCGCCGGGGTCAGCTCGTTCGGCTTCGGCGGGGTCAACGCCCATGTCGTGCTGGAGGAGCCGCCCGCAACGTCCGCGCCGGTGGAGCCGGCCGGGCCGGAGATCTTCCTGCTGTCGGCGCGGGACGAGGCCGCCCTGCACCGGTACGCCCGGGCACACTGGACCTTCCTCGGCGACCAGCAGCCCGCGCTCTCCTCACTCGCCCACACCTCGCAGGTGGGCCGGGTTCCGATGCCGGTGCGCCTGGCGCTGGTCGTCACATCCGTGGCCGAATTGCGGGACCGGCTGGCCGCCTTCCTGGCCGGTGACATCAAGGCGACCACCGTGACCGGCGCCCACGACTGGCTCACCGAGCCGGAGGGCGTCAGCTACCTGCGCCGGCTGGCCCGGGAGGGGCGGCTCGACCGGATCGCCCGGCTCTGGCAGGACGGTGCGGCCGTGGACTGGGCCGCGCTGCGCACCGATCGGCCCGCCCTGACCTCCCTGCCGACATACCCGTTCGCACGGGAACGGCACTGGCTGACGAGCCCGTCCGCCCCGCCGCCGCAGGACGATGCGCGACGCCTGCTGGTCAAGGTGTGGGAACCGGCGCCGGCATCGTCCGGGCCGGCGCCGCACGCACCGGTGGTCCTGGTCCGGGCCGAGACCGAGGCGCTGGCGACGGCGGCGTTCGGTGACGCGGCCCGGGTGGTCCGCCTGGACGACACGGACGAGGAGACCGGTCTGCGGGCCGCCGCGTCGATCGGCCGGGCGCCGGTCGTGATCGACCTCGTCGACCTGTCCGCGGTGCCGGTGTCCGACGTACGCGTCGACTGGGCACGCATCGTGCTGGCCCGCGAGCTGATCGCGGCGAACCGGACCGCCGGCTTCGCATATCTGCACATGACCCAGGGACTGGTGTCCTTCCGCGCGCACAGCCCGACGCTCCGAGGAGCGGCGTTCGCGGGGCTGGTCCGGATGCTCTCCGCCGAGTACCGCGGGGTGTTCGCCCGTACCGTCGACGTCGACGTCATGGATCCGGACGCGCTGCTGGACGTGGTCGCCGCGGAGCTGGCGGCGACCGACCCGGTCACCGAGGTGTGCGTGCGTGACGGCGCTCGGTACACGCCGACGCTGCGTCCCACCGGCAACGCCCCGGCGCCCGCCCGGTGGTCGGACGGTCTCGCCGGACATCCGGTGGTGATCACCGGCGGAACCGGCGCGCTCGGCCGCCTGCTGGCCGCCGAGCTCGTCGAGCGGGGAGCGGACCGGCTGGTCCTGCTCGGGCAGTCCCCGCTGCCCGCCCGCGAGAACTGGGCGGAGTCGCTGACCGCGCCCGACACCGATCCGGCGCTGGCGGCCCGGCTGCGCGACCTCACCGCGCTCGAACGCCCTGGGGTGCGCCTGCTGATCGAGAGCGTCCCGCTGGAGCACACCCGGGAGGTGCTGGACCGGATCCGCCAGGAGTGGGGACCGATCGCCGGGATCGTGCACTGCGCCGGTCTCGGTGTGATGACCGACCCGGCCTTCGTCGGCAAACGCACCGCCGACATGCGGCGGGTGCTGGAACCGAAGACCACCGGCCTGCAGGCGCTGCTGGACGCGTGCGCGGACGACCCGCTGCGCTTCGTGGTGCTGTACTCGTCGGTCGCCGGCCAGGTGCCCGCGCTGGCGGCCGGGATGAGCGACTACGCGCTGGCCAACTCGGTGCTGGACCGGGTGGCCGAGTACCGGAGCGCCACCGGCACCGACACGCCGGTCTTCCGGTCGGTGCAGTGGCCGAGCTGGCAGGCGGCCGGCATGCCGGAGGTGGACACCCCGGCGTACCGGGAGCTGGGGCTGCGGACGCTCAGCCCGCAGGACGGCGTGGCGCTGCTGGACGCGGCGCTGGCCGGGCCCGACCCGGTCGTGCTGCCGTGCCTGGTGGACACCACCCGGTTCGACGCCTGCGCCCTCCTTACGGTCGCCGCGCCCGAGACCCCCGCGCCGGTCGCCGCCACGGACACGCCCACTGCGTACGGGATGCGGACCGGTGACGGCGTGCGAAGGCTCACCGAGGTCTTCGCGGCGACGTTGCGCCTGGACGCCGCGCAGATCCGGCCCGACGCCGACTTCGCCGACCTCGGTGTGGACTCCATCATGATCGCCCAGCTGCTCGCCGCGCTGGAACGTGACCTCGGGGTGGTCGCCGAACCTTCGGCGCTGCTGGAGAACCCGACCATCGCCCAGTTGGCGGCCGCCCTCGACGATCGGCTGCCGGATCAGCCGGTGCCCGAGAAGCCGGAGCCGGTGCGCACGCCGGAGCCGCAACTCGCGCGGGTGAGGGAGCCGGAGCGGGGCATCGCGGTGGTGGGCATCGCCGCCCACTTCCCCGGAGCGCCCGACCACGCCACGTTCTGGCGCAACCTGATCGGCAGCGTGGACTCGGTGACCGAGGTGCCGCCGTCGCGCTGGGATGCCGATCGCTTCTGGCACCCCGCCCCGCAGCCCGGCAGGACCGTCAGCAAGTGGGGCGGATTCCTGGACGGCATCGAGGACTTCGACCCGGACTTCTTCCGGCTCGACCCGGCCGGGGCCGCCCACGTCGACCCGCTGGTGCGGCAGTTCCTCGAGGCCGGAGCGGAGTGCCTGGCCGACGCGGGCCTGACGCCCGCCGATGTGGCCGGTCGCCGGGTCGGGGTCTTCGCCGGCGCCCGGGCGGCGAACTTCGGCGCGCACCATGCCGCCGCGACGACCCACTCGATCAGCGGCATGGCGCAGAACTTCATCGCCGCCCACCTCTCGCACTACCTCGACGTGCGCGGCCCCGCCGTGGTGATCGACAGCGCCTGCTCCTCGGCGCTGGTCGCGGTGCACCTGGCCGCGCAGAGCCTGCGCACCGGCGAGTCCGACCTGGTGATCGCCGGCGGCGTCGAGATCCTGCTCGACGAAGTGCCGTTCGTCGGCATGAGCGGCGCCGGGGCACTGTCGCCCAGCGGCCGGTGCCACACCTTCGACGAGCGCGCCGACGGCATCGTCCTCGGCGAGGGCGTCGGCGTCCTGCTGCTCAAGCGGGTCGAGGACGCGATCCGCGACGGCGACCGGGTGTACGCGGTGATCGAGGGCAGCGCCGTCAACAACGACGGCCGCACCATGGGCATCACCACGCCGAACCCAAGGGCGCAGAGCGAGGTCATCGAGTCCGCACTTGCCGCGGCCGAGGTGTCACCGGCGCAGCTCGGTTACGTCGAGGCGCACGGCACCGGCACCATGATCGGCGACCCGATGGAACTGAAGGCGCTCACCGAGGTCCTGCGCGGCGCCACCGATGAGGTCGGGTTCTGCGGTGTGGGCAGCGTGAAGACCAACATCGGGCACACGCTCAGTGCGGCCGGGATCGCCGGCCTGATCAAGGTGGTGCTGTCGGTGCACCACGGGCAACTGCCGCCGACCCTGCACTGCGCGACGCTCAACCGGCGCTTCGAGTTCGACCGGTCGCCGCTGTTCCCGGTCCGCGAGCTGCGGGAGTGGACCGGGCGGGACGGCGTACGCCGGGCCGGGGTCAGCTCGTTCGGCTTCGGCGGCACGAACGCCCACATGGTGGTGCGCCAGGCCCCGGACGGCTATGTCCCGCGGCGTGAACCGCTGGACCCGCCGCGGTATCGGCGGCGCCGGTTCTGGTTCGACGTGCCGGTGCCGGCCTCCGCCGACGGCAACGGGCGCCACGACGGCCCGACGCCGCCGGCGCCGTTCTTCCAGATCCAGTTCTGATGCGCGGGGAAGAGGACCTGATGGACTCCTTGGACGGGCTGACCTGTACCGTCGTGATCAGGGGCAGCGACCCCGTGTTGCGCGACCACCGTGTTCACGGCACCCGGATCCTGCCCGGGGTGTCGTTTCTCGACATCATCCTGCGGGTGGTGCGAGCCCGGGGCGCCGATCCCGGCGGTGTCGAGCTGCGCCGTGTGCTGTTCCGCAACCCGGTCGCCGCCGGGCCGGACTTCGACACCGAGCTGACGCTGCGCTTCACCCGCGACGACGGACACTTCCGGGTGTCGGTCACCGGCACCCGCCGCCCCTCCGGGCAGAGCGAACCGGTCCTGGACTGCCAGCTGTACCTGGGCCTGCCGTTCCCGCGGTGCCGGCGGGACCTGGAGGCCCTGCGCGCCGCCGCACGGCAGACCGTCGACATGGCCGACCTGTACACGACGGTCCGCGCGACCGGTATCGAGCACGGCGAGTTCATGCGGGCCCTCGGCACCCTGCACGCCGGGCCGGACGAACTGCTAGCGGACCTCTCGCTGAGCGCCCAGGCCGCCGAGTACGCCGAGTACTTCCACCTCCATCCCGCGGCGCTGGACTCCTCGACGCTGCTGCCCACCCAGTTCGCCGAGGCCGTGCCGGGCGACGAGGCACGCCCGTACATCCCGATGCTGATCGAATCGGTCCGGGCCGCAGGACCGCTGGGCTCGCAGACCCTGGTGCACGCCACCCCACCGCGCCCGGCCGGGCCCGACGGCGACCTGACCACGTGTGACCTGGAGTTCCACGCCCCGGACGGGACCGTCGTCGCCTGGCTGCACGGCCTGACCTCCAAACGGATCCGGGACGCCGCGGCGATCACCCGCCTTGAGGCACGCCCCCCGGCGGCGCAGGACGGCGACCGGATCGTCCGTGAGCTGATCGAGGCGAGGACCGGCCGCGCCGACTTCGACGAGACGGCAGGGTTCTACGAGCTCGGCCTGGACTCGACGGCACTGCTGGGGATCGCCGCCGACCTGGAACGGGTCTTCGGCGTCGACTTCTCCCCGACCCTGCTGTTCGAGCACAACACGTTCACCCTGCTGGCCGACCACCTACGGCAGTACGAGGTCGTGGTGGCCCCGCCCGCGGAACCGGTGACCGAGACGACCGCCGAGACCACGACGACCGCCGACACCGAGGTGCCCGCCGAGGTGGTGTGGTTTGAGGCGCACTGGCACACGGCCGCGCTGCCGCCGCCCGGAGCGCCTGAGACGCACTGGGTCACCACCGGCGCGCACAGCCGGGCGGACTGGCCGTCCGCGCTCGCGGACACCGCCGCGGCCGGTGTGCTGTGGCAGCCCGCCGATCCGGCCGACCTCACCGGTGAGGCGGTCGCGCTGAGCGAGTTCCTGGCAGCCGCGATCCGCGCCGGGCGGAGCACCCTGCGGCTGGTCTGCCACGTCGAGGACGACGACGCGCCGGTCACCGCTGTCGCGGGCCTGTTCCGCACCGCGGTGCGGGAGAACCCGGGCATACGGGCCGCGGTGGTCAGTTCGCCACGCCGGGCCGACGCGCTGGCCGAACTGGCGGCCGGGGCACCGGACGTGGAGGTGCGCTACGCGCACGGCACCCGCCGGATCCGGCTCGTCCGGCCCATGCCGGCACCGGCGGACCGGGCGTCCCTGCGAGAGCGCGGCGTCTACCTGATCACCGGAGGGCTCGGCGGGGTCGGGCTGGCCCTGGCCCGGCATCTGGCCCGGTCGGTGCACGCCCGGCTCGTCCTGGGCGGCCGCACCCCGGCCGATCCGTCCGTGACCGCCGAGCTGACAGCCCTCGGCGCCGAGGTGGTCACCGTGGTGATGGACGTGACCCGCGCGGACGACGTGGACCGCGCGGTGCGCACCACGGTGGACCGCTTCGGAGTGCTGCACGGGGTGGTGCACGCCGCCGGTGTGCTGCGTGACGGGTTGCTGGCAGGGAAGAAGGCCGATGACGTACGGGCGGTGCTCACCCCCAAGGTCGACGGCGCCCGTCACCTCGAGGCAGCCACCCGGCGCCTGAGCCTGGACTTCCTGGTGCTCTGCTCGTCCACTGCCGGCACCTGGGGCAATCCGGGGCAGGCCGACTACGCGTGTGCGAACGCGTACCTGGACCTGCTCGCCGGCACCCGCCGCGACATCGTGTCGGTGGGCTGGCCGGCCTGGGCGGAAGGCGGCATGCCGGTCGATGACGCCGCGCTGCGCCGGATGGGCCTGCGGGAGCTGGAGACCCCGGCCGCCGTCGACGTGCTGCTGGCCGCCGTGGGCAGCGGCCGCTCCCACGTCGTGGTCCTGAACGGGGATCCGGCCCGGATCACGGCCGAGTTCACCCCGCCGCAGTCGGACCCCGAGCCGGTCGGCACCGACGACGACGCGATCGCCGTGGTGGGCATCAGCGGCCGCTACCCGATGGCCCGCGACCTCGACGAGTTCTGGGCAAACCTGCGCGACGGCCGTGACTGCATCAGCACGGTGCCGGCCGACCGCTGGGACCACGCGGCGATCTACTCCGAAGACCGCCGCACGCCGGGACGCTCGTACGGCAAATGGGGCGGGTTCATTTCGGGGGTGGATGAGTTCGACGCGGGGTTCTTCCACATCTCGCCGAACGAGGCGGCCGTGCTGGACCCGCAGGAGCGGCTGTTCCTGCAGGAGGCGTGGCACGCGTTCGAGGAGGCCGGCCATGCGCCGTCGGCCTGGCGCGGCCGGTCCGTCGGCGTGTTCGCCGGGGTGATGTACAACCAGTACCAGCTGTACGGCGTCGGCGCGGAGCCGGGCCCGGTGCCCTCGTCGTTCAGCGCGTCGATCGCCAACCGGGTGTCGTACTTCCTGGACCTCCGCGGACCGAGCATCGCCCTGGACAGCATGTGCTCGTCCTCGCTGACCGCGCTGCACCTGGCCGTCGAGTCCATCCGGCGGGGGGAGTGCGAGGCGGCCCTGGCCGGTGGCGTCAACCTGGCCGTGCACCCGAACAAGTACCTGCTGCTGAGCCAGTCCTCCTTCCTGTCCACCGACGGGCGTTGCCGCGCCTTCGGCGAGGGCGGGGACGGCTACGTGCCCGGCGAGGGCGTCGGCGTGCTGCTGCTGCGCCCGCTGCGGGACGCGCTGCGCGACGGCGACCATGTGCACGTCGTCATCCGCGGTACCGCGGTCAACCACGGCGGCCGTACCGCCGGATTCTCCGTGCCGAACCCGGCATCGCAGGCCGCCCTGATCGCCGGGTCGCTGCGGCGCGCCGCGGTCGACCCCGACCACCTCGACTACCTGGAGGCGCACGGCACCGGCACCAGCCTCGGCGACCCGATCGAGGTCGCCGCGCTGGAGGACGCCTTCGACCGGATCGGCGCCGGCCCGGGCCCCTGGCCGATCGGGTCGGTCAAGTCGAACATCGGGCATCTGGAGTCCGCGGCCGGCGTCGCGGCGCTCACCAAGGTCGTACTCCAACTGCGTCATCGGGAACTCGTCCCGTCCCTGCACGCCGACCCGCTGTCCAGCGCGGTGCAGTGGGAGACCGCTCGGTTCCGGGTGCAGCGCGAACGGGCGCCATGGCCGGGACGCGCGGACGCGCCGCGGACCGCGGCGATCAGCTCTTTCGGTGCCGGCGGGGCCAACGCGCACGTCGTCCTCGCCGAGTGGCCGACGCCGCCGGCCGTGCCGGAACCGGCCGAGCCGCGGCTGTTCGTGGTGTCCGCCCGGGACACCGCCCGCCTCGACGAGAGCGTGGCCCGGCTGGTGACCCACTTGGAGGGCACCGGCGGGGAGGTGGCCGCGGCCGTGACCGCGCTGCTGACCGAGGTCGGTGCGACCGCGGCATGGCCCGACGAGCCGTTCGCCGAGCTGGGCCTGGACTTCCCGCAACTGGCCGACCTCGCCCACCGCGTCCAGGCGGTGTTCGGAACCCGCCCGGCGATCGACGGCGAGACCACCGCTGAGGGCCTGGCCGCCGCCCTGACCACGGCCGCCGTCGCGGTGGATCCGGCGGCGCTGGCGTACACGTTGTGGTCCGGGCGTGAGCACCTGGACGAGCGGCTCGCCGTCGTGGCCACGACCAACGCCGAACTCCTGACGGCGCTGCGCACCGGGGTCGGCTGCCACCGCGGCCGCCGGCGGAAACCGGCCGCCGCGGTGACCAGTGACGACCTCGATGCGCTCGCCGCCGCCTGGGTCACCGGGGCCGAGATCACCCCGCCGATGCCGGCGCGAGCGCGCCGGCTGTCGCTGCCCGGCTACCCGTTCGCCCGGGACCGGCACTGGGTGACCACCGGCAGAGACCCCGGCCGGGTGCGGGCCGACCTGGTGGAACTGCCCGGCGGGCATGTGCTGGTGGCCAGGATCTCGCGGGTCGGCCACGGCTGGCTGGCCGACCACGCCGTCGACGGGACCGCGCTGGTGCCCGGGACGTTCTTCGCCGACCTGGCCCTGCAGGCCGGCGCCCGGCTCGGCCGGCCGGTCGTGGCCGAGCTGGTGATCGAGGCGCCGCTGCCGTTCGGCGACGCCGACCTGCGGCTCACCGCGGCCCGGCCCGGCGACGACGGGCGGTGCGCCTTCGAGGTGCACGCCCGCGCCGCCGGAGAACCGGCCTGGACCCGGCATGCCACGGGCGCGCTCGCCCCCGCAGGTGGCGTCGCGACCGAGCCGCCACCGCTGCCCGGCGACGCCGAGGAACTCGACCTCAGCGGCTTCTACGACCGGCTGCCCGGCTACGGTCCCGCCTTCCAGGGACTGCGCTGCGCCTGGCGGGCCGGCGACACCGTGTACGCGGACGTCACCGTGCCCGGCGGTGACGCCGGCCCGTACGCCGTGCACCCGGTTCTTCTCGACGCGGCGCTGCACGCGGTGGCTCTCGGCGGATTCGTCCCCGGCGGCCGCGCCCACCTGCCGTTCGCCTGGTCCGCGATCCGGGTCGCGGCGAGCGGCGCGGTCGCCGCGCGGGCCTGCGTCGCCCCGGTCCGGCCCGGTGTCGTCTCGGTGCGGCTCACCGATGCTGCCGGCGGGCTGGTCGCCTCGGTGGACGCGGTGACCCTGCGCCCCGCCGGAGCTTCGGCCGACCCGCTCTACCGCGTCGACTGGGTGCCTCTCGACGACATCGGTCCCGGCTCGCCCGGCCGGTACGCCGTCGTGGGCCCGGACCGGGACGGCATCGGCGCCGCGCTCACCGCCGCGGACGTGACCGTGACCCGAGCCGACACTCCGGCGGCGCTGACCGAACCCGCCGAGGTGGTGATCGTGCCGGTCACCGCGACGGGGACGTCGGCGTCCGCCGCGTTCGAGCTGACCCGTGACGTCCTCGCCCAGGCCCGGCACTGGCTCGGCGAGACCCGCTTCGGCGGCGCCCGCCTGGTCTTCGTCGCCACCGATCCGGGCCCGGCCACGGCCGCCGCATGGGGGCTGCTGCGCTCGGCGCAGTCCGAACACCCCGGCCGCTTCGGTCTCGTCGAGCTGTCCGGGACGGACGCGGCGCAGATCCTGCCGCGTGCCCTGGCCACCGGCGAGCCGCAGCTGGCGGTCCGCGACGGGCGGGTGCTGGCGGCGCGCCTGGTGCGCGTCCCGGCCACCGAGGCGCCGCCTCCGCGCCGGCCGGGCACGCTGCTCGTCACCGGCGGCAGCGGTGGCCTCGCCACCCCGGTGGTACATCACCTGGTCGCCGAACACGGATTCACCGACGTGCTCCTGGTCAGCCGCAGCGGGCGCGTCCCCGCCGGCCTCTCCGGGCTGAACGCGCGGATCGAGCCGGTCGCCTGCGACGTCGGTGACCGGGACGCGCTGGCCGAGCTGCTGGCCGGCCGGACGATCGGCACCGTGGTGCACGCCGCCGGGGTGCTCGATGACGGGGTGGTGACCGCGCTGGACACCGGCCGGCTGGAGACCGTGTGGCGGGCCAAGGCCGATGGCGCCCACCACCTCCACGAGCTGTTGCCCGAGGCCGAGCTGGTGCTCTTCTCCTCGGCGGCCGGCGTGCTCGGCGGGCCCGGCCAGGGCAACTACGCCGCGGCCAACGCGTATCTGGACGCGCTGGCCCGGCACCGGGTCGCGGCAGGTGGCCGGGCGGTCTCGGTGGCCTGGGGGCCGTGGGACCTCGACGACGGTATGACCGCCGACCGCGAACGCCT
The DNA here is from genome assembly GCF_002078235.1 of Streptomyces viridosporus. Lineage (GTDB taxonomy): Bacteria > Actinomycetota > Actinomycetes > Streptomycetales > Streptomycetaceae > Streptomyces > Streptomyces viridosporus. Next base: position 17,774 of record NZ_MSGP01000064.1, read on the forward strand.
GGCCCGCGCGGGTCTCGCACCGCTGACGGCCGAGGCGGGACTGCGCCTGCTGGACGCCGCCCTGGCCGGTACGGAACCGGAGGTGGTTGCGCTGCGGTGGGGCCCGGACACCCCGGCGGTCGTCCCCCCGATACTGGGCGGCCTGCTGAGCGCCGCACCGGTCGTCGTCGCCGCCCCGGGCCTGGCCGGGCTGGGCTCCGCGGAGCTGCGCGCCCGCCTCTCCGGCCTGGTCCGCGGCGAGGCCGCGGCCGTGCTCGGCTACGCCGGTGCCGCCGCGATCGACCCGGGGCGCTCCTTCCAGGAACTGGGTTTCGACTCGCTGAGCTCGGTGGAGTTCCGCAACCGCCTCGGCGCGGCGCTCGGCCTGACGCTGGAGGCGACCCTCGTCTTCGACCATCCCACCCCCGGCGATCTGGTGGAGCACCTCGCCGGGCGGTTCGACGGCGACACCGGCGGGGCCGACGACCTGCCGGCGCTGTTCGCCGACTTCGACCGCCTCGCCGCCGGCCTGACCGGGGCGGCCACCGACGAGGTGTTTCGCGGCCGGGTGGTGCAACGGGTGCGTGAGCTGCTCACGGCCCTGAGCCCGGAGACCGCCGAGGCGCCCCTGGATGTGTTCGCCACCGCGACCGACGACGAGGTGTTCGCCCTGATCGACGCCGAGCTCGGCAGCCCCATACCGGGTCAGGAGGACCGATGAGCAGCGAGGACAAACTCCGTGACTACCTGCGCCGTGTCACTGCGGAGTTGCAGGTCACCCGCCGGCGGCTGCGGGAGGCGGAGAGCCGGTCCGCCGAGCCGATCGCCCTGGTCGGCATGGCCTGCCACTACCCGGGCGGCGTCGAGTCGCCCGAGGATCTCTGGTCGCTGGTTGCCGAGGGCCGCGACGGCATCACGGGATTCCCCCGCGACCGCGGCTGGGATGTGGACGGGCTGTACCACCCCGACCCCGACCACCCCGGCACCTCCACCGTCCGTGACGGCGGATTCCTGCACGACGCCCCGGCCTTCGACGCCGGCTTCTTCGGCATCTCGCCGAAGGAGGCGCTGTACACCGACCCGCAGCAGCGGCTGATCCTGCAGACCTCGTGGGAGGCGGTGGAGCGGGCCGGTCTCGACCCGGCGGTGCTGCGGGACACCCGTACCGGGGTGTTCACCGGGGTGATGCACCACGACTACCACGGCGCCCAGGGCGGCGGCAGCGTCGTGTCCGGGCGGGTCGCGTACCAGCTCGGGCTGCGCGGCCCGGCCGTCACCGTGGACACCGCGTGCTCGTCATCGCTGGTCGCGCTCCACCAGGCGGTCCGCGCCCTGCAACGCGGCGAATGCGACATGGCGCTGGTCGGCGGGGTCACCGTGATGGCCACGCCGAGCGCGTTCGTCGAGTTCAGCCGGCAGCGCGGGCTCGCCCCGGACGGGCGGTGCAAGCCCTTCGCGGCGGCTGCCGACGGCACCGCCTGGTCCGAGGGCGTCGGCGTGCTGGTGCTGGAACGGCACTCCGCCGCGGTGGCGGCCGGCCGCCGGGTGCACGCGATCGTCCGCGGCGTCGCCGTCAACTCCGATGGGGCCAGCAACGGCCTGACCGCCCCGAACGGCCCCGCGCAGCGCCGCGTGATCCAGGACGCCCTGGTCGACGCCGGCCTCACCCCGGCCCAGGTCGCGGCGGTGGAGGCGCACGGCACCGGCACCCCGCTGGGCGACCCGGTCGAGGCGCAGGCGGTGCTCGCGGTGTACGGCGGCGACCGCCCGCGACCGCTGCGGCTGGGCTCGATCAAGTCCAACCTCGGGCACACCCAGGCCGCGGCGGGCGTCGCCGGGATCATCAAGATGGTGCTGGCCATGCGGCACGGGGTGCTGCCGCGCACGCTGCACCTGGACCGGCCCACGCCGTACGTGGACTGGTCGGCCGGAGCGGTCGAGCTGCTGGCCGAGCCGGTGCCGTGGCCGGCCGGCGACGAGCCGCGCCGCGCGGCCGTCTCGTCCTTCGGCGTCAGCGGCACCAACGCACACGTCATCCTGGAGGAGCCCGCGGCGGCCACTCCGGCACCCGGCACCGAGCCAGCAGAGTCATGGCCGTGTGCCTGGGCCGTGTCCGGCCGGTCGCCCGCAGGGCTGCGCGCCCAGGCCGCCGCGCTCGCCGCCGATCTCGCCGCCCGGTCCGACCAGGACCCGCGGGACGTCGCGTCGTCCCTCGTCACGACGCGAACCGCGCACGAGCACCGGGCCGTGGTCTGCGCCGCCGACCGTGACGGACTGCTGGCCGGTCTCGCCGACGTCGCCGCCGGACGGCCGTCACCGACGGTGGTGGAGGGCGTCACCGGAGCGCCCGGTCCGGTGGCCTTCCTCTTCCCCGGCCAGGGATCGCAGTGGCGGGAGATGGCGGTGCGGCTGCTGGAGAGCAACACAGTCTTCCAGGACCGGATCGCCGAGTGCGAGGCCGCGCTCGCGCCGTACGTCGACTTCGAGCTGACCGCCGTACTGCGCGGCGAGCAGGACTACGACCGGGTCGACATCGTGCAGCCGGTGCTGTTCGCGATGATGGTGGCCCTGGCCGACGTGTGGCGTTCGGTGGGCGTGACCCCGGCCGCGGTCGCCGGCCACAGCCAGGGCGAGATCGCCGCCGCGTACGTCGCCGGTGCGCTGACCCTGCCGGACGCCGCCCGGGTGGTGGCGCTGCGCAGCCAGGCGCTGGTGGAGCTGTCCGGCCTCGGCGGCATGATGTCGGTGGCGCTGCCCGCCGAGCAGGTCCGCGAACGTCTGCATGCCTGGGGCGGGCGGCTGTCGCTGGCCGCGGTCAACGGCACGTCCTCGGTCGTGGTTTCCGGTGACGGTGACGCCCTGCACGAGCTGCTCGCCGAGCTGGAGGCCGAGGGGGTACGGGCCCGTCGGGTGGACGTGGACTACGCCTCGCACAGCGCGCACGTGGAACGCGTACAGGAGAGGGTCCGCGCCGCGCTGGCCCCGGTGGTCCCGCGCCCGCCGGCTGTACCGTTCTTCTCCTCGGTCGAGGGCCGGTGGATCGACGGCAACGACGCGTTCGACGCCGACTACTGGTACCGCAACCTGCGCGAACCGGTCCGTTTCGACGAGGCCGTCACCGCACTCGCCGGCCACGGCTGCACCACGCTGCTGGAGGTCAGCCCTCACCCCGTGGTGGCCACCGGCGCCCAGGAGACGGTGGATGCGATCGGCGCCGAGGTCGCCGTCCTGCACACGCTGCGCCGCGACGAGGGCGGCCCGGACCAGCTGGTCCGGGCGCTGGCGCACCTGCACGTGCAGGGCGTCCGTCCGGACTGGTCCGCGGTGTGGCCCGGGACCCGCCCGGTCGAGTTGCCCACCACCGCGTTCGTGACCGAGCGGTACTGGCTGCCGGCCGGCGGCGGAGACCCGTCCGCCCTGGGCCTGGACGCCGTCGAGCATCCGGTCCTGCGGGCCGCCGTGCCCGGGGCCGACCGGCTCGTACTGACCGGACGGCTGTCGGCCGCCACCCACCCGTGGCTGGCCGACCACACCGTCGAGGGGCATGTCGTGCTCCCCGGCGCCGCCATGGTGGACCTGGTGTTTCGGGCCGGTGACGAGGCCGGCTGCCCGGTGATCGACCAGCTGACCCTGCTCGTCCCGGTCGTGGTGCCGGAGGACGCCGAAATCCGGCTGCGGATCGAGGTCGGCGAGCCCGGTACGGACGGGTCACGGGACGTGACCGTGCAGGGCCGGGTCGGTGCCGGTGGCTGGACCCTGCACGCCACCGCCGTCCTCACGCCCGGCGGTGATCCGCCGCCGCCCGCGGCGACCGCCTGGCCACCGGCCGGCGCCGAGCCGCTCGACGTGGACGAGCTGTACGAACGGCTGGACAGCGCCGGACTGCGGTACGGGCCGGTGTTCCGCGGAGTCCGCGCATTGTGGCGCAACCGGGCCGGGGACCTGTACGCCGAGGTCGCCCTGCCCGGCGCCGAGCCGGGCGGGTTCGGCGTCCACCCCGCGCTGCTGGACGCCTGTCTGCACCCGCTGGCGCTCAGCGACCTCCGCACCGGGGCGCAGGACCGGCCCGCGCTGCCGTTCGAGTGGACCGGGGCCCAGGTGCACGCCGTGGGCGCGGACACCGTCCGGGCCACGCTCACCGGCGCCCGGGACGGCGCCGTCCGCATCGAGCTGACCGACCCGGCGGGGATGCCGGTCGCGTCGGTGCGGTCCCTGGTGCTCAGCCCACTCCCGGACGGCGCACTCGGCCTGCCGGACCGCGGTGACCTGCTGCTTCCGCAGTGGGCGCCGCTGCTGCTGCGGGACGGTCCCGCCGCCGGGTACGCGGTCCGCGATCCCGCCCTCGCCCGGTTGCTGCGAGTGCCGCCGAGCGACGACGTCGCGCCGTTCGTCCTGGTCCCGGCCCCGTCCGGCCCGCCCGCCGCGGCTGCCGAGCGGGCGCTCGCCCTGGTGCAGAAGTGGCTGGCCGACGAGCGCCGGGCCACGTCCACTCTCGTCGTGGTGACCCGGCGGGTGCTCGACGATCCCGGCGAGGCCGCGACCGCGGCGCTGGTGCGCTGTGCCCAGCTGGAGCATCCGGACCGCTTCGCGGTGCTCGACCTCGCCGACGGCGATGACGCCACCGTCGCCGCGGTGCCGGCCGCGCTGGCCGCCGGCGAGCCGCAGGTGGGCCTCGCCGCCGGCGCCGCGCGGGAGCTGCGGCTGGCCCGGGTGTCCCCGGCGGGCGAACCGGCCGGCGACCTCGGCACCGTCCTGGTGACCGGTGCCTCCGGCACGCTCGGCGGGATCGTCGCCCGGCACCTGGTGCACGACCTGGGCGTCCGCGACCTGGTGCTGGCGAGCCGGCGGGGGCCGCAGGCCCCGGAGGCGGCCGCCCTGGCCGCGGAGCTGACCGCCGCCGGCGCGCACGTCGCCGTGGTGGCGTGCGACGTCGCGGACCGGGCGGAGCTGACCGCGCTGCTCGACACGACCGACGTCGGCACGGTGGTGCACGCCGCCGGGGTGCTCGACGACGGGCTGGTCGCCGACCTCACGCCGGAGCGGCTGGCCCGGGTGCTGCGCCCCAAGGTCGACGCGGCCTGGCTCCTGCACGAACTGCTCCCGCAGGCCCGGCTCGTCCTGTTCTCCTCCGCGGTGGGTGTGCTCGGCGGTCTCGGCCAGGCGAACTACGCCGCGGCCAACGCCGCCCTGGACGCGCTGGCCCGGGTACGCCGGGCCGCCGGGCTGCCGGGTGTCTCGCTGGCCTGGGGCCTGTGGGCTGACGAGAGCACCATGACCGATGGCGCCGACCTGGCCCGATTCCGCCGCGCGGGGTTCCCGCCGCTCCCCCGCGACGCCGCCCTGGCCGCCCTGGACGCCGCCCTGACCGTCGCCGAGCCGGTACTCGTGCCGATCCGGCTCGACCTGGCCGCGCTCCGTGCCACCGGTGACGCCGTACCGCCGGTCATGCGGGCCCTCGCCGGGGTGCCGGCGCGGCGTACGGCCACCCGTGGCGGTGCCGCCGACTCCGAGTTGGTGGCCCGGCTCGCCGGCAAGAGCCCGGCCGACCGGCACCGGGTGCTGCTGGAGCTGGTGCTGGGGCACGCCGCCGCCGTGCTGGGGCACGCCTCACCTGACACGATCGACCCGGACCGGGCGTTCAAGGACGCCGGGTTCGGCTCGCTCAGCGCGGTTCAGTTGCGCAACCGGCTCTCCGGTGCGACTGGGCTGCGGCTGCCGGTCACGCTCGTGTTCGACCACCCCAACCCGGCCGCGCTGGCCCGGCACCTCGGCGACCGGCTGGCCGGCTCGGAGCAGCCGAGCGCCGCCGCGGTGACCGCCGGCACCGCGGACGACCCGGTGGTGGTGGTCGGCATCGGCTGCCGGCTGCCCGGCGGCGTCCGCGGCCCGGACGACCTGTGGGACCTGCTGGTCTCCGAACGTGACGCGATCGTGCCGTTTCCGGACGACCGCGGCTGGCCCCTCGCTGAGCTGCACGACCCGGACCCGGACGCGCCCGGCACCTCGTACGCCCGGTCCGGCGGGTTCGTCTCCGATGTGGCCGAGTTCGACGCCGCCTTCTTCGGGGTGTCGCCGCGGGAGGCCGTGGCGATGGACCCGCAGCAGCGGCTGCTGCTGGAGACCGTCTGGGAGACGTGCGAGGACGCCGGCATCGACCCGGACACGCTGCGCGGCACCGGCACCGGCGTGTTCATGGGCGCCATGTACCAGGACTACGGTCGGCTGCTGGAGGGCGCCGCGGCCGAGGGGTTCCTCGCGCCGGGCGTCGGCGGCGGCGTGCTGTCCGGAAGAGTGGCGTACACCTTCGGGCTGCAGGGGCCGACCGTCACCGTGGACACCGCCTGCTCGTCGTCGCTCGTCGCGTTGCACCTGGCCGCACAGGCGATCCGGGCCGGGGAGTGCGACCTCGCGTTCGCCGGCGGGGTGACCGTGCTCGCCACGCCCGCGGTGTTCGTGGAGTTCAGCCGCCAGCGCGGGCTCGCCGCGGACGGCCGGTGCAAACCGTTCGCCGCGGCCGCCGACGGCACCGGCATGGGCGAGGGCGTAGGCGTGGTCCTGGTCGAGCGGCTGTCGCGGGCCCGCGAGCACGGTCACCAGGTGCTGGCCGTGCTGCGCGGCAGCGCGGTCAACTCCGACGGGGCGAGCAACGGGCTCACCGCGCCGAACGGCCCGGCCCAGGAGCGGGTGATCCGGGCGGCGCTGACCGCCGCCGGGCTGGGCCCGGCCGACGTCGACGCGGTCGAGGCGCACGGTACGGGCACCGTACTCGGCGATCCGATCGAGGCGCAGGCGGTGCTCGCGGTGTACGGCGGCGACCGCCCGCGACCGCTGTGGCTGGGCTCGATCAAGTCCAACCTCGGGCACACCCAGGCCGCGGCCGGTGTGGCCGGGGTGATCAAGGCGGTGCTGGCGCTGCGGCACGGCGTGCTGCCGCGCAGCCTGCACATCCACGAGCCGTCTCCGCACGTGGACTGGACCGCCGGCGAGGTGGCGCTGCTGGCCTCGGCGCAGCCCTGGCCACGGCACGAGGCGCCGCGGCGCATGGGGGTGTCCTCGTTCGGCATCAGCGGCACCAACGCTCACGTGGTGATCGAGGAGGCGCCGCCGGCGCCGGACGAGGAGGAGGAACGGCCGGTCCTCGACGGGGTGCCGTGGCTGCTGTCGGCACGGTCCGAGGCGGCGTTGCGCGAGCAGGCCGCCCGCCTGGCGGCGACCGCTGCCACGGATCCGTCGGCGATCGCGTACGCGCTGGCCACTACCCGCGCCGTCCACAGGTACCGGGCGGTGGTCACCGGCGCGGACGAGACCGCGCTGCGGACCGGGCTGGCCGCCCTCGCCGAGGGGAACACCGTGCCGGCCGTGCTGCGCGCCACCGCCGCGCGGCACCGGCTGGTCCTGGTCCTCACCGGCCAGGGCAGCCAGCTGCCCGGGATGGGGCGCGGACTGTACGAGACGTTCCCTGAGTACGCGCGGGCCTTCGACGAGGTGAGTGCGCACTTCACGCTGGACACCCCGCTGCAGGAGGTGGTGTGGGGCGACGGCAGCCTGCTCGACCGCACGGAGTACACGCAGCCCGCCCTCTTCGCGCTCCAGGTGGCCCAGTTCCGGCTGGTCAGCGCCTGGGGATTGCGGCCGGAGATGCTGATCGGCCACTCGATCGGCGAGCTGTCCGCGGCATACCTGGCGGGCATGCTCACGCTCGACGACGCCGCCACGCTCGTCACCGCCCGAGGGCGGGCCATGGCGGGGCTGCCTGCCGGTGGCGCGATGGTGTCCGTCCGTGCCGCCGAGGCGGTGGTCCTGCCGCTCCTGGCCGGATATGCCGACCGGGTGTCGATCGCCGCGGTGAACGGCCCGGACGCGGTCGTGCTCTCCGGGGACGAGGACGCCGTGCTGGAGCTCGCCGGCGTGCTGTCCGATCGGGGGCATCGCACCCGCCGTCTGCGGGTGGGAACGGCGTTCCACTCGGCCCGGGTGGAACCGGCGCTCGCCGGGTTCCGGGCGGTCGCCGAGGCGGTCACGTTCCAGCAGCCCCGGATTCCGATCGTCTCCACGGTGCGGACCGACGAGAAGATGATCTCGCCGGCGTACTGGGTCGACCAGCTGCGTGGCTCCGTTCGCTTCCTCGACGCGGTGCAGGAGGCGGACCGGGCGGGTGGTACCGCGTTCCTGGAGCTGGGCCCGGACGCGGTGCTCGCTCCGGCCGTCCGCGCCTGCCTGCCCGCGGCGCCGGTTCCCCCGGTGGCGCTGGCCCGGCGGGACCGCCCGGACGCCCGGGCCGCACTCGGCGCGCTCGGCGCCCTGCACACG
>NZ_MSGP01000640.1 GCF_002078235.1 Streptomyces viridosporus
CGCAGCGCAGGGCCGCCGAGCGGGAGGCGACGGTCACCTCGGGCTCCCGGGAGGCGCCCGCGGCGGCGCTCTCGGCGAGGACGATGCGGCGCACCGCGGTCAGCGCGCGGTCGAGGGACGCCTCGCTCGACGCGCGGACCCCGATGCCGAGTGCGGCGCTGTCCGGGATGACGTTGGCGGCCGTCCCGGCCCGCAGCGTGCCCACGGTCAGCGTCACCTGGTCGGCGGGGGCGGTCTCGCGGGCGACGACGGTCTGGAGGCGGGTGACGACGGCGGCCGCGGCGACGACCGGATCCACCGCCAGGTGCGGAGTGGCGGCGTGACCGCCCCGTCCGTGCAGCAGCACGTCGAGCACCGCGCCGGCCGCCGTCATCGGTACCTGCCGCTCCGCGTGCGCGACCGTGCCGGCGGGCAGTGGCGCGGCATGCTGGGCGAGCACGACGCCGGGTCTGCCGAACCGTTCGTACAGTCCGTCGCGCAGCATGGCCTCGGCCCCGTCGAGCGTCTCCTCGGCCGGCTGTCCCACCACCAGCAGGGTGCCCCGCCACCGGTCGGACAGGCGGGCGAGCAGGTCCGCGGCGCCGGCCGCCGCGGCCAGGTGCAGGTCGTGGCCGCACGCGTGCATGGCGTCGTTGCGGCTGGCGTAGGGCAGCCCGGACCGCTCGCGCACCGGGAGCGCGTCGAGCTCCGCCCGCAGCCAGACACGGGGGCCGTCCCCGTTGCGCAGGACCCCGACGACGCCGTGGCCGCCCACCCCGTGGGTGACGTCGCAGCCCGCCGCCGCGAGGCGCCGGCCGAAACGGTCCGCGGTGCGGGCTTCCTGTCCGGAGGGTTCCGGATGCGCGTGCAGGTCCAGGTAGAGGGCGAGGGCGGGCCGCAGCACGTCCCCGGCGCGGGTGAGGAGGTTCTCCGCGCCCGGCGGCAGCACGTCGTGACCGGTCGCGAGCGGGGCGTTGCGGTCGCCCGGTGCCGGGGCCGGGACGTGGTGGGACGGCGGGTTCATCGGCGGACTCCGGGGACGGGCCGGGCCTCCACCGCGGCGCGGGGAGGCCCGGGTGGGGACGGGCTCACGGGAAGGGGTGCGGGGCCCGGCGGATCTCCGCGTCGGTGAGGTCGCGGTCCCGGTGCCCGCCGCGGCGCGCCGCGGTGCGCAGCCGGGGCATCAGCAGGGCCCGCTGCCGGTTCCAGCCGAAGTCGATCGGCAGCAGTCCCGGCACCACCGTACTGACGGTCCGCAGTCCCATCCGTTCCTGCTCGGGCGAGGTCTGGTCGACGACGACGACGTCATGGCCCGCCCGGACCAGTTCGTCCCGGACCGCGGCGACGTCGTCCCGCAGGTCGCCGGTGCGGGGGCGGCCACGGCTCTCCCAGTCCCGGTACGCCTCGTCGAAGGGGAGGGCGTCGGACGGCTCCAGGTAGCCGCGCGCGTACTCGGCCATGCGGGGCAGCCCGTAGAGCTGGGGGTGGTCCTTCAGATGACGCACCAGGGAGAAGTCGTCGGCCATGGCCTCCAGTTCGCCGCGGCGTTCGGCGGTCTGCCGGGCCAGGTGCGGGATGTAGCTCAGCACCTCGGACAGGGCCCCCTCGACCGCGGACCTCGGGTCCAGTGAGGCCGCGGCCGCGAAGGACAGGGTGCCCGGACCCCCGTCCCGGCGGACGCCGACCACGGTGACGGCGGGGATCGCCAGGTCGATCCGGTTGTCGAAGGCGTGGACGTCGTAGCCCTGCAGGGCGGCCCGCTCGACCATGGCGGCGGCCGTGGGACCGCCGACCGTCCCCAGGTCGATGCGGGGGAGCCGGGCCGCGCCGTACCAGCCGTTCAGGAAGGAGTCGCGCTCGACCAGTTCGAGCAGGCCGCCCAGGACCGCCTCCTCCAGGCAGCCGCCGATGGCGCAGCCGTTGGAGCACTCGAAGACGAAGTTGTCGCCGGCCGACGGGATGCTGTAGTAGACCAGCCGCGACGGCACCAGGACGGGGCGCTCGTCCCGCAGCGACCAGCCCCGTTCCCAGGGGATGGGCCGGCCCGGGTCGAAGGGCTCGACCGCGGGGTCGTCCCGGTAGGTCTCCGGGCCGTACAGGCCGCACACCGCGGGGTCGATCGCGTCGGCCCGCAGTTCGTCGTAGGAGCCGACGACCGGCGCGGAGCCGCCGCGCCGGTGGGTGCCCGCGTACCGTTCCAGGCCCTCGAGGAACGCGAGCCGGCGGCTGGTGGCGAAGGAGTTCTCCTGTCCGCTCCAGGTGACGTCGTGGAGTCCCGCGTACCCCCGGACGAACGCGCTGCCGGCCACCGGGGCGGTGGTGGACGAGGTGATGTCGCTCCAGGTGCCGGCCCCCAGGGCGCCGCAGACCGGATTGGCCAGGGCGTCGGTGGGGAGCGGGTACGCGAAGGCCGAGCGCAACCGGTAGGTGCCGGGGTCCGGTTTGGGGCGCGGGGCGAGGGCGAGCGGCCGGACACCGTCCGGCGCCCGGCCCCGGGCGGGGGGACCGCAGTCGGGGCAGAGCGGGTCGGCGAGCAGCGGATACGTCCTGACCAGCAGGTTCGCCAGGTCCAGCCGGGTCACCTGGGGCAGGGCGCGGTCCGCCGGGTCCTCGGCGGGGGGCACCGGCAGCGGCCCGCGCAGCAGGGCCTCGCACAGCGCGGCCACGGTGTCCCGGACGTGAGCGGTGAGCAGCGGCCAGGCGCCGGCCGGGCGGGGCCCGTCGGGGCCGCCGGTCTCCAGGGCGTTGCGCTCGCTGCGGCTGCGCAGCCGCTGCCACCGTACGGCGAGACAGCGGCCGCAGGCGGGTGCGCTGCCGTCGCCTCCCCAGGGACCGAGCAGGACCGCCGAGGCACTGACGTGGACCAGCGCCGCCGGACGGTCGGCCGCCCAGGGGTCCGGGGCGCCGGCGTCCCCGCGCCCCGCGCCGACGGCACCGACCGGTACGACCCGTGGGGCACCGGCGCCGAAGTGGCCCTCCAGGGACGCCTGGAGGGCGTCGCGGGCCTCCTCCATCGGATGCGCGAGCAGCCGGGTCGCGGTGCTCATGAGGTCTTCGTCCAGCGGAAGACACGTGCCGCGACGGCCCCGAGGACGACGGCGAACGCGACCAGCCCGGCGCACCCCACGCCGATGTCGGAGAGGTCGCCGCGGCCGGTCAGGGCGGCCGACACCGCGTCGTTGAGATAGCGCAGCGGCATGACCAGCGAGATCTTCTGCAGCCAGTCCGGCATGGCGTCCAGCGGGAAGAACGACCCGGACAGGAAGGCCATGGGCAGCATCAGGAAGTTGGCGATGCCGGCGACCGACTCCGGGGTGTCGGCGATGCTGCCGACGATCACCCCGAGCAGCAGGAAGGTGGTGATGCCGAGGACCATGACCGGAACCAGCAGGGGCCACCGGGACGCGGGCACCAGGTCGAACCCGGGGAGCATCGCCACCCCGACGAACAGGACCGACTGGACGAGCCCCACCCCCAGGGCGAGGACGTAGCGGGACCCGATGACGGAGGCCAGCGGGGCGGGCGACATGCGGATCATCCGGAGGATGTCGTCCGCGCGCCACTGCATCAGCGTGAACCCGGTGCCGAAGACGGCGGCGTTGGCGACGCCCCAGGAGAGCACTCCGGCGGCGGTGTAGGAGAGGTAGGAGAAGCCGCTCTGCTCGACGTCCCGGCCGCGGAAGATCAGTCCGAAGACGACGAGGAAGATCAGCGGGAAGGCGAAGGTGAAGAAGACGGTCGTCTTGTCCCGGACCTGCGCGCGGTAGCCCGCCGCGGTCAGCGCGGTGTAGGCGCTCATGCCTGCTGCTCCTGGTTGTCCGTGGCGAGGGGGGCCCGGGCCTGCCGGGCGGTGATGTCGAGGTAGACGTCCTCGAGGCTGGGGGTGCGGGTCTGCACACCGTCCAGGCCGGTGAGGGGGTCGAGGGCGGCGAGGACCCGGCCGGTGGCGCGGGTCTCCAGGACGAGGTGCCCGCCCTGCACGGTGACGCCGTCCACGCCGGGGAGGGACGCGGCCTTCCGCTCGTCGATCCGGCCGAGCGGAACCAGCAGGCGGCTGGCGGCGCCGAAGGTCCCGATCAGGTGCTGCGGTGCGTCGGTGACGACGAGCCGGCCGGCCACCAGGATGCCCACGCGGTCGCAGAGCGCCTCCGCCTCGTCCAGGTGGTGCGTGGTGTACACGATGGTCCGGCCCGCCGCCTTGAGGCCCCGCAGGACCTCCCACAGATCACGGCGGCCCTCCGGGTCGAGCGAGGCGGTCGGCTCGTCGAGGAAGATCAGTTCGGGTCCGTGGACCAGCGCGGAGGCGATGGCGAGCCGCTGCCGCTGGCCGCCGGAGAGGCTGTCGACCCGGACGTCGTGCCGCCCGCCGAGGCCCACGGCGTCGAGGGTGGCGTCGACGGCCCCGCGGTCCGCGCCGAACAGCGCCGCGACGGTGCGCAGGTGCTCGTGGACGGTCTGCCGCACGAAGAAGGCCGAGGACTGGGTCTGCACGCCCATGCGCGGCAGCAGAGCGGTGTTGCGCGGCCAGGGCGACTCGCCGAACACCGTGACCGAGCCGGAGTCGGCCTTGCGCAGCCCTTCCATGATCTCCACCAGGGTGGACTTCCCGGCGCCGTTGGGGCCGAGCAGCCCGAAGAACTCGCCGCGCCGGACCTCCAGGGAGACCCCGTCGACGGCCCGCCGGTCGCCGTACCGCTTGGTCACGTCGCCGACCGCGACGGCCGGCCGGTCTCCGTGGTCCGTGGGGGGTGGGGTGGAGCTCATACGGGTACCTCATTCATCAGTTGCGTGATCTTCCGGGATCGGGGCGTCATCGGAGCAGCAGGAGGACGACGGCCGTGCAGGTGCCGGCCGCCGCGAGCAGCACCAGGGCGACCGCCGTGACGGCGTAGGACGTGTAGAGACGGCGGGCGCGCCGCGGGTAGGCGGCAATGGCGTCCCGCCCGCGCCGGCGCAGGGTCAGGTACACCCCGGTCTCCGGGGCGAGGTTGGCGGTGCCCAGGGCGTGGCCGAGCATGCGGTACCCGTCCAGCGGCGGCAGCGGGACCAGATTGCTCAGTGCCTGCACGATGCCGACGAAGAGCATCCCGGTGAGCGGCGGGCGGACCGGGTCGGCCGGGTCCAGGAGCGCCCACCAGAGCGCGAGGGGCAGCAGGAGCACCAGGTTGACGTACGCGCCCGCGGCGGCGACCACCAGCTTCGCCCGCAGCCCGGGCAGGAACAGGTAGTTGTCGACCGTGCAGTACATCATCATCGCCGGGAACCGCCAGCGCAGCCCGATTTCGGTGACCACACCGCCGTAGTGCCGAGCGGCGACGCCGTGGGCGAGTTCGTGCAGGCAGACGCTGAACCAGAGGAAGACCGCGAACGGGATCAGCACGAGGGGACGGGTCAGCAGGTCCAGCGTTCCGTCGAGGAGCGCCGGCGGATCCGCGAACACGGCGACGGTCATCACCAGTACGGCGGCCAGCAGCGGAAGTTGAGCCCAAGGACGGAGCAGGGGCCGCAGCAGCCGGTGGAGGCGTCCGGTGGTCGCGTGGGCGTCGGCGACGGTCCGCCGGCTGCCCTTCCAGAAGGTGCCGGTGCGGGCCGGGGGCGGCTCGGGCGGCGCGGGGTCCGGGGACCCGGCGAGCAGCCCGCGGGCGCCGAGCAGCCCGAGCAGCCGGGTCCACTGCTCCTCGGGGAGCCTGCGGCGGAACCGGGCCGCGTACTCGGCCACGACGTCGTCGAGGTTCCGGGTCCCGTCGAGCCGGCTGATGACGAAGTGCTCCCGGGGCCCCACCTCGAACGCGGCGCCGCTGACCGGGTGCTTGATGAGGTGGACGGTGCGCGGGCCGCGCAGCAGGGGCGGACCGATCAGCACGCCCGGACGCAGGGCGGGCCGGTAGGCACGGACGGCGGCGGGACGGCCCGCGGCCACCTGGTCGGCGGTGCTCCGGTCCGGGGCGGGGCGGTCCGGGGAAGGACGGTCGGTGGCGGGGCGGTCGGTGGCGCTCATGAGACGCCCCGCGGTCCGCCGGCCGGCTCGCGCAGCACCCGGCCCAGGACGAAGGCCAGGTACGCCTCGTCCCGGATCGTCACGTGCAGCCGGTTGTTGGTCATGTGCATGTACGGCGACAGCAGGCGGGGCAGCACCGCCGGCGCATGGGTGACGGTCACCAGGGGAGCCGCGTCGTGGTCCTCGGCACGCTCCTGGCCGCTGTCCTCGCGGGCCGGGCCGTCCCAGGCGGGGAAGGCGAGTTCGCCGCGCCCGGTGAGGTCCACCACCCTCTCGCGCAGCTCCAGGCAGTGCTCGGCCCAGCGCCGCAGGAACGCCGGCAGCCGGGTCAGGTCGCCGCTCGCCACCGCCTGCCTGATCCGTGCGAACCGGGCACCCAGGGAGGGCGCCATGCGTGCGTAGGTGCGCTCGTACTCGGTGGACCCGATGAAGCCGGTACCGGGGAACAACCGGTGCCAGAAGGCGTAGTAGGAGTCCAGGTAGTCCGCGAGGCGCTCCTCCTCGGGGAGGAAGCAGCCCGCCATCACCATCATCAGCTGGGCGGAGGTCCCCAGCAAGACCGTCCGCAGGTGCAGGTTCATGCTCCGGTACGCCTCCAGGACCAGGTCGCTGGAGTGCCGGAAGTGCCACTCGGCGAGGTCCACCCCGGCCGGCCCGCCGTACTTGGCGTACTCGGGGGCGTAGACCTCGTGGGAGAAGGAGTTGTTCGGCCTGAGGTTCATCCGGCCGTCCGCGCCCATGTACCGGGCCCGGTCCTCGCCCGGGAACTCGATGTCGAACAGGGCGTTGTAGAAGTCCTTGAGGAAGCCCGAGTCGACCTCGTAGAGGGCGGGGCGGGCCTTGAGGAAGCCGTTGACCGCCTCCTCGGCGCGGCGGCGCACCTCGGTTTCGGCGTCGGGGCCGCTCGGGCGCAGGCGCAGTCTCACATGCGGCCCCTCCAGCCAGTAGTTGATGAAGAAGTAGCCGGACAGCAGGCCGTCCTCGGTGAGCCGGTCGACCAGTGGGCGGACGCAGTTCACCAGCAGCGGCCGGGGGTTGGCGGCGTAGAAGACGTGCAGCGCCAGCCAGGGGGAGGGCCCGGCGCCCTCGGGGGCCGGCCGGAAGGCCGCGGGCTCGGTCAGTTCGGGCATGACGGTGCGACCTCCGGGGCGGACTGCGGCGGTTGGCGGGAGGTGAAGGTCTCCACGGCGAGTTCGGCCACATGGCGGCCGTGCCGGGAGGTGAGGTGGAGCCCGTCCTCGGCGGGGAGCATCTCCCGGAAGGTCACCCGGGTGCCCGGCTTCCGCTCCACCAGGGCTTCGAACGCGGTCAGGGAGAGCGGGCTGTCGAAGTCGACGTAGACGGGCTTGGCGCCGGTCGGGCCCCGGTCGGCGCGGGAGACCGTGGCGAAGCAGCGGTCGGGCAGGCCGTGGGCGCGCTGCCAGCGCCGGTGTTCCAGGTAGTGCTCCTCCTCTCCGGCTCCGGGACGGCGGACCGGCAGGGCCTCCGCGTCCGCGGTCCAGCTGCGCCGGCCGACCACCACGTTCCCGTACCGGACCCGGGGCCTGCGGGTGACCCCGTCCTCGGCCTCGCCCTCGGGCACCCCCGCCCACACGTCGAAGGGGGCCATGGTGCTGGGGGAGAGGAGGAGCAGGGTGCGCGGGATCTCGGGGAGCGCGATCGGCACGAGGTAGCCGAGGTAGACCGGCACGACCTCACGGCCGAGGCGGCGGGAGCGGAGCACCAGGCGGCCGGCCGGCTCGTCGTGGACGAGGTAGAGGTCGTCGAGGTGGATCCGGGCCTCCTCGGGCACGGAGCTGGTCTCGCCCGGGCAGACGATCTGGTGGTCGGTCAGCCGGCCGTGCAGGTTCAGGTTGCTGCTGACCGGCCCTCCGGTGACCTCCGCGAACACGGCGCCGTCCGGCCGGCGGGCCGCCATCTCCTCGCGCAGGGCGTCGCAGAAGCCGGGTGCCGCCGGGTCCGCGGCCGGTCCGGCGCCGTCGTAGAGATGGGTGAACCGGCTGAAGGGGAAGGCCAGTCCGCCGTAGGACTTGTTGAGGACGACCAGGGGCCGGCCGCCGGGGGGCCGGGACAACTGGAGGTGGTGGCTCTGCGGCGTGAAGTGACCGGTGAGCGGCTCGAGTTCACCGGCCGTTTCGGCGAGCAGCCGGCCCGGCAGCTCGATCTCCTCGGCCTCGTGCGCCCCGCTGTCCCGCCACAGGGCGCGCATGCCCTCGTGGAAGCGGCGGCGGGCCTGGTCGAGGGCCTTCATCTCGCTCTGCCCGAGCCAGTTCTCCTCGGGCCGGTAGGTGCCGTTCTCGTCGAAGGAGGCCCGCTTGGCGGTGAAGGACACGTACTGGTCGAAGAAGTCCTCGTGGAAGTCGTGGACCAGACCGAGCAGGTCGTCGCAGCGCCCGCCCCGGCCGTGGCGGGCGATGAAGAAACCGAGCAGGGTGATGCGCTGGGGGAGCGTCAGGTCGAAGAGCGGCAGGATGCCCTCGACGGCCCGCAGGGCCCGGCCGGTCTCCCCGCTCAGCACACCGGGCCCGCAGACCAGGTCGTCGCCCGCGCTGACGTCCTCGTACACCAGGGTCTGCGGAAGGGTCGGCTCGTCCGCTCCCAGCTCCCGCTGTGCTTCCAGGAGCCGGCCGCGCAGGGTGCTCAACAGGGTGCGGCGCTCACCGACGCCGGCCGCGGGGTAGCGGGCGAGGCAGTCGGCCGGACCGTCCAGCAGACGGGCCAGCCGGTCGGCCCAGGACGCCCCGAGGGAGCGCAGGGCGTCCTGGTAGGAGCGCAGCGGGTCGGGGCTGTGCACGTCCGTGCGGAGCACCGGCACCTGCACCATGCCGAGGTCCAGCAGGGCCGACGCGTACCGTTCGCACTCCTCGTGCCCGGCGTCGTGCTCGCTCCGGAGCCAGTCCACCAGGTCCCGGTGGCGCACCGGGGACCCGTGGCCGCCGAGCCATTCCAGGAGCCGTTCCAGGATGCCGCTGCTGCGCAGGAAGAACAGCCGGTCGCGGACCGCGTCGAAGGTGACGGCGGCGCTGTCGTCGCCCGCGGTCGTCACATGGCGTACGTAGCGGATGCGGTCGGCGTCGCGTCCCCAGCCCGGGGAGAGGACCACCGGCAGGTCCCGGCGGCGTCCGGGGTCGGCCATGACCAGTTCGGTCAACCGGGCCAGCACCACCACGTTGAGCCGTACGTGGCTCACCCAGTCCTCGCCGGTGCGCAGGGCGGCCCCGTCGTCCGCGGGGTCGCCCGCGAAGGTGCCGAGGCCGATGCCGGTGAAGGTGCTGAAGGGGCTGGTCTTGCAGGCCGTGCGGTACAGGTAGGTCAGCGCGGAACGCTCGATCTTGCGCAGGCGGTTGCCCGGCCGCGGGCCGGTGTCGCGCAGGTAGGCGTCCAGCCGGCCGTCCAGGGCGGGCGAGGCGAGCAGCAGGCCGAGACGCAGCCGGTCGTCGGCCAGCGCACCGCGCAACACGCGGCGGCTCTCCCGCAGTTCGCCGGCGAGCAGGTCCGCTCCGGTGGCCCGGAGCTCCTCGAGGCGGACACGGTCCCGCAGCCACTGCCCGGTGCGCCGGCCGGCCTCCCGGTCCAGCTCCGTCACCAGGCGGACGGCGGCCTCCGGGTCGGCGGGCAGCCGGTTGTTGAAGACCTGCCGCCGCAGGTTGATCAGACCGCGGCGCACGGCGGCGTCGCCCGGGCTCCCGTCGGGGCCGGTGGTCGACTTGACCAGGGAGTGGAGCAGATCGCTGAGGTCCGCTCCGGTGGCCGTCAGGCGCTCCTCCTCGGCCAGCACGGCGTCGGCCCAGCGGCGGGTGCCGGGGCAGCGCAGGCCGTGCACGGTCTCGACGGGCAGACCGGCCGCGCGGAGCACGAAGCGCCTGCCGGGCTCCCAGTGGGCCCGGGTCTCCGCGACGGCGTCCGGGTCGGTGTCCGGGGCGCCGGACTCTGTGGGTGTCATGGGAATCCTCTGCGGCCGTCAGGCGATCTCGTGGCGGAAGTCGGCGGGCCCGGGCCGTTCGTGACCGAGGGCCATGATGAGCAGCGGGGCCTCGTCGCCGTCCGCCAGCCCGAGGCGCTCGGCGAACGAGACGTTGTCGAAGCCCAGGGCCACTCCGGCGCCCAGGCCCAGGGCGGAGGCCGCCAGGTAGAAGCTCTGCGCGACGGCTCCGGCGGTGCCGACGGCGAGCCGGTAGCCGCGGTCGCCGAGGGCGTCCAGGACGGCGGTGGTCCGCACGGTGGGCACCAGGACCGCGCCGGCCTGCTCCAGGTTGTAGTTGGCCAGGAAGTAGTTCTCCTGGAGGAACGAGCCCTGCGGGCCGGGGGCGACCGGACACAGGTCGCCGCGGTCGGGGTCGTACGCGTACGCGCCCTGCTCCAGGCCCTCCACGTGGTTGACGAAGACGTACAGCCGGGCGAGCCGGACTTCGCCGGACGGATCGGTGTCGCCGGCCAGCCGGGTCCCGGCACAGGCCGCCAGCACCGCCGACAGGTGTCCGCCGCCGACCCGGCGCCGGGCGTCGAACCTGCCGAAGCTGGAGCGGCGGTCGCGCAGGGCCCGGCGGACGCCGGTGTCCGGGAAGGCCGGCGCGGGCAGGCCCACCCGGACACCGGCGGCGCCGGCGTCGACGGGGAGGGCCGCGGCGGCGGCCAGCGCGCCGGGGGCGGGCCGGTCGGCGGCGCCGTCCAGGGTCGCCGTGTGCATGGCGCGCAGCGCGGTGAAGTCCAGCAGGGTGCGGGAGCGTTCGGCGTCCCGGTGCCGGACGGTGGGCCGGTGGCGCGGGTCCGTGCGCGGAGCGTCCCGGCGGGCGGTGTCCCGGTGGGGCGCCGTCCCGTCCCAGTGCAGCGGCACGACGGCGAACACGGCCTCCTCCTCGCCCGCCACACCGAGCAGTTCGTTCAGCCGGGGCTCGTCGAACCACAGCACGGGGGCGAGCCGCAGGCCCCGGGCGGCGGCCCAGATCCGCCAGGTCTGCACCAGGGTGCCGAGGTCGGTGCAGACCACGTGGAACGAGAAGCTGTTGTACTTGAAGGAGTTCTGCCAGTACTTGACGCCGAGGATCAGGTACTGGTCGGTCCCGAGGGCCTCGGCGGGCGCGTCCGGGCCCAGCGCGTCGCGGACCCGGTCCGTGACGTCGCCGGCCAGCAGGCGTTGCAGGGCGTGCCGGTGGATGTCGTAGTAGTGCAGGCCCGGGGTGAGGGGGCCGGAGGGGCCGGACGCCCAGTGGATGCTCACCGGATAGAGCCCGCCGCCGCCCGCGGTGCCGCGCGACCAGTTGGCGTGGGTGTAGAACGGCAGCCCGGCGAGGTCGGTGTTGGCCTGGATGCCGAGGCGGCGCCCGGTCAGCCCGTAGGAGTCCTTGAGCATCGCCGACAGCAGCGGAAGGCCGAACCCGGACGAGCCGCAGGCGTCCTGGGCCCTGGCGGCGCCGGGCAGCAGACCGGGCGCCACGGGGACGTCGGCGAGGTCCTCGGTGCCGGGCAGGGCGAACGCCTCGGCGTCCGGGTAGTACTTGCCCTTGCGCGGGCCGTCGGCCCAGTTCACGACATGGTCGGTGGGCTCCATCGGGACGCGGCCGCGGTGCAGGACGGCGTGCGCGTACTCATGGGCGTACCCCACGGGTTCCCCCTTTCCTCGGTTCCTCGGTTCCTCGGTTCCTCGGGTTCTCGGGTCCTCGGTCTCGGTTCTTCGGCGCGTCCGCACCGGGGACGGTCGGCTGGTCACGGGAACGGGTGCGGGCCGGGATTGAGGTCGGCCTCGGTCAGGTCGTCCGGCCGCAGGCCCGCCTCGCGCAGCGCGGTGCGCATCCGGG
>NZ_MSGP01000641.1 GCF_002078235.1 Streptomyces viridosporus
GTAGTCGACGTACAGGTCG
Source organism: Streptomyces viridosporus (assembly GCF_002078235.1). GTDB lineage: Bacteria > Actinomycetota > Actinomycetes > Streptomycetales > Streptomycetaceae > Streptomyces > Streptomyces viridosporus. Next base: position 20 of record NZ_MSGP01000641.1, read on the forward strand.
CCCACGTGCGCCACGTACCGCTCCGCGCGGGAGGGGTCGGCGGCGAACAGCTCGCGCAGGTCGGGCCGCGGCAGCGTGTCCGTGCGGTGGTCCTCCAGGGCGGTCCACTGGGGGCGCCGGGTCAGCTCGGGGACCTCATGCATGGGCGAGGACCTCCTGGCCGGCCCCGCCGCGCAGGGCGAGGGCGTACATCTCGTCCGCGTCGAGGCGCCTGAGCTCCTCGGCGATGAGTTCGGAGGTGGCACGGATCTTCAGCGCCACCCGGCGCGGTGGCTGGCCCGGCAGGGACAGCGTGGCCAGCGGGCCCTCGGGGCGGTCGATGACGAGGTCGCCCTCCGCGGTGCCGAGGCGGACCGCCGTGACGACCGGTCCGTCGGTCACCACCCGGTCGACGGGGACCCGCAGCCGCGCCTCCAGCCAGCGTGCCAGCAGCTCGGCGGCCGGGTTGTCGGCCTCGGCCTCCACGGCCGCCGAGGTCACCGTCACCGGGGCCTGGTCCAGGGCCGCGGCCAGCAGGGAGCGCCACGGCGTCAGCCGGGTCCAGGCGAGGTCGGTGTCGCCCGGCGCGTAGGAGCGCACGCGTGCCGCCAGGACCTCCGAGGGGTTCTCGACCGCGTACAGGTCGGTGATCCGGCGCTGGGCCAGCGCGCCCAGCGGGTCCTTCGCCGGGTTCTCGGGCGCGTCCGTCGGCCACCAGACCACCACCGGGGCGTCCGGCAGCAGCAGCGGCAGCACCACCGAGTCGGCGTGCTCGGAGACCTCGCCGTAGGTCCGCAGCACCACCGTTTCGCCGGTGCCCGACTCCGAGCCGAGGCGGACCTCCGCGTCCAGCCGGGGGTGGGTGCGCTCGCGCGGGGTGCGGGCCTGCCGCTTGATGACGACCAGGGTGCGCGAGGGGTGCTCGTGCGAGGCGTCGCCGGCCGCCTTCAGCGCGTCGTAGGCGTTCTCCTCGTCCGTCACGACGACCAGGGTGAGCACCATGCCCACGGCCGGTGTGCCGATGGCCCGGCGGCCCTGCACCAGCGCCTTGTTGATCCTGCTTGCCGTGGTGTCGGTCAGATCGATCTTCATGGCCTGCGCCAGCTCCGTCCGTCTCGCTCGAGCATCTCGTCGGCCTCCGCGGGTCCCCAGCTGCCCGAGGCGTACCGCGCCGGCCTGCCGTGCGACGCCCAGTACTCCTCGATCGGGTCGAGGATCTTCCAGGACTCTTCCACTTCCTGGTGACGGGGGAACAGGTTGGCATCCCCCAGGAGGACGTCGAGGATCAGCCGT
>NZ_MSGP01000642.1 GCF_002078235.1 Streptomyces viridosporus
GCCCTCACCCCGCCCGCCGGGCTGCACCGGCACCTCGCCGAGCGCCTGGAAGGGGCCGCCCGCGCCTGGCTCGACCGGGCACTCGAGGAGGCCGCCGCCCACCCCGGCACCCACGGACCCATCTCCGTCTGGGAACTGCGCCTCGCCGAGGCCGGCCGCCGCTGCGGTCCCGCCCACGCCGACGCCGCCCGCGTCCTCATCCTGCACGCGGTCCGTGCCGACGCCGACACCCTGGCCCGGGTCTACCACCAGGGCACTGCGGACGAACGCCGCGCGGTCCTGCACGCCCTGCCGCACCTCGTGCCCGGATCCGACGCCCTCCCGCTCGTCGAGGACGCCCTGCGCACCAACGACACCCGCCTCCTCGCCGCCGCCGTCGGCCCGTACTCCGCCCGGCACCTCGACGCCCACGCCTGGCGGCACGCCGTACTGAAGTGCCTGTTCACCGGCGTCGCCGTCGACCACGTGGCGGACCTGGCCCGGCGCGCCCGGGGCGACGGCGAACTCGCCCGCATGCTGGGCGACTACGCCGAGGAGCGCACCGCCGCCGGCCGGACCGTCCCGGAGGACCTGCACCGCGTCCTGGCCCTGACCGAGTCCGCTCCGTCCGCCCCGTCCGCCCCCG
>NZ_MSGP01000643.1 GCF_002078235.1 Streptomyces viridosporus
CCGCTCGACCCGTTCGGCCCACCGCTCACCGCACCTGGCCCCGCCCGCCCGATCCCGCTCGACCGATCCCCCGATGAGGTTGCACGGTTCATGAACTCCCGTCAGCGCCGCGGCGTGATACTCCTGCTCCTGTCGGTCCTGTGCGCCCTCGGCGCGTTCGCCGGCGTGCTCTCCGTCATCAACGACGTGAAGTCCAAGGTGGGCCCCGAGGTCACCGCGTACCGGCTGAAAACGGACGTGGCGCCCTACAGCGCCCTCAGCACGGGCCAGTTCGAGAAGATCAAGATGCCCGAGCGGTGGCTGTCCGAGAACGCGGTCACCGATCTGCGCGAGATCCGGGGCAAGATCGCCGTGACCACCCTGCGCGAGGGCTCCCTGCTGCAGAGCGACATGGTCGTGGACCAGCCCGCCCTGCAGCCGGGGCAGCAGGAGGTCGCCATCATGATCGACGCGGCGACCGGCGTCGCCGGCAAGATCACGCCGGGCTCGACGGTCAACGTCTACGCCACCTTCGAGGGGGAGCGCGAGGGCGCCGCCGCCCAGTCCAAGATCATCGTGACGAACGCCAAGGTCCTGGACGTGGGTCGGCTCACCGCCCTCGAGCCCGACGAGAAGGACCGCGGCCGCCGGCCCACCGACGCCGTCCCGATCACCTTCGCGCTGTCCACCATCGACGCCCAGCGCATCACCTACGCCGAGTCGTTCGCCCAGCGGGTCCGCCTCGCGCTGGTGGCGCCCGGCGGCGACACCAGCGTCCCCGACTCGCAGCGGACGTACGAACTCGCGAAGGACAAGTGAGAGGCCCGCATGCCCACGAGGATCCTCCCGGCAGTCGGCGACGCGGACGCGGTCCGGTCCCTCACCACACTGCTCAGCCAGCTCCCGGACGCCGAGCCGGTGGCCCCGGTGGCCGACTCCACCCAGCTCGTGGACACCCTCGCGCGCCTGGCCGCCGAGTCCGTCGACGAGCTGCCCGAGGTCGTGGTCGTGCACGAGCGGATCGGCCCCGTCCCCGCCCTGGAGCTGATCCGCGAAGTGGCCCTGCGCTTCCCGGCCGTCGGCGTCATCCTCGTCACCTCCGACGCGAGCCCCGGCCTCTTCCAGGCCGCCATGGACTACGGCGCCCGCGGACTGGTCGCCCTGCCGCTGAGCTACGAGGAGCTCGCCAGCCGCGTCCAGGCCGTCGCCCAGTGGTCGGCCGGGGTGCGCCGCCACCTCGGTGCGGGCAGCGACGTCTTCACCGGCGTCGGCGGCACGGTCGTCACGGTCAGCGGGGCCAAGGGCGGGGTGGGCGCCACCCTGACGGCCGTGCAGCTCGCCCTCGCCGCCCAGGCGTCCGGACGCGCCACCGCCCTCGTCGACATGGACCTCCAGACCGGTGACATCGCCTCCTACCTGGACGTGCAGTTCCGCCGGTCCGTCGTCGACCTCGCCGCGATCAACGACATCTCCCCGCGCGTCCTGGCCGACGCGGTCTTCCGGCACGACACCGGCCTCGCGCTGCTGCTCGCCCCCGCCGAGGGCGAACGCGGCGAGGACGTCACCGACCGCGCCGCCCGCCAGATCGTCAGCACCCTGCGCTCCCGCTACGAGGTCGTCGTCATCGACTGCGGCGCCCAGCTCTCCGGGGCCGGCGCGGCGGCGGTCGAGATGGCCGACACGGCCCTGCTGGTCACCACCCCGGACGTGATCGCCGTACGGGGCGCCAAGCGGACGGTGCGGATGTGGGACCGGCTGCAGATCCGCAAGGCGGAGGAGACCACGGTGGTGGTCAACCGCCACACCCGGGCCACGGAGATCCAGCCCCCGCTCATCCAGCGGATCACCGGCACGGCGGTCGCGGCGACCGCGGTACCGGCCGGTTTCAAGGAACTGCAGGGAGTCGTGGACGCGGGCCGCGTCCACGAACTGGAGAGCAAGAGCGCGGTCAAGCAGGCCCTGTGGGGCCTGGCCGGCGAACTCGGCCTGGTCAGGGCCGCCGAGGGCGCCCACAAGGCGGGCCGGCTGCGCGGTGACCGGGGATCGGTGAGCTTCCGACGGCGCAGGGACGGAGGGGGATGAGGATGCGGGCCGCATCACCTGCACGCGACCGGGACCGTGGCCAGGTCACCATCGAGTTCCTCGGCATGACACCGACGATCCTCGTGACGCTGGTGGTGCTGTGGCAACTCGTGCTGGTGGGATACACGTTCACGCTCGCGGGGAATGCTGCGGACGAGGCGGTGCGGGCGGGCACGGCGGCGACGCCGGGAGTCCGCCAGGGCGCCTGCCAGGAGGCCGGGCTGGACAAGCTGCCCGATGCGTGGGAGGGGGCCGCGACGGTGAACTGCTCGACGGCGGGCGGCTATGTCACGGCCGAGGTGCGGCTGAACGTGCCCGTCCTCTTCCCGGGCACGGCGAACTTCCCCTTCGCGGTGAAGGGCAGGGCCGGCGCGGTGGAGGAGGTGGACTGACATGTCTCATGACCGTGAACCCCGTGACCGTGAACCCCGTGACCGTGGGCCCCATGGCCGTGGGCCTCGTGCCCGTGAGTCCCATGCCCGTGGGCTCCATGTCCACGAACGCCGGGATCGCGGGCCCCATGTCCACGAACGCCGGGACCGCGGGCCCCATGACCGCGAGTGCCGGGACCGCGGGCAGGCCGCCCTCGAGTACCTGGGCTTCATCCCGGTCCTGATCATCGTCGCCATGGCGGCCGTCCAGCTCGGACTGATCGCCTACACCGCCCAGCAGGCCGGCACCGCGGCCCGTGCCGGGGCGCGCAGCGCCTCGCTCGACCGGGGGGCCGGGCCGGCCTGCGCCGCCGCCGTCAGCGACTGGCTGGCCGGAGGCACCTCCTGCGGAGCGGCGGAAGGAGGGGACGAGGTCACCGTCACCGCCACGGTCGACATCCCCTCGATCGTGCCGGGCTGGGACTTCGGCCCCGCCCGGAAGACCGCCACGATGCCGCTCGACCACTGACCGAGGAACGAGGAGCACCGGACCCATGAGCCTGCGGGCACGCATCAACTCCCCCGAGGAGACGGGTGGCCGGGGCGAGGACGGCCACCTGGTCGCCTCCTACCGCGCCAAGCTCCTCGAGGAGATCGACCTCGCGGAGATGAGCTCGCTGGCCGCCGCCGAGCGCCGGGCCAGGCTGGAACGCGTCCTCGGCCACATCATCAGCCGCGAGGGCCCGGTCCTGTCGACCGTGGAGCGCTCCCAGCTGATCCGCCGGGTCGTCGACGAGGCGCTGGGCCTCGGCATCCTGGAACCGTTGCTGGAGGACGCCTCCATCACCGAGATCATGGTGAACGGCCCCGACGCGATCTTCGTGGAGCGCGGCGGCCGGGTGGAGCAGCTCCCGATGCGGTTCGCCTCCCACGACCAGCTCATGCAGACGATCGAGCGCATCGTCTCCACCGTGAACCGCCGCGTGGACGAGTCCAACCCGATGGTCGACGCCCGCCTGCCCTCCGGCGAGCGCGTCAACGTCATCATCCCGCCGTTGTCCCTGACCGGTGCCATCCTCACCATCCGCCGCTTCCCCCGTTCCTTCACCCTCCACGAACTCATCGGCCTCGGCTCGCTCGACGAGCCCATGCTGTACCTGCTGGCCGGGCTGGTGCAGGCGCGGTTCAACGTCATCGTCTCGGGTGCGACGGGCACCGGGAAGACGACCCTGCTCAACGCCCTCTCCGGCCTGATCCCCGAGGGCGAACGCATCATCACCATCGAGGACTCCGCCGAACTCCAGCTCCAGCAGCCGCACGTCATCCGCCTGGAGTCCCGCCCGCCGAACGTCGAGGGCAAGGGCCGGGTCACCATCCGCGACCTGGTGCGCAACTCCCTGCGCATGCGCCCCGACCGCATCGTCGTCGGTGAGGTCCGCGGCGGCGAGTCGCTGGACATGCTCCAGGCGATGTCGACCGGTCACGACGGCTCCCTCGCCACCGTCCACGCCAACAGCGCCGAGGACGCGCTGATGCGCCTGCAGACCCTCGCCTCCATGTCCGACGTCGAGATCCCCTTCGCCGCGCTGCACGACCAGATCAACAGCGCCGTCGACGTGATCGTCCAGCTCACCCGCTTCGCCGACGGCGCCCGCCGCATCACCGAGATCGCCCTGCTGGAGAGCCACGGCGGCGAGCCGTACCGGCTGGCCACGGTCGCCCGCTTCCAGGCACAGCCGATGGCCGCCGACGGCCGCGTCTACGGCGCCTTCGCGTACCACCCGCTCCCGCGCCGCACCGCCGACCGCCTCTACATGGCGAGCCAGCCCATCCCCCAGGCCTTCGGCATCGCCCAGTCCGCCGACCAGCTCGCCACCCGAGAAGCCAGGTAGGAACCGTCCCCATGGATCTGCAGAACCTGATCACGCTGACCACCGGCATCGCACTGCTGACCTGCGTCCTCGCGGTCGTCGGCGTGCACTCCTACGCCACCGGCAGGGCACAGCGGCAGGCGCTGGTGGACCGGCTGTCGGCCACCGGGCAGATCCCGATCGTCGGGCGCCGGCGCCACTTCCCCACCCTGGACCGCCGACTGCGCCGCACCACGTTCGGCAGGAAGCTGGAGCTGCGCCTGGCGGCCACCGGCCTGGACGTCACCCCGGGGGAGTTCTTCGCCGCCATGCTCGCCACGGTCGCCGGTCTCTGGCTCGTCGGCCAGGCGACCCTCGCCCCCTTCTTCGGTCCGATCGCCGGGCTGCTCGGCATCTGGGCGGCCCTGCAGTTTCTCAACTGGCAGCGCCAGAAACGCATCGAGAAGTTCATCAACCAACTCCCCGAGCTGGCACGCATCCTGGCCAACGCCACCCAGGCCGGACTGGCGCTCCGCACGGCCATCGGCATGGCCGCGGAGGAACTGGAGGCCCCGGCGGGCGAGGAACTGTCCAAGGTGGCCAACCAACTGGCGGTGGGCGCCTCGATGGACGACGCGCTGGGCGAACTCGCCGACCGCCTCCCCTCCCGGGAACTGGTCGTCCTGGTCACCACGCTGGTCCTGTCCAACCGCGCGGGCGGTCAGGTGGTGAGCGCCCTGCGCAACCTGACGGAGACCCTGGAGGAGCGCAAGGAGACCCGGCGCGAGGTCCGCACCCAGCTCTCCCAGGTGAGCATGACGTCGTACGCCGTCCCCGTCCTGGGCGTCGGCTCGCTCTTCCTGATGAACGGGGTGAAGGACGGCGCCCTGGAGCGCATGACCGGCTCCCCGGTCGGCCAGGCCGCGGTGATCATCGCCTTCGGCCTCTACGCCGTCGGCTTCGTCCTCATCCGCCGCCTGTCCCGCATCGACGTCTGAGCAGCCGGAACGGCAGAGGAGGAAGGAACCATGGGACTTCTGCTCGCCCTGTTGATGGGCCTCGGCGTCTGGGGCTTCTTCGCCGGCATCCGCATGTACCGGGCCGAGGCCAAGCTCCCCGGCGACCTCGCCCTCGCCCTGGAGGTCGGCGCCACCCGCACCGGCGCGGTCGACTCCCTGGTCGACCGCCTCGGCATGCGCTACGCCCCCGCCGTGCTGCGCCTCATGGGCCCCAAGCAGGTCGCCAAGTACCGCCGTAGGATCGACCTGGCGGGCAACCCCGGCGGCCTCACCCTCGACCGCTACGCCGCCCGCCGCGCGGTCTACGGCGCCCTCGGCGGCGTCGGCTTCCTGGTCTTCCTCCTGCGCGGCCAGCTCTTCGTGGCGCTGCTGCTGCTCGCCTTCGGGGCGTTCTGGACGGAGGTCGGCATCTGGTCGGCGATCCGCATCCGCAAGGACGTGATCGAGCGGACGCTGCCGGACTTCCTGGACGTGCTGGCGGTCGTGGTGAGCGCGGGGCTCGGCTTCCGCCAGGCCCTGGACCGCGTGGCGTCGAAGTACGAGGGCCCGTGGGCGGACGAGCTGCGCATCACCCTGCGCCAGATGGACCTGGGCATGAGCCGCCGCCAGGCCTTCGCGGAACTCCGGCGCAGGAACGACTCGGAGCAGGTCGCCATGTTCGTCACGGCGCTCCAGCAGGGCGAGGAACTCGGCGCCCCGATCGTCGACACCCTGGTGTCCCTGGCCAAGGACATGCGCCGCACGGACGCCCAGAACGCCCGCCGCAAGGCCGCCCGCGCGGTCCCCAAGGCCACCATGATGATCACCACGTTCATGGTCCCGGCCACGATGATCCTCCTCGGCGCCGGCCTGATCCTCGGCTCCGGCACCGACTTCGGCTCGATCACGGGCGAGTAGGACGGGGGCGGGGCGCCATGACGACGACCGGGGAACGCACGGGGGACCGCGCGGGGCTGCTCCGCCGACGCCCCAGGACGCCCGAGATCACCACCCCACCGGCGGGCACGGTCCTCCCCGCCCACGTCCGGACGGGCGCGGCGGACATCCCGGTGACGTCGGCGACGCCGGTGCTGCCACCGGGCTGGGAGGCGGCCGGGGGCGCCCGGCCCCCGCAGGGGCCGCCCGCCCCCGACGGCGAGAGCCGCACGGGTGATGCGGCAGGGAACGGAACCCCGGCCGAAGGCCGGAACACCCCCCACGCACCCGCACCGGACGTCGACATCCAGATCAACGCCCTGCAGGCCCTGTGCCGGCAGGCGTTCGGCTTCCGGCTGGCGATGATCGCGATCGCCGCCCCCGCGGCCCTCCTCAACGCGAGCCCGGGCTGGGGCACCCGCCTGGTCGGCAGCGCGGTCGTGGTCACCTTCATGGCGTCCTACGTGCTCTTCCGGGACTGGGAACGCTTCGGTCCCCTCCTCCTGCGCCACCCCACGCTCCTCGCCGTGGACACCCTCTTCGGCGCCCTGCTCCTCGTCTCCGCGGGCCCGGACACCACCCTCGCCTACGTCAGCGTCTGCACCCCGCTCCTGGCGGGCCTGGTCTACGGCTGGCGGGGCGCGGCCGTCTTCGCCTCCCTCCAGGGCCTGATCCTGCTGCTGGTCTACGCGACCCTGGAGGACCCGCACGAGGGACTGGCCCAGACGCTGCTCCTGCCCGGCCTCTGCGTGGTCGCGGGCGCGGTCGGCTCCAGCCTGCGCAACCTGATGCTCCGCTTCGGCGCGGCGACCCAGGTCCTGACGGCGGTCCAGGCCCGCCTGGCCGTCACCGAGGCGGTCGGCGCGGAACGCGCCCGTCTGGCCCGGGAGATGCACGACTCGGTGGCGAAGACCCTGCACGGAGTCGCCCTGGCGGCGGACGGCCTGGCGGGCACGGCGGGCGCCCCGCACATGGACGCTGCCCTGGTGAGGCAACAGGCGGAACTCGTCGCCCGCTCGGCCCGCCGCGCGGCGGCGGAATCCCGTGAACTCCTCGCCGACCTGCGCCGTGAATCGGACCCGGAGCAGGGCACGGACGTCCTGGTCGAGCTGGCGGCCCGCACCCGTGACTTCAGCGCCCGCACCGGCCTGCCGGCGGCCTACCGCCCGACCGGCGACCACGCGGTCCCACCTGTCCCCCCGGCGGTGGCCCGCCAGCTCCTCACCATCGCCTCGGAGGCCATGGAGAACGCCCACCGGCACGCCGGGCCGACCCGGGTCGACGTGTGCGCGGGCGTCCACGGCGGCCTGCTCCGCATCAGCGTCCACGACGACGGCCGTGGCCTCCCGCCCGGCACGAACCTCGAACAACTCCGCCGCGCCGGCCACTTCGGCCTGCTCGGCATGGTCGAACGGGCGGCCTCCGTCGGCGCCCGCATCCGCATCGGCCGCGGCTCGCACACCCGGGGCACGGAGGTCCGGCTGGAACTCCCCCTGGCGGCCGTGACGGCACCCGGTCCCCCGGAGGCGACCCCATGAGCAAGCCGTACGTGTCCCCCCGTCCCCGGAGAGGAGGCAGCCCCATGCAGAGCCCCACGCAGCCGCCGCCGAACCCCTTCCAGAACGTCCCCC
>NZ_MSGP01000644.1 GCF_002078235.1 Streptomyces viridosporus
AAGTGTGTATAAGAGACAGCCACCCGGCCCCGCGGCGCAGCGCCCCCGTCAGCCACGCCCAGAAGTGGAAGGCGAGGCCGAGGGTGAAGGTGCTCGGGTACGACACCGTCAGCGCGAGCGAGGTGAGTCCCGGAAAGCCGCTCCACAGGAACGGGGTCGTGCCCCACAGGAGCAGCAGGGTCAGCAGGGCGAGCACGGGCGCGTCCCGGTGCGTGCTCCCCGTCCGCGCGTACCGCCACACCCCGGTCACCAGCAGCGCCAGTCCGACGACGGCGGCCAGGCGCAGGACGACGAACACGGACAGCCCCGTCGTCCGGGCGACCGTGCCGAGCAGCAGCATCCACGGCGAGTAGTACGGGCTCGGCGTGTCCGCGTCGACCAGCGGGTTGCCGGGGTCGAGCGGGCTGTGCCGCAGGCGCTGCAGGGTCGCCGCGTGCNNGGCGCGGCCGACGGCCGCCGGACGGATCGCGGCGGGCCGCCTGCCGGTCCCCTCGGGTGCGGCGGACGACGCGGCGGACGATGAGGAGCGGACGGTCACGTAGGACCCTTGCCCGAAACGGCGGGTTCTCCACGGAATCGCTCCCGACACCCACCCAAGGCACCACAACGCACGCGG
>NZ_MSGP01000645.1 GCF_002078235.1 Streptomyces viridosporus
CCCGCCGGGCACCGCGGTGCCGGTGTCGGTCAGCAGCCGCACCGAGAAGCCGCGCTCCAGCATGTGCACCAGCACGGAGGCCGCGCCCGACACCGCCCACTCGAACGCCGAGGCCGGGCCGGCCCCCTCGTAGGCGACGGCGCGGGTGTCCAGCAGCACCGTGCACCGCGCGCGCTGCGGCTGCTCCTCGCGGCGCACCATCAGCTCGCCGTAGCGCGCGGTGGAGCGCCAGTGCACACGGCGCAGATCGTCGCCGTAGCGGTATCCGCGCGGGATCACGTCGTCCTCACCGGCCAGCGCCAGCGAACGCTGCCGCCCGTCGCCGTACCCCTTCGCCTCACCGCCCAGCCGCACCGGCGGCAGCGGCTCCACGCGCGGTATCACCGTCAGGGTGTCGTACGTGGAGAAGGACCGGGTCAGCTCGCACATCCCGAACGGGTCGGACAGGCGCAGCTGCAGCGGCCCCAGCGGATAGCGGCCGCGCAGATCGGAACGGACCCGGTAGGACACCTCGCGGCGGCCGCCCGCCTCCATCCGGTCCAGCACGAACCGCGGACGCGGACCGAGCACGTACGGCACCCGGTCCTGGAGCATCAGCAGGCCCGTGGGCAGCCGCGAGACGTTGTCCATCCGCAGGTGCACCCGCGCCTCGGAGCCGGCCGGGACCCGTCCGGGGGAGAGGCGGCGGCTGCCGGCGACCCGGTAGCGGGTGCGGTACAGCACGGCCGCGCACACCAGCGGCAGCACCGCCAGCAGTAACCCGACCCGCAGCAGGTCGCTCTGGCCCAGTACGTACGCGCAGATCGCTGCGGCCACACCGGCGGCCAGGAAGGAGCGCCCGCGGGTGGTCAGTCCGGACAGGGCCGTCCGGACACCGCCCCCGCCGCCCTCCTCGCCCTCCGCGTGGACGGCGCCCGCGCCGGTCATCACAGCCTCCGGGGCGGCTGCTGGCCGTAGCCCGGGCCGCCGCGGCCCAGGCCGAAGCCGCTCTGCTGCGGGGCCGACGCGGGCACCGGGGTGCGCTGCAGGATCTCCTGGACCACCTGCTCCGCGGTACGGCGGTTGAGCTGGGCCTGCGCGGTGGGCAGCAGCCGGTGGGCGAGCACGGCCACGGCGAGCGCCTGCACGTCGTCGGGCAGCGCGTACTCCCGGCCGTTCAGGGCCGCGGCCGCCTTCGCCGCGCGCAGCAGGTGCAGCGTCGCGCGCGGGGAGGCGCCGAGTCTGAGGTCGGGATGCGTGCGGGTGGCGGAGACCAGCTCCACCGCGTACCGGCGCACCGGTTCGGCGACGTGGACGCCGCGCACCGCCTCGATCAGCTTCACGATCTCGTGCGCGTGGGCCACCGGCTGGAGGTCCTCCAGCGGGGAGACGCCGCCGTGCACGTCCAGCATCTGCAGCTCGGCCTCCGCGCTCGGGTAGCCGACCGAGACGCGGGCCATGAAACGGTCGCGCTGGGCCTCCGGCAGCGGGTAGGTGCCCTCCATCTCGACCGGGTTCTGCGTCGCCACCACCATGAAGGGGCTGGGCAGCTCGTAGGTCTTGCCGTCGATGGTGACCTGGCGCTCCTCCATCGACTCCAGGAGCGCGGACTGCGTCTTCGGCGACGCGCGGTTGATCTCGTCGCCGATCACCACCTGCGCGAAGATGGCGCCCGGCTTGAACTCGAAGTCCCGGCGCTGCTGGTCCCAGATGGACACACCGGTGATGTCCGAGGGCAGCAGGTCCGGCGTGAACTGGATCCGCCGCACCGAGCAGTCGATGGACCGCGCCAGTGCCTTGGCCAGCATCGTCTTGCCGACCCCCGGGACGTCCTCGATGAGCAGGTGTCCCTCGGCGAGCAGTACGGTCAGCGAGAGCTGTACGACCTCGGGCTTGCCCTCGATCACGCCTTCCACCGAAGCCCGCACGCGCTCGACCACGGAGGTCAGGTCGTCCCCCACCCTCGCGTACGCTCGGTCGGGGGCGCCCCCATGGCTCGCACGATCGTCATAGGTCGTCACCCGGCCCTCCTAGGCCTTTCCCCGCGCTTCGGAAAGAAGCGGGGTTCCCCAAATGTCCCGGCCCGACGCTTCGCCGCGCGGACCGGCCCACCCCGAATCACGGACACCACGCGGGAAAAGTTCCGCGTGGCACCACTCCCGCATTCTTGCCGCCGTTACCGATTCGTGTCACTCGCCTGTGGACAACCGGCGGCGATATGTCGGGCCCTGAGACCTTTGCGGAAGCCGGAGTTCGGGTGATCGTCGGGGCGGACGGCCGGATCAGGCGGGGTCGATCTCGCGCAGCAGGCCGGTCTTCACGTCGAACACGAAGCCGCGCACGTCGTCGGTGTGGAGCAGGAACGGCGAGGTGCGCACGCGCTGCATCGACTGGCGCACGTCCTGGTCGACGTCCCGGAAGGCCTCCACGGCCCAGGCGGGGCGCTGCCCGACCTCCATCTCCAGGTCGTGCCGGAACTCCTCGGTGAGCGCCTCCAGGCCGCAGCCGGTGTGGTGGATGAGGACCACGCTGCGGGTGCCGAGCGCCCGCTGGCTGATGGTCAGCGAGCGGATCACGTCGTCGGTGACGACGCCGCCCGCGTTGCGGATGGTGTGGCAGTCGCCCAGCTCGAGGCCGAGCGCGGCGTGCAGGTCGAGCCGGGCGTCCATGCAGGCCACCACGGCGACGTGCAGCACCGGCCGGGCGTCCATCCCGGGATCGGTGAACGCGGAGGCGTACTGCTGGTTGGCGTCGATCAAGCGGTCGGTGACCGTGCCGTGGCCGACGGTGGCGCTTCCGGAGCCTGCGGGAACCGATGCAGAAGTCGTCATACTCATGACGGTACTGGCCACCCGGGGATCGGGCCTGCTGTGAGAGGGGACAAAGAACGCCATCGACCTTAGGTGTGAGGTAACCCACAAGGGTGGTGTGAACCCTCTCCCACGAGTGGTTTCGCCCGGCCCGAGCCCTGCCCCGCAGGGCGGTCGCGACGCGCAGGCCGGTTGATTGACCGGGCGACACCGTGGACTAAAGTGACGCGAAGCGGGAGGCGAGACCATCCGCTGCACTGTTTTTCCCGGAGATCCCGGCGAGAACGCGGGATCTGCCCGCGCGCGCGGCGCGTACGTACGGCTCGGCCTCCTTCCGTTCCCGGCCGGCTGACGCTTCCGGCGCCGGCCGGCCGCCCCTTCGGGGGGAGGGCGGGAACCCGGCGGTGCGTCGTGGCCGCGCCGGACCTGAGAGGGCCCCTTGAGTCAGAGTCGACACGTCCCGGTGATGCTCCAGCGGTGCCTGGACCTGCTGGCACCCGCCCTGGAGCGGCCCGGAGCGGTGGTCGTCGACTGCACCCTCGGCCTCGGCGGCCACAGCGAGGCCCTGCTCCGGCGGTTCCCCGAGGCGCGGCTCGTCGCCCTGGACCGCGACAAGGAGGCCCTGCGTCTGTCCGGTGAGCGGCTCGCCCCCTTCGGCGAGCGGGCCACCCTGGTGCACGCCGTCTACGACGAACTCCCCGACGTCCTCGCCCGGCTCGGCGTCCCGCGCGTCCAGGGGGTCCTGTTCGACCTCGGGGTGTCCTCCATGCAGCTCGACGAGGCCGACCGCGGCTTCGCCTACGCCCAGGACGCCCCGCTCGACATGCGCATGGACCAGACGGCCGGCGTCAGCGCCGCCGAGGTCCTCAACACCTACCCGCCCGGCGAACTCGTCCGCATCCTGCGCGCCTACGGCGAGGAGAAGCAGGCCAAGCGGATCGTGGCCGCGATCGTGCGCGAGCGCGAGAAGGAGCCGTTCACGCGCAGCGCGCGCCTGGTGGAGCTGATCCGGGACGCGCTGCCGCAGGCCGCCAAGCGCACCGGCGGCAACCCGGCCAAGCGCACCTTCCAGGCCCTGCGGATCGAGGTCAACGGCGAACTCTCGGTGCTGGAGCGGGCGATCCCGGCCGCCGTGAAGGCCCTCGACGTGGACGGGCGGATCGCCGTGCTGTCGTACCACTCCCTGGAGGACCGGCTGGTCAAGCAGGTGTTCGCGGCGGGCGCCGCCACCACCGCGCCGCCCGGCCTGCCGGTCGTCCCCGAGCGCTACCAGCCCCGGCTCAAGCTGCTCACGCGCGGTGCCGAACTCCCCACCGAGGAGGAGATCGCCGAGAACCGGCGCGCGGCCCCCGCGCGGCTGCGCGGCGCCCAGCGGATCCGGGAGGACGTCGAGTGAGGCGGACGGGGCGCCACGGAGCGCGTACGGGTGCACCGGGCG
>NZ_MSGP01000646.1 GCF_002078235.1 Streptomyces viridosporus
GGCGGCCTACGTCGCCTCGCTGGGTGCCGGTCCGGCAATCCCGACCGAGGAGCAGTACGGTCCCGAGGGCGCCGACATCGCCAAGGGCGGTGAGCTCTTCCGCAACAACTGCGCCCAGTGCCACAACTTCACCGGTAAGGGTGGCGCGCTGACGCACGGCAAGTACGCGCCGGACCTCGAGGACGTCGACCCGAAGCACATCTACGAGGCCATGCTCACCGGCCCGCAGAACATGCCCTCCTTCCCCGACAGCGTGCTGTCGGAGCAGAACAAGAAGGACATCATCGCGTACCTGGGCGAGGTCAACAGCGATCAGACCGAGAGCCCGGGTGGCCTGTCGCTGGGCGGGCTGGGCCCGGTCAGTGAAGGCCTGTTCGGTTGGATCTTCGGTCTCGGCGGGATGATCCTCGTCGCTGTGTGGGTCGCCGCTCGGACCGCAAAGGCCAAGAAGTCATGAGTAGCCAAGACATTCCCGAAGAGAACCTGCCCGCAGCGCAGGACACCGCCCACGGTGCGCTGGGCGTCGCGGACGAGAAGAACCCGTTCGCCGACCCGGGGCTGCCGCCCCACGAGCACCGGGTCCAGGACATCGACGAGCGGGCCGCCAAGCGCTCCGAGCGCACGGTCGCCCTGCTGTTCACGGTGTCGATGCTGGCCACCATCGGCTTCATCGCCTCGTTCGTGGCGATCCCGATCGACAAGGTCGTCTACGTCTTCCCGCTGGGTCACATCGGCGCGCTGAACCTCGCGCTCGGCGTGACGCTCGGCATCGCGCTGTTCACGATCGGCGCGGGCGCGGTCCACTGGGGCCGCACCCTGATGTCCGACGAGGAGCTGACCGACGAGCGGCACCCGATCGAGGCGTCGCCGGAGGTCCGGACCAAGGTCATGGACGACTTCCGGCAGGGTGCCAAGGAGTCGGCGATCGGCCGTCGCAAGCTGATCCGCAACACCATGTTCGGCGCGCTCACCCTGGTGCCGCTGTCCGGCGTCGTGCTGCTGCGCGACCTCGGTCCGCTGCCCGAGGACAAGCTGCGCCACACCGCCTGGTCGAGGGGCAAGCTGCTCATCAACCAGAACACCAACGAGCCGATGCGTCCCTCCGACATCATCACCGGCTCGCTCACGTTCGCGCAGCCCGAGGGGCTGGACCCGCACGACCACGGTTTCAACAACGAGATCGCCAAGGCCGCCCTGATGATCGTCCGCATCCAGCCGGACGAGATCAAGGACAAGCGCGCGCTCGAGTGGTCGCACGAGGGCATCCTCGCGTACTCGAAGATCTGCACCCACGTCGGTTGCCCGATCTCCCTGTACGAGCAGCAGACGCACCACGCCCTGTGCCCCTGCCACCAGTCCACCTTCGACCTTTCCGACGGGGCCAAGGTCATCTTCGGTCCCGCCGGTCACGCCCTGCCGCAGCTGCGCATCGGCGTGAACGACGAGGGCTACCTCGAAGCGCTCGGTGACTTCGACGAGCCCGTCGGTCCTGCTTTCTGGGAGCGCGGATGAGTACCAACACCAGCACCGACTCCCGCTCTCGCGGGAAGGCCCCGGCCGGCGAACGCGTCGCCGACTGGGCCGACGGCCGGCTGGGGATCTACTCCCTGGCCAAGGCCAACATGCGGAAGATCTTCCCGGACCACTGGTCCTTCATGCTGGGTGAGATCTGCCTCTACAGCTTCATCATCATCATCCTCACGGGTGTGTACCTGACGCTGTTCTTCCACCCCTCGATGAACGAGGTGGTGTACCACGGCAGCTACGTCCCGATGCAGGGGCAGCTGATGTCGGAGGCGTACGCCTCCACCCTGGACATCAGCTTCGACGTGCGCGGCGGTCTGCTCATCCGGCAGATCCACCACTGGGCGGCGGTCATCTTCCTGGCCGGCATGTTCGTGCACATGATGCGCGTCTTCTTCACCGGCGCGTTCCGCAAGCCGCGCGAGATCAACTGGCTGTTCGGTTTCCTGCTGTTCGTCCTCGGCATGTTCACCGGTTTCACCGGTTACTCGCTGCCGGACGACCTGCTCTCCGGAACCGGTGTCCGCTTCACCCAGGGCGCGATCCTGTCGGTGCCGATCGTCGGCACGTACATCTCGATGTTCCTGTTCGGCGGGGAGTTCCCCGGCACCGACTTCGTGGCGCGGTTCTACTCGATCCACATCCTGCTGCTGCCGGGCATCATGCTGGGTCTGGTGGTCGCCCACCTGATCCTGGTCTTCTACCACAAGCACACGCAGTTCGCGGGCGCCGGACGGACCAACAAGAACGTCGTCGGCATGCCGCTGCTGCCGGTCTACATGGCCAAGGCGGGAGGCTTCTTCTTCCTGGTCTTCGGCTTCACCGCGCTGATCTCCGGCCTGGTGACCATCAACCCGATCTGGAACCTGGGCCCGTACCGTCCGGACTGGGTCTCCACGGGTGCCCAGCCCGACTGGTACATGGGCTTCGCCGAGGGTCTGGTCCGCGCCATGCCCGGTTGGGAGATCAACTTCTGGGGCCACACCCTGGTCCTGGGCGTCTTCATCCCGCTGGTGCTGTTCGGCCTCTTCCTCGCGTTCATCGCGCTCTACCCGTTCATCGAGTCCTGGATCACCGGGGACAAGCGCGAGCACCACATCCTGGACCGGCCGCGCAACGCCCCGACCCGTACGGGCATCGGCGTCGCCTGGGTCACGGCCTACCTGATCATGCTGATCGGTGGTGGCAACGACATCGTCGCCACGCACTTCGACCTCTCGATCAACGCGGTCACCTGGTTCGTCCGCATCGGCTTCTTCGTCGGACCGGTCGTCGCGTTCATCATCACCAAGCGGATCTGCCTCGGCCTGCAGCGCCGGGACAAGGAGAAGGTGCTGCACGGCCGCGAGTCGGGCATCATCAAGCGCCTGCCGCACGGTGAGTTCATCGAGGTGCACGAGCCGCTCAGCCAGGAGCAGATGTACACCCTCACGGCGCACGAGCAGTACAAGCCGGTCGAGATCGGCCCGGAGGTCGACGAGAACGGCGTCGAGCGCAAGGTGAAGGGCTCCGAGAAACTGCGCGCCAAGCTCAGCGAGGCGTACTACGGCGAGGAGTCCCAGATCCCGAAGCCCACCGTCGAGGAGTACAAGGAGATCACGAGCGGCCACGGCCACCACTGATCGCTGCGCTCGCCACGCCACGGTCGAAGGGCCCCGTCCGGTGTTCGGACGGGGCCCTTCGCCCTGTCCGGGGCTGGATAGGGTGGTTCCGAAGGATTCTTCTACGACGATCAGGAGCGGCTGATGAGCGCTGTGACCCCCGCTGGAGGCGACACCGCGGCGGGCCGCTCCTGGCCCGCCCTGCTGAACGGTCTGCTGGACGGCCGGGACCTGTCCGCCGACGACACCGCCTGGGCGATGGACCTCATCATGCGCGGCGAGGCGACCGACGCGCAGATCGCCGGCTTCGCGGTGTCCCTGCGGGCCAAGGGCGAGACGGTGGAGGAGATCACCGGCTGCGTGCGGGCGATGTACGACCACGCCAAGGTGATCGAGGTGCCCGGGGCGACGGTCGACATCGTCGGCACCGGCGGGGACGGCGCCAAGACGGTGAACATCTCCACGATGTCCTCGATCGTCGTGGCCGGCACCGGCGCGAAGGTCGTCAAGCACGGCAACCGGGCGGCCTCCTCCGCGTCCGGTGCCTCCGACGTCCTGGAGAAGCTGGGCGTCAACCTGGAGCTGTCCCCGCAGCGGGTGGCCGAGGTCGCGGAGGAGGCCGGGATCACCTTCTGCTTCGCGGTGAAGTTCCACCCGGCGCTGCGCCACGTGGCCGCCGCCCGCGGGCAGCTCGGCATCCGCACGGTGTTCAACTTCCTCGGCCCGCTGGCCAACCCGGCACGGGTCAAGGCCCAGGCGATCGGGGTCGCCGACCCCCGGATGGCGCCGATCATGGCGGGCGTCTTCGCCGGACGCGGCCACTCCTCGCTGGTGTTCCGCGGCGACGACGGCCTGGACGAGCTGACCACCACCGCCACCTCCCGGGTGTGGGTGGTCCGGGGCGGCGAGGTGACCGAGGAGACCTTCGACCCGCGGGACGTGGGGATCGAGCTGGTGCCGGTCGAGGCGCTGCGGGGCGCCGACGCCTCGTACAACGCCGAGGTCGCCCGGAGGGTGCTGGACGGCGAGAAGGGCCCGGTGCGGGACGCGGTGCTGCTGAACTCCGCGGCGGCGCTGGTGGCGCTGGAGCCGGGCGGCGGCACCCTCACGGAGCAGATCCGGGCCGGCATGGACCGGGCCGCCGAGTCCCTCGACTCGGGAGCCGCCAAGCGGGTCCTGGAACGCTGGGTCGCCGCCAGCAACGCCTAGCTCTTCCCGACGATGTCCCGCGATCCGGAAACGGGTTGCGGGACATCCGTCATTTCCCGTACTTTCCCGTCCAGGTCATGAGCGACAGCCATGAGGCCCCGGCCGGCTGTCCGGCAACCCTCCGTCCGTGGCGGGGTGCCCCGGGTGAGGACCAGGCCGTGAGCAGCAGGGCTCGCGGCAAGCGCGGACCCCTCGCACCCTTCGGAAGGGTGGGACCAGGGGTCCTGGTCGTTCGAGGGAGCCTTCCGTGAGCAAGCGAATGCGCTAGGGCCGCAGAGCCCCGCCTCCGCACACCTCCGTCACCTTCACCCCGCGCCCGGGCCGTGCCCGCTCGCGCGGTGAACCAGCCCTGCCTTCACGGGAGTCCAGCCATGTCCGTGTCCACCGTTGCCACCGTTGCCGCCGATCGACCCGTCCGCGCGCCCCTGCCCGTTCTGGGGCGGGACGTCACCGTCCCGCTCGTCACCGGCGGGGGGGTCGTCCACGCCGCGCTCGACTACGCCGCCAGCGCCCCGGCGCTCCAGCGCGTCTGGGACGACGTCGCCGCGTACGCGCCCCACTACGGCAGCGTCCACCGCGGTGCCGGGCACCTCTCCCAGCTCTCCACCGACCTGTTCGAGGACGCCCGCCGGACCGTCGCCGAGTTCCTCGGCTGCCGCCTCGAAGGCGGCGGTGGGCGACGGGAGGGGGACCAGGTCGTCTTCACCCGCTCCACCACCGACTCCCTCAACCTGCTCGCCGCCGCGCTCCCCGACGGCTGCGAGGTCTTCGTCTTCGAGACCGAGCACCACGCCGCCCTGCTGCCCTGGAGGAACGCGCGCGTCACCTGCCTCGACGCCCCGAGCAGCCCGCGGCAGGCCGTCGAGACCCTGGAGCGCGCCCTCGCCGACCGCCACCCCCACGGCCCCGCCCTGGTCTGCGTCACCGGCGCCTCCAACGTCACCGGCGAGCTGTGGCCGGTGCGCGAGCTGGCCGCCGCCGCCCACGCGCACGGCGCCCGGATCGTCCTGGACGCCGCCCAGCTGGCCCCGCACCGCCCGGTGAGCGTGCGCGAGCTGGACGTCGACTGGGTCGCCCTCTCCGGACACAAGCTGTACGCGCCCTTCGGCTCCGGTGTCCTGGCCGGCCGCGCCGACTGGCTGCGGGAGGCCGAGCCCTACCTCGCGGGCGGCGGCGCCAGCCGCAGGGTCACCCGGCGCGAGGACGGGACCGTGGACGTGGAGTGGCACGACGGCGCCGCCCGGCACGAGGCCGGCTCGCCCAACGTCATCGGTGTCCACGCCCTCGCCTCGGCCTGCAAGGCCCTCACCGAGGCCGGGTTCGACACCCTCGCGGCCCGCGAGGAGCAGCTGATCCGCACGGTGCGCGACGGGCTCGCGGACCTGCCCGAGGTGCGGTTCCTGTCCCTGTTCGGGGACGACGCCCCGCGCGTCGGGGTGCTCTCCTTCGTCGTCGAGGGCTGGAACAGCTCCCACTTCGCCGCCGCGCTGTCCGCCGAGTACGGCATCGGCGTGCGCGACGGGCTGTTCTGCGCCCACCCGCTGGTGCGCGGGCTGCTCGGCGGCGGCCCGCGGGACCGGGGCGAGTGCGGCGCCCCGGGTGCGGTGCCGGG
>NZ_MSGP01000647.1 GCF_002078235.1 Streptomyces viridosporus
CCGCCCCGGCCGACCGGGGCCCGGCTGAGCACGTTCCTGACCGCCACCGCACCCGTTCGTGATCACGTACGACGGCTGCTGCGTCAGTAACGATTGCGCAACTTGCGAAAACTGTTGGTTGCCTTGCTTTCATTTCGGGCGGTACATCTTGCTCCTGCTTCGCGGATGGCCCATTAGTTTGCGCAAACTATCAGCAGTTGGATCACTGACGACAGATCAGGGAGCTTCCACGGTGATGAGGAAAACCCGCAGCGCGACGGCTGCCGCGATCGGCTTGTGCGTCGCACTCGCCGCTGCCGGCTGCGCCGGCGACGACGGCAGCGGTTCGTCCGACGGCCGGGGCACGGTGACCCTCTGGACGAACGCGATGGAAGGGCGCGGCGCGCAGTACTGGAAGGACGCCGCGAAGGCGTACCAAGCGCTGCACCCGGACGTCACGATCAAGATCCAGTCGGTCCAGAACGAGGACCTCGACGGCAAGCTGCAGAACGCGCTCAACTCGAACTCCGCGCCCGACATCTTCCTGCAGCGCGGTGGCGGCAAGATGCAGGCCATGGTCGACGCCGGCCAGATCCGGGCACTGGAACTGACCGACATCGACAGGGCGAACGTGGGCGAGGCCGCCCTCGAGGGCGTCTCGAT
>NZ_MSGP01000648.1 GCF_002078235.1 Streptomyces viridosporus
ACCGCCCGGAGGGCGTACCCGGCCTGTTCCGGGTCCGCCGGCTATCCCAGTGCCCGCAATCCCGGCACGAACGCCACCAGTACGGGGACCACCGGCACCAGGGCCGCCGCGGCCGTCAGCCGCAGCCGCCGTCCCGCCGTCAGCCGGTCCGGGGGAGTGAGCAGCCGGCGCACCCGGGCCGGGACGTTCGCCTGCGAGGCCGGGCAGGGTCCGAACACCCCCCGGTGCTCGTTGAGCTCCACCAGGGCGAGGGCCGTGGTCAGCCGGCCGAAGCGGCGGGAGGCGGTGTCGTCGGCGGCGAGTTCGACCAGCCGGTGCATCTCGTCGCGGAACGCGGCGAACACCGGCACCTGCGGGAACCCGTCGGCCAGCGCGGAGGAGCAGTGCAGCAGCCAGTCGTGCCGGGCCTGCGCGTGCCCGCGTTCGTGCGCGAGGACGGCGTCCAGCTGCCGGCCCTTCAGCCGGCGCAAGGCGGCCGTGGTGACGACCAGTTGGGGCGGGGTGCCGGGCAGCCACCAGGCGTCGGGCCGCTCTCCCTCCAGGACCACCAGCCGCTCGGAGCCCGGTTCCTCCCCGGGCAGCAACGGGGCCCGCAGCCGCAGTTCGGCCCGCCGCGCCCGGCGCCGGGCGC
>NZ_MSGP01000649.1 GCF_002078235.1 Streptomyces viridosporus
GGGGGCTTGCGGCAAGGCCCCGGGGGTGCCTCAGGATGGTCGGCCGAGGCCGGACCCCGCGGAAAGACGAGCCGTGCGGAGCCACTGCTCGACGCGGTGGGCGGGGAAGGGCCGTCGTCCGTACCCGCGCGGACCACGCGGGATCGTCGAACCGGGCCGACGCGTGCCATGACCGCGGGCGGCCCTCCAACGGAGCCGATGACGTGAACCCCCTGACCACCAGTGCCTTCGACCTTCCCGACCGCCTCTCCCCCAAGGCCGACCCGACGCTGATCGCCGACGACGAACAGCACTTCGCGGCCGTCGCGGAGTGCCTGGAGCAGTCGGTCGCCGAGGTGTCCGACCGCCTCGACGCCCTGCGCAGGGCGCCCGGCGGCATCGGCCGGGAGGCGATGGACCGGGACGTGGAGATCCACCGGCTCACCGCCCGCCTGCGCGTGCTGCGCCGCTTCGGCCTCGACCTGTGCCTGGGGCGCATGGTCGGCGCGGACGGCTCCGGGCCCGTGTACATCGGACGGCTCGGCCTCACGGACGGCGCGGGCCGCCGGCTGCTGCTCGACTGGCGCTCTCCCGCGGCCGAGCCGTTCTTCGGGGCCACCCACGCCCGCCCGATGGGGCTGGCGAGCCGCCGCAGGTACCGCTGGACCCGCGGCCGGATCAGCGACTACTGGGACGAGGTGTTCGCCCCGGACGGGTTCGCCGGGCACGCCGCGCTCGACGACCAGTCCGCCTTCATCGCCGGTCTGGGCAGCAGCCGGTCGCCCCGGATGCGGGACGTGCTGGGCACCATCCAGGCCGACCAGGACGCCGTCATCCGGGCGGGGTCCCGCGGCGCCCTCGTCGTCGACGGCGGTCCGGGCACGGGGAAGACCGTCGTCGCGCTGCACCGCGCCGCCTACCTCCTCCACTCCGACCCCCGCGTCGGCCACCGCCGGGGCGGCGTGCTGTTCGTCGGTCCGCACCGGCCCTACCTGGAGTACGTCTCCGACGTCCTGCCCAGCCTCGGCGAGGAGGGCGTGCGGACCTGCATCCTGCGGGACCTCGTCACCGAGGGGGCCTCGGCGGGGACCGAGGCCGATCCGGAGGTGGCCCGCCTGAAGTCGTCCGCGGACCTGGTGAGGGCGATCGAGACGGCCGTCCGGTTCTACGAGGAGCCGCCCGCCGAGGGGATGACGGTCACGACCCCCTGGTCCGACGTCCGGCTGAGCGCCGACGACTGGGCCGCGGCGTTCGAGGCGGCGGAACCCGGCACTCCGCACAATGAGGCGCGCGACCAGGTCTGGGAGGAACTGCTCACCATCCTGGTGGCCAAGCACGACGACGAGGCCTCGGCACAGGACGGCGACGTCCCGGCCGACCTGCTCCGCAGGTCGCTGGCGCGGAACAGGGAGCTGGTCACGGCCTTCGACCGGGCCTGGCCGCTGCTCGAAGCGACCGATCTCGTCGGGGACCTGTGGTCGGTGCCGGCCTATCTGCGGATGTGCGCTCCCTGGCTCGGCCCCGACGAGGTGCGCACGCTGCGGCGCGCGGACCCCCGGGCCTGGACGGTGTCCGACCTGCCGTTCCTGGACGCGGCACGGCAGCGGCTCGGCGATCCGGAGACGGCCCGGCGCAGGCGTCGGCGCGAGGCCCTCGTCGCCGCCCGGCACGAGCGCATGGCGCAGGTCGTCGACAACCTGATCGACGCCGCGGCCGACTCCGGGGCCGACGGCGACGACGGCGAAGGCCTGGTGACGATGTTGCGCGGCGAGGACGCCCGGGTCAGCCTGGTCGACGAGTCCGAACTGCCCGTCGCCGACCCGGATCTGCTCGCCGGCCCGTTCGCGCACATCGTCGTGGACGAGGCCCAGGAACTGACCGACGCCGAGTGGCAGATGCTGCTGCTGCGCTGCCCGTCCCGGAGCTTCACCGTGGTCGGGGACCGCGCCCAGGCCAGGCACGGGTTCACCGAGTCGTGGCGGGAACGGCTCGAGCGGGTCGGGCTCGACCGGATCGAGGTGGCGTCCCTGAGCATCAACTACCGGACGCCGGAAGAGGTCATGGCGGAAGCCGAGCCGGTCGTCCGGGCCGTGCTCCCGGACGCCAACGTGCCGGTCTCCGTCCGCCGCAGCGGCGTTCCCGTCGTCCACGGGTCCGTCGCGGAGCTGGACCCGGTCCTCGACACCTGGCTCGCCACGCACGGCGACGGGACCGCCTGCGTCATCGGCGCTCCCTCGTTCCGGGCGACGTCCCGCGTCCGGTCGCTGACCCCGGAGCTGTCGAAGGGGCTCGAGTTCGACCTGGTCGTCCTCGTCGACCCGGAGGCGTTCGGCGAGGGCGTCGAGGGAGCGGTCGACCGCTATGTCGCGATGACCCGGGCGACCCGGCAACTCGTCGTCCTCACCAGCCCCTGACGGCGGTCGGACACCCGCTCCCGGCCGAGCCGGGTACGGTACGGCCCGCGGGCCGCGGGCGGGCGGGGGGTCCACGGCGTACGGTCGGGGTGCAGGCCCTCGAGCCGGACCGTCCCGGACGGGACCGGCACCCTGCGCAGCCGTACCGCCCCGCACAGAGGAGAAGCGTTGCACCCCGACACCCCGCCGCCGGCCGGAGCCGAGGCCGAAACGGAGACCGACGCCGCCTTCTGGCGGGAACGCCGGGTGTGCTTCCTCGCCACCCGTCGTCCGGAGGACGGCACTCCACACCTCGTGCCCGTCGGGGTCACCTACGACCCCGAGACCCGTGTCGCCCGCGTCATCAGCGACGCCGGGAGCAAGAAGGTCCGCAACGTGCGCCGGTCCGCCCCGGGGACCGTGGTCGCCGTCAGCCAGGTCGACGGCCGGCGCTGGTGCACCCTGGAGGGCCCCGCCGTCGTCAGGGACGACGCCGAGTCCGTGGCCGAGGCCGAGCGGCGCTACGCCGAGCGCTACCGGCAGCCGCGCGTCAACCCGAACCGGGTGGTCATCGAGATCACCGTCACCCGCGCGCTGGGCACCGCCAAGCCGCCCGGCTGGTGACGCCACGGGCCCGTGGCGAGGCTCCGGCGGCACGGGACGAAGAGGTGATCCGCGAGACGGGCGGGCGCCCGGCCGGTTCACCCGCGGTGGCACGCGGCCGGGGCGGTGCGCGCAACGGCCGGACGGGGCCGCCCACCGCGTGGTGGGCGGCCCCGTCCGGCCGCGCGTGTCCGGCCCGCCGGGTCCCGGCTCAGCCGACCGGCGCCGCCGGGTCCTTGCCCGTCGGCGCCGGGCTGTGCCCGGGCGCCTGCTCCGACGCGGCGTCCAGGGCGCCGGACTCCTCGGCGAGGCGCTCCATGCCGCTGGTGGTCTTCAGCGGCTTCTCCTTCAGGAACACGACGGCGACCAGTGCGAGCAGCGCGAACGGCGTGGCGATGAGGAACAGGTCGGCCGTGGCGACGCCGTAGGCGTGCTCGACGACGGCCCGCATCGGGGCGGGCAGCGTGGACATGTCCGGGACGCTGCTCCCGCCCGAGCCCTCACCGGCCGGCACGGTGATGCCCGCCTCCTGGAAGCCCTTGGTCATCTCGCTGGTGACCCGGTTGGCGAGGATCGCGCCGAGGACGCTGGTGCCGATGGTGCCGCCCATGCTGCGGAAGAAGGACAGCACGGAGGTCGCGGCGCCCAGTTCGGCGGCGGGCACGTCGTTCTGGGCGGCGAGCACCAGGTTCTGCATCAGCATGCCGACACCGACGCCGAGCACCGCCATGTAGAGGCTGAGGAGACCGAAGTGGGTGTCGGCGTCGATCGTGGCGAGCAGGCCCAGACCGACGGTCATGGTGACCGCGCCCGCCACCAGGTACCGCTTCCACTTGCCGGTGCGGCTGATCACCTGTCCGGCGACGGTCGACGACACCAGCAGGCCCATGATCATGGGCAGGCTCATCAGGCCGGCGACGGTCGGCGACTTGCCCAGGGAGATCTGGAAGTACTGCGAGAGGAAGACGGTCCCGCCGAACATGGCGACACCGACCAGGAGGCTGGCGACGGTGGTCAGCGTCACCGTGCGGTTGCGGAAGATGTCGAGCGGGATGACCGGCTCGGGGGTGCGGGCCTCCACGAGGACCGCGGCGAGCAGCAGCACCACGCCACCGCCCGCGAGGGCGGCGGTCTGCCAGGAGATCCAGTCGAACTCGTTGCCGGCCAGCGACACCCAGATGAGCAGCGCGCAGACACCGGCGACGATCAGGAAGGCGCCGAGCCAGTCGATCCGCACCTCGCGCCGCGCGGTGGGCAGCCGCAGCGTGCGCTGCAGCAGCACGATGGCGAGCAGGGCGAACGGCACGCCGATGAAGAAGCACCAGCGCCAGCCCAGCCAGGAGGTGTCGACCAGCACGCCGCCGATCAACGGTCCGGCCACGGTGCCCACGGCGAAGACGGCACCGAAGATGCCGGCGTACTTGCCCAGTTGGCGGGGCGGGATGATGGAGGCCATCACGACCTGCGCGAGGGCGGTCAGGCCGCCCGCGCCGATGCCCTGCACGACCCGGCTGAAGATCAGCAGGCCGATGCCTTCGGAGAAGCCCGCCAGCAGCGAGCCGACCACGAACATGCCCAGCGAGAGCTGGAGCAGCAGCTTCTTGTCGAAGAGGTCGGACAGCTTCCCCCACAGGGGCACCGTCGCGGTCATGGCCAGCAGTTCGGAGGTGACGACCCAGGTGTAGGAGGACTGGCTGGCACCCAGATCGGTGATGATCGTGGGCAGCGCGTTGGACACGACGGTGCCGGCCAGGATCGCGACGAACATGCCGGCCATCAGGCCGGACATGGCCTGGAGTATCTGCCGGTGGGTCATGGAGGTGGGAGGCGCGTCGTCGGGCGCCGGGGGTGGGGTCACGGGATCTCTTTCGGTGATGGTCGGACGGTCCGCACGGGCCGGAGGGCGGCACAGGGCGGCGCGCTCGCGGGCACGGACCGGACGGCTGGGGTGCCGGCCGCGGCGGGAGCCGGGCGGCCGGGGCGGTGACTCAGGCGGGAGGAGCCGGAAGCCCGGCGGCGAGGAGGGCGAACACCTCCCGGAAGACGTCGAGGAAGGCCGCTTCCTCCTGCCGGGCGCACCAGTGCTCCACGCTGGTCCGCACCGCGGTGCCCGCCACCGCGGCCAGCAGCCGCGGGTACAGGTCGAGCGCCCTGCGCCGTTCCTCGTCGGAACCGGCTCCGGGGGCGGACACGGACGCCGGCCGGCCGCCGGAGCGGATGCGCGCGGCGATCACCTCGGCCAGTTCGGTCTCGTCCGCCAGGTGCGCGCCGAGGCTGCGCACCAGCAGGTGCGGCGAGGCGTGCAGCACCCGGGCGTGCAACTGCCACAGCTCGTGCTGCTGCTCCGCCTCGGCGAGTTCCGCCGCCATGGCGTCGCGCAGGGCCTCCAGCGGGGAGAGCGCGGCCGGCGCGTCGAGCACCGCCTGTCGCATCCGTGCGCCCGCGTCCGCGTCGATCACGACGAAGGCGTCGTCGCGCGTGTCGAAGTAGTTGAAGAAGGTCCGCACGGACACTCCGGCCGCCGCGCTGATCGCCTCGGCGGTGACCTTCTCCGCACCGTGCTCGGCGGCCAGTCGCACCGCGGCCTCGGCGAGCGCGGCACGCGTCGCCCGCTTCTTCCGCTCCCGCAGACCGCCCCCCGCGGCACCCTTCTCCGACACGACGTGCATGCTATGCAAAGATGCACGCCGTGCAAAATTAATAACGGGCCGCTCGGGCCCCGGCGGCCGACGGGCCGACCGGAAGGACCTGTCACCGGGTCCGGTGCGCCGGGGCCACCGTCCGCTCCCCCGCGCCGTCGCACCGGGCCGGCCGTCCCCGCACCCTCCTGAGCGCCTCCGCTGGCGCGGCGGCGCGGGTCCCGGCAGCGTGGAAGGGCGCAGAGAACGACTGCTGAGCGAGGTGGCCATGCAATCCTCCGAAGTACCACGGGTGGTCGTGGGGGTGGACGGATCTCCCTCGTCGTACGCCGCCCTGCGGTGGGCGGACCGCTACACACGGGTCGTCGGCGGTGTCGTCGAGGCGATCCACGTCTGGGACACGCCGTCCTCCCGGGGCTGGAGCGGACCGGCGATCGACCCCGCGTTCGACCTGCAGCAGGCCGAGGAGCGGTTCGCGCAGGAACTGCGGACGGTCTTCCCGGACGAGCCTCCCGCCGGCCTGAAGGAGCACCTGGTCGAGGGCGATCCGTCGGAGGTGCTGATCCGGGCCTCGGAGGGGGCCGCGCTCCTCGTCCTCGGCCGCCGGGGGCGGGGCGGCTTCACCAGGGCGATCCTGGGGTCGGTCAGCCACCGCTGCGCCCAGCACGCGGCCTGTCCCGTCGTGGTGGTCCCCCGGGACCGGGATCCCGGGCACTGACCTCCCCACCGGTCGCGGCCGGCCGTTCGTCGCCGGCCCTCGTGCGGGGGCCGCTCGGGCCCGCCGTGCCCCCGGCGCGGGCCGGCGCGGCGGCCACGCCTCGGGGCGCGCGGCCGAAAGGCGCGGAGGACGGCCGCGGTGTCACACGTCCTGGACGCGCCGGAAGGGGCGGTCCGCCTCCAGGGCGAACGCCACCTCCAGGAGCGTCCGTTCGCTGCCGGGGCGGCCGGAGAACATGACGCCGACGGGCATCCCGTCCTCCGTCGTGCTCACGGCCGGCACCGAGAGCGACGGTGTGCCGACGACGTTGTCGAGCGGTGTGAACGCGACGTAGGCGAGGATCCGCTCGATCAGCGCCGGGTAGGGAACGGCCGGGCTGAGGTGGCCGATCGGCGGTGTGGTGTGGGCGAGCACGGGGGAGAGGACGAGATCGAGCCCGCGGAACGCCGCCGCGTACGCCTCCCTCGTGCGCCTCAGCCTCCGCAGCACGCCCGGGGTGCGCCGCCAGTTCTCCAGGTAGGCCTCGCGCAGCCCCCGGCTGAGGCCGTCCATGCGGTGCCGGTCGAAATCCGCGCCGAGGGTCCGGCCCGTGGCACCGATGAGGAACGACAGCAGTCCCCAGTAGGTGAGGAAGTCCTCGGTGAAGCGGGGGTCGAGGGCCGGCTGCACCGGCTCCACGGTGTGGCCGAGGCGTTCGAGCGTCGCCGCCGTCTCCGTGACGGCCGCCCGAGTCGCGGGGTCGGAGCGGACACCGTTCGGGGAGTCCAGCAGGAACCCGATGCGCAGGCGCCGCTCCGAGGGGCCCTCGACCAGGCCCAGGGGCGGCAGCTTCGGGTTGCGCCAGTACCTCTCGGCGGCCGCGAGGAACGCGGCGGTGTCCCGCACGGAACGGCTCACGACGCCGTCGGAGACGATGTCGAGGGGCAGCCGGTGGCTCTGTGCGTTCGCCAGGACCCGGCCGCGGGTCGGCTTGAGGCCGACGAGTCCGCAGCAGGCGGCGGGGATGCGGATCGAGCCGCCGCCGTCGTTGGCGTGCGCGATCGGCACCGCCCCGGCAGCGACGAGCGCCGCGCTGCCGCCCGACGAACCGCCCGC
>NZ_MSGP01000065.1 GCF_002078235.1 Streptomyces viridosporus
AAGGACAGGCCGGGCCGCTTCGTTGTCGGTGGAAGCGGCCCGGCCTGTCCTTGTACGGTCACCGTCGCGGGGGCAGCCGGTGGAGTTCCACCTCCTCGAGCCGCCCTTCGGTGATCGTGGCGGTCAGGTAGGTGCAGTGCGGCTGCCGGCGGCGGTCCGTCGGCGAGCCGGGGTTGAGCAGACGAAGTCCCGTGGCGGCCGTGGTGTCCCACGGGATGTGGCTGTGCCCGAACACCAGCACGTCCAGCTCGGGGAACCGTGCGGCGCACCGGGCCTCCCGTCCCCGGGCCGGTCCCGTCTCGTGGACCACGCCGAAGCGCAGCCCGTCGAGTTCGGCGTACGCCACCTCCGGCAACCGGGCGCGCAGCTCCGGCCCGTCGTTGTTGCCGTACACGCCGACGAGACGCCGGCTGCGGCTCTCCAGCAGGTCGAGGGTGGCCGTGTCGACCCAGTCCCCGGCGTGGAACACGACGTCCGCACGCGGGAGTTCGTCGAGCAGTGGCGCGGGCAGTCGCTTGGCACGCCTGGGCAGGTGGGTGTCGGACATCAGAAGCAGTCGCACGGGCGGCAGCCTAGGCCGTGCCGGCTCCCCCGTCTTTCGCCACGCCCCAAGTGACCGCTCGTACAAGCCGACCGGGCGGACCGGGCCACGGCGACCGCGGCACGGTCCCGGCGTGGCCGAAGGGTGGGGCCGCGGTGGCCGTGGGGATACGATCGGGCAATGCACACCAAGCCGGCACGTTCGGCGGCAAACGACCCGAAGGGCCATGAAATCCCGATGCCGGTCAAGGTCAGTGTCATCGTTCCCGTCTACAACCCGGGCCCTCACATCGAGGACTGCATCTCCTCGCTGCAGCGGCAGTCGCTGCCCCCCGACGAGTACGAGGTGGTCTTCGTCGACGACGGCTCGACCGACGGGACACCGGCCCGGCTCGACCGGCTCGCCGCCGAGGACCCCCGGATGCGGGTGATCCACCAGGAGAACTCCGGCTGGCCCGGCAAGCCCCGCAACGTCGGGATCGACGCCGCCCGGGGCGAGTTCGTGATGTTCGTCGACAACGACGACCACCTGGGCGACGAGGCCCTGGAGCGGATGTACGCGTACGGCGTGGCCCACGGCGCGGACGTGGTCGTGGGCAAGATGGCCGGCAGGAACCGCGGTGTGCCGGTGGAGTTGTTCCGCCGCAACCACCCGCGGGCCACGGTCGAGAACGCCCCGCTGATCGACAGTCTCACCCCGCACAAGATGGTCCGCCGGGAGTTCCTCGACCGCATCGGGCTGCGCTTCCCGGAGGGACGGCGGCGGTTGGAGGACCACGTCTTCGTCGTCGAGGCCTATCTGCGCGCGGACAACGTCTCCGTGCTCAGCGACTACGTCTGCTACTACCACGTCGGACGCGACGACGCCTCGAACGCCGGCTTCCGGCGCTTCGACCCGGCCGGGTACTTCGGGAACCTGCGGGAGGCGCTCGACGTGGTCGAGCGGTACACCGAGCCGGGTCCGGTGCGCGACCGGCTGTTCCGCCGCTGGCTGCGGGTGGAGATGGTGGAGCGGCTGCGCGCCCGGCGGCTGCTCGGGCTGCCGGACGACTACCGCCGGGAGTTGTTCGCCCGCATCCACGAGGTCGTCGTCGAGCGGTTCGGTCCGGGGGTCGCGGCGGGGCTGCAGCCGACGCAGCAGGTCGTCGCCGCGCTGGCCGCCGCCGGCCGGTACGACGACGTGGTGGCCTTCGCCGAGTGGGAGGCCTCGGTCGCGCCGACGGCCGTTCCGACGGACGTCGAGTGGCAGGACGGCTCGTTGCGCGTCGGTTTCACCGCCGAGTACGCCTCCGCCCGTGAGCCGATGACCTTCCCCGCCGACGCCGGCCGTACCCCGCTCGCCGAACCGCCGAAGGACGTGGCGGCGGCGGTGGCGTGGGTCGGCGCGGAGACCACGGCCCTTTTCGGCCGGGCCACCGCGGATCTGCTGCTGCGCGAACGGGCGGGCGGCGCCCAGTACTTCCAGCCCGTGGAGCTGGTCCGGGAGACGGTTCCCGTCGGGGACGGCGGACGGGTGCGGCTGGTGCTGCGGGCGACCGCGACCGTCGATCCCGCCGCCCTGCCGGGCGACGGCGTCTGGGACGCCGTCGCCCGACAAGGC
>NZ_MSGP01000650.1:0-3277 GCF_002078235.1 Streptomyces viridosporus
GGGCGGCGGGCCGGGCGCCGAGCGGGGCGGGACGCACCGCAGCAGCCGTCCGGGCCCGCCCCGCCGTCCGAGAGTGAGACGGAGGTCCAGCGGTCCGGCCGCGACGTGTCACACCGGCCCGGCCGCGTCCACTGCCACCGGCACGCCCCGCACCCGGTCGAAGCGGTGGACGGCGGCGACGACGTCCGCGATCCGCCCGTCCGGGGCCGGTAACCGCCGCTGCCCGTCGGCCCCCTCCGGCATCACGTCACCGAACGGGCCGAACGGCGTCTTCGGCCGGTGCCCCGGGACCACCCTCGTCCCGGACGAGGGCCCGGCAGCGGCGATCCGCCCCGGAACCGCAGGGCGTTCCCCACCACCCGCGCACCTTTCCCACGGAGCCTGTGCGCTCCTCCCCGGCCCGTCCGGAGCGCCCCGTTCCTCCAGGGCGCCCGGGGGTCCGGGCCGGGACGCCCGCGGACATCCCCGTCGGTCGGCTCGTGAGGAGATTTGACTGAAACCGAAGCGTTGAAACAAAGCCGATTGATGGTTGATGGTTCATCTAAAGCCCCGTCACATCGGAGCTCCGACCGGAAGGAACCACGACACTGTGAAGAGCCGACCCAAGAAACTGGCACTGGCTGCCATGGCGGCCGTCGCGATGAGCATCGCGCTCCCGGCAGCGCCCGCTTTAGCCACCGAGGAGATCGACTGCGGCGCCGGCACGGATGCCGTGCGGGTGACGTACCTGGAGAACGGCGCGGAGCACAGCCGGTGCTGGACCGGACCCGGTGACGTCCCGCTCGAACAGGGCGGCGTCACTTCCTTCTCCTCGGGCGCCCACGAGGTGGTCGTCTTCTGGAGGACGAACTGGGGATGGGACGTCGCGGTCCTCCCGCCCCACACACTGGCCCCCTTCAGCGGCGCCGACACCCACCACGTCTACGGTTTCCACGTCAGGTAACCGCTGACGGCGGTCGGCCCGGTCCGTCCGGGCCGGGCCGGCCGTTCGCGACGCACACGGTGATGAGGGGTGCTCGCCACCTGTTGCTCCAGGACGACCGAGTCCCACCAGGCGACCGTCACCTTCGCCTTCCCGCCGGTGTGGCCGTGCCATGTGACGACGACTCTAGAGGGGGGGCCAGGAGGAACCAGGGGGAGGGGGAGGGCTGACGCGGTTCCCGTCGCGCATCTCCGGCGGCCAGCGCCGGTCGATGACGACGGCGGTCTCCTTGCAGGCGGCACAGGCGTCGTCCCGGTCGGGCATCCAGAAGTACGGGGAGACGGAGAGGTCGTCGTGCACCATGCCGCACAGGGTCGCGCCGGAATCCGTATAGGCGTAGGCCGTGTCGTAGGCGTGGACCACGTCCTCGGGCAGCTCGGGTGAGTCCGCCCGCTCCCAACGCTCGTGCGGGGGCTGGTACTGGGGGCGTGAAACCTCACGGGGATCGTGTCCCAGCTCGGTCCACGCGTAGCACCAGGGGCAGAACCACCGTTCCTTCACCGGCAGGTCCCATGCCGCTCGCGGCTCGGCCACCGGTACCTGCCGCATCTCGTGTCCACACACGTCGCACGTCACGGCCGGATCCTGTCACGGCACGGCGGCGGCCCGCCGACGGGACCGCCGTGGGGCGGGGGAGACCAGCGGACGGTGTTACTTTTCGTGACATGACCGATCACGCGCTACGGCTGCTGCGGCAGGACCGCCGCCTGGCCGAACTGGCCGCCTTCCCCTTCGACTTCGACCTGGACCGCGCCGCCCACGGCCATGTCGAGGAGGTCCGCCTCGCCTCAGGCGGACCGCTGGAGACGGTAGCCGGGGACGATACCGGCGGCACGTACTTCGTGTGCGCGGACGGCTCGGTGCTCTACGCCGACTCGGAGGGCGCCGCGGGGATCATCGGATCCAGTGTCGACGAGGCCCTGGAGCTCGTGATCGGCCTGCCCGGCTGGCGCGGCTGCACACGTCTGTCGCCGGACGACGGCGAGGAGAAGATCCTGGCGTGCGTCGCGGAGACCGAGGACGAGATCCGCGAGTACTACGGAATCGACGAGGAGCGGGCCGAACTCCGTGCGGCGCTGGGCTTCCCTGAACGTTCCCCGGTCGAGCTGGTGGGCAGACTGCGTGCCGCGCTGCTGCGCACCGAGCCGGACTTCGTCCTGCTCAATGCGGAGGAGGGGTGCGCGTACGACCGGCTGGGTCCGGCCGGTCCCCCGCTGTGGGAGCCCGTGCTCGCGGCGGGCCGCGCCGATCTCGCCCGCCTGCGGGAGGGCGACCGCACGGCATGGCGTGAAGTCGCCGAGGACCCGGTCCGGCGCCGGATCACCCTGCGGGCCGCGCAGTTCGACCGTGCCGAGGGCGATCTGGAGCTGCTGCGGCATCTGCTGCGGCACGAGACGCAGTCATCGATGACGGACGAACTGCGGCTCGCGGCCGTGCTGGTGGGGCTTCACGGAGACACCGGAGACCTGCCGCTGCTGCTCGAGGTACGGGAGACGGACTTCGACACGGCGTGCGGCCTGGGCGGTATGCCGGAACCGGGTGCGAGCGCGGACGAGCTGCGACAGTGGGCGCGGGAGCTCGACGAGTCGATGTTCGGGACGGACCCGTCGGACGAGCCGGTCTCCACATGGACCGACCTGGCGCGGGACCAGGGGATGACGGACCTCGCGCGGGTGACGCTGATCCGCGAACTCGACAGCATCTTCATGGACCAGAGCACACTCCGCCGCCCCGATGCGCCCCGCACCCTGGCCACGGCTCCGCTGAGCGGGCTCGCCCAGGACTTCGAGGAACTCGGCGACCTTCCCCAGGCGCTGCGCGCCCAGCGCCTGTACGCCGCCCTTCAGGAGACGGCATGGGACCGGGCCTCGGCCCGGCACACCCTCGCCCGCCTGGAGCGAGAGGCCGGCCGGCTGCCGCAGGCGGCGGACAGCCTGGCCGCCGTGCGCGACGCCCTGGCCGCCCCGGGCGACGACTCACTGCGCCACTGGCAGCGGGTCAACCTCGGTTGCTTCATCGCCGAGGAGCACTACCGGCTCACCCTCGCCCTGGCCGACGCGGGCCGCCCCGAGGAGGCCCGTGCCCTCCTCAGGGCCGCCGACGCCGTACTCGGCGAACTCTCGGACAACGCCGCCAAGGGCGTCCGCGAGCTCGCCGAGCGGACCGCTGCACGCGTGCGGGAGGTCGACTGAGGGCGGGCACGGCGGGCGGCCGGCCCGCCAGGAAGCAGTGGCTGCCGAAGCAGTCTCCTCGTCCGCTGCTCCGAGCGACGCACCACCGTCGACGACGGTGGCC
>NZ_MSGP01000650.1:3332-3778 GCF_002078235.1 Streptomyces viridosporus
TCCATCAGCACCAAAGGGAACCACGTCTCAGCGGAGAGCAGCACGCGTTTCGATGTACAGACGAGGGCCGTACGGGGAGAGGACGGGGGCTCGTCCCCGGTACGGGGGAAGCGGGGCGAAGTGGGGCGACCGCCACGGTGTGTGTGTCTAGGGTGAGCTGTGAGTGACGATCGGGTGCCTGTGCCGGGGTGTGGGGCGGGCGCCACTGTGCGGGTGGGTGAGGTGAGGTCACCGGTGACTACGGCTCACGGTGAGGGCGAGACGGGCATCCTGCGGTGCTTCGGGCAACAGTTGCGGCTGCTGCGGACGAGCCGGGGGCTGACGCGGGCGGAGTTGGGTGCGAAGCTCAGTTACGGCGAGGACATGGTCGCGTCGGTGGAGCTGGGGCGGCGCATCCCGAAGCCGGAGTTCATCGAGCGGGCGGACGCGGTGCTGGAGGCCGGCGG
>NZ_MSGP01000651.1 GCF_002078235.1 Streptomyces viridosporus
GTCGGGACGGTGCGGGGGGCCGGGGGCCCGGGCCCGGTCCGGCGCGTGCAGCTCCGTGTCCCCGCCCCGCCGGGCGCACGGGACGCGGCCGCCGGAGCGCCCCCCGGTGGGCCGGGGGCGTCGCACCGCTCTGCGACACTGGGCGGAATGAACGAGACAGTTGCCCAGCGGACCGCTCCCCTGCGGGCCCGTGCCGAGATCGACCTGGCCGCCGTCCGGGCCAATGTGCGCACCCTGCGCAAGCGCGCGCCCGGCGCCGCTCTCATGGCCGTGGTCAAGGCCGACGGATACGGGCACGGCGCGGTCGCGTGCGCACGGGCGGCTGTCGAGGCCGGGGCGACCTGGCTGGGCACGGCCACGCCGCAGGAGGCGCTCGCGCTGCGCGCGCCCGGCGCCGGGGTGCCCGCCGACGTGCGGATCATGTGCTGGCTGTGGACGCCCGGCGGACCGTGGCGGGAGGCGGTCGAGGCCGACCTCGACGTGTCCGTCGGCGGGATGTGGGCGCTGGAGGAGGTCCGGCGGGCCGCCCGCCTCGCGGGCCGGGCCGCGCGGGTGCAGCTCAAGGCCGACACCGGGCTCGGGCGCGGCGGCTGCCAGCCCGGCGACTGGGCGGAGCTGGTCGCCGGAGCGCTGCGCGCCGAGGCCGAGGGGCTGCTGCGCGTCACCGGCCTGTGGTCCCACTTCGCCTGCGCCGACGAGCCGGGGCACCCCTCCATCGCCGCCCAGCTCGTCCGCTTCCGGGAGATGGTGGCGTACGCCGAGGGGCAGGGGGTGCGCCCCGAGGTGCGGCACATCGCCAACTCGCCCGCCACCCTCACCCTCCCCGAGACCCACTTCGACCTCGTCCGCCCCGGCATCGCGCTGTACGGCGTCTCGCCCAGCCCCGAGATCGGCACCCCGGCCGACCTCGGGCTGCGCCCGGCGATGACCCTGTCGGCCTCCCTGGCCCTGGTGAAGCACGTCCCGGGCGGCCACGGCATCAGCTACGGCCACCACTACGTCACCCCGGGTGCGACCACCCTGGGCCTCGTCCCCCTCGGCTACGCGGACGGCGTCCCGCGCCACGCCTCCTCCACCGGCCCCGTCCTGGTCGAGGGCAAGTGGCGCACGGTCGCGGGGCGGGTCGCGATGGACCAGTTCGTCGTCGACCTGGGCGGGGACGAGCCGGAACCGGGCGCCGAGGTGGTCCTCTTCGGACCCGGCGACCGCGGCGAGCCCACCGCCGAGGACTGGGCGCAGGCCGCGGGCACCATCGCGTACGAGATCGTCACCCGGATCGGGAGCCGCGTGCCGCGCGTCCATGTGAATGCGGCGCCATGAGCCCGTCGGCGTGGACCGGTCACCCGTCGGCACCGGCGGGAACCGGTCGGCGTGAGCCCGCCGGCGCGCACGCGCCCACGGGAGAGCCCAGGTGGAAGTCCAGGCGAGAACCCGGGTGAGAACCCGGGTGAAAACCTGGGTGAAAACCTGGGTGAAAGAGGAACAGGTCGGGTGACCCGCGCGGGGGCGCGGGCGCCCGCCCCGGCCAGCGGCCCGGCGAGGAGGAGCGGTACGTGAGCGAGAGCAGTGCGGAGGCCGTCACGACCGCGGCCACGGCGGCCGCCGCCTCCGCCGGAGCCTTCGGGGGCTGGCGCCGGGCGACCGGCATCGCCGGTGCGGCGATAGGCGTGATCGCCACCGGAGCGGCCGCCGGCGTGGCGATAGAACGGATGACGGTCGGCCGGGGCATGCGCCGCAAGGCCCGGCTCGTCCTCGACTCCGCGGGACCGTACGGCGCGCTGCGCGGCACGCCCGGCAAGGCGTACGCCGACGACGGCACCGAGTTGTACTACGAGGTCGACGACCCCGACCCGGACCCCGACGCCACCACGCCCGCGCGTCGCCGCCGGCTGTTCGGCCGCAGGCCCCCGGCACCGGTCACCGTCGTCTTCAGCCACGGCTACTGCCTCAACCAGGACTCCTGGCACTTCCAGCGGGCCGCGCTGCGGGGCGTGGTGCGGACCGTGCACTGGGACCAGCGCAGCCACGGCCGCTCGGGGCGGGGCGCGGCCCAGACGGAGCGGGGCGAGCCGGTCACCATCGAGCAACTGGGGCGGGACCTGAAGGCCGTCCTCGACGCGGCGGCGCCCGAGGGGCCGATCGTGCTGGTCGGGCACTCCATGGGCGGGATGACCGTGATGGCCTTCGCCGACCTGTACCCCGAGCTGGTCCGCGAGCGGGTCGTCGCCGTGGCCCTGGTGGGCACGTCGTCGGGGCGGCTCGGCGAGGTCAACTTCGGACTGCCGGTGGCCGGGGTCAACGCGGTGCGGCGGGTGCTGCCGGGGGTGCTGAAGGCGCTCGGGCAGCGGGCGGAGCTGGTGGAGAGGGGGCGCCGGGCCACCGCGGACCTGTTCGCCGGGATCATCAAGCGGTACTCGTTCGCCTCCCGGGACGTGGACCCGGCCGTCGCCCGGTTCGCCGAGCGGATGATCGAGAGCACCCCGATCGACGTGGTCGCCGAGTACTACCCGGCGTTCAACGACCACGACAAGACCGAGGCCCTCGCCCACTTCGCCGGGCTGCCGGTGCTGGTGCTGGCCGGGGTGCAGGACCTGGTGACGCCCAGCGAGCACAGCGAGGCGATCGCCGATCTGCTGCCGGACGCGGAGCTGGTGCTGGTGCCGGACGCCGGGCACCTGGTGATCCTGGAACACCCGGAAGCGGTCACCGACCGCCTGGCCGACCTGCTCGTCCGCGCGGGCGCGGTGCCGGCAGGCACTACCGTGAACGGTTATGGAAGCACCAGCGACACCGCACGGCCCGGCTGAGCCGCAGCCGTCCCGGCAGCCCGTGAACGCCGTCGAGCTGACCGTCACCTCGCCCGAGCAGATGCGCGAGCTCGGCCGCCGGCTCGCCGAGCTGCTGCGCGCGGGCGACCTCGTGATGCTCTCGGGCGAGCTCGGCGCGGGCAAGACGACCCTNNGGGCTCGACGAGATGGAGGACCTCGACCTCGACGTCTCGTTGCCCGAGTCGGTGATCGTCGTGGAGTGGGGCGAGGGCAAGGTGGAGGAACTGACCGAGGACCGCCTCCGGCTCGTCATCCACCGTGCGGTCGGCGACACCACGGACGAGGTGCGGCACGTCACGCTCACCGGGCTGGGCGAGCGCTGGAAGGGCACCGACCTGGGCGTGCTGTCGTTCTGAGGCGCACGCCGAGGCACACGCGCGTCCGG
>NZ_MSGP01000652.1 GCF_002078235.1 Streptomyces viridosporus
CCGGCCGCGGCCGGCCGAGATCCCGCTCTCCTTCGCCCAGCGGCGCCTGTGGTTCCTCGGCCGCTTCGACAACACCGGTGCCGGCTACAACATCCCGCTCGTGCTGCAGCTCGACGGCGAACTGGACCGGGGCGCCCTGAGTGACGCCCTGACCGACGTCATCGCCCGGCACGAGAGCCTGCGCACCGTCTTCGCCGAGACCGACGGCCGCCCCCACCAGGTCGTCCTGCCCCCGGCCCCGGCCGCTGAACTCCTTCCCGTCGCCGTCACCGACGACGACCTCGACGACCGGCTCGCCGAGGCCGCGTCCCTTCCGTTCGACCTGGCGACCGAGACGCCGCTGCGGGTCACCCTCTTCACCCTCGGCGCGCGGCGGCACGTCCTGCTGCTCCTGCTGCACCACATCGCCGGCGACGGCTGGTCGCTCGCGCCCCTCGCCCGCGACCTCTCGACCGCCTACGCCGCCCGCAGGTCCGGCGCGACCCCCGCGTGGGAGCCGCTGCCGGTGCAGTACGCCGACTACAGCCTCTGGCAGCACGAACTCTTCGGCAGCGAGGACGACGAGGACAGCGTCGGCGCGCGTCAGATCGCCCACTGGAAGCAGGTCCTGGCCGGTCTGCCCGAGGAGCTGGCGCTGCCCACGGACCGTCCGCGCCCCGCGCAGGCGAGCCTGCGGGGCGACGTCGTGCCCTTCTCGCTCACCCCGAAGCTGCACCGCAAGCTCGTCCAGTTGTCCCGCGACAGCCGCTGCAGCCTCTTCATGGTCCTCCAGGCGGGCCTCGCGGCCCTGCTCGACCGGCTCGGCTGCGGCGAGGACATCCCCATCGGCACCGCCGTCGCGGGCCGCACGGACGAAGCCCTCGACGACCTCGTCGGCTTCTTCGTCAACAACCTGGTGCTGCGCTGCGACACCTCCGGCGACCCGTCCTTCCGCGAGCTGCTGGCCCGGGTCCGCGAGACGGACCTCACCGCCTACGCCCACCAGGACGTCTCCTTCGACCGGCTCGTGGAGGTCGTCAACCCCGAGCGCTCCCTCGCCCGGCACCCGTTGTTCCAGGTGATGCTCACGCTGCAGAACACCGAACGGGCCACCCTGGAGCTTCCCGGCCTGAGCGTCGCACCCCGCGCGGTGCGGACCGGCTCGGCCCGTTTCGACCTCGCGCTGGAACTGGGCGAGAAGCGCGGCGCCGACGGCGGCCACGACGGGCTCGACGGCATCGTCGAGTACAGCACCGACCTGTTCGACCGGGCCACGGTCGAGAAGTTCGTCTCCCGGTACGTCCGGCTGCTGGAGGCGGTCGCCGCCGACGCGGACCGTGCCATCGGCCGGATCGACGTCCTCGGTCCCGTCGAGCGGCACGAACTCCTCGTCCGCCGCAACGACACCCGCCACGAGGTGCCCGACACCACCCTGACCGGTCTTCTCGCCGAGCAGGCGGCCCGCACCCCGGACGCGCCGGCCCTCGTCTTCGAGGACACCACCCTCACCTACGCCGAACTCGACGCCCGCGCCAACCGCCTGGCCCGGCGCCTCGTCGCCGAGGGCGTCCGGCCGGAGCGGACCGTTGCCGTGGCGGTACCGCGCTCCC
Organism: Streptomyces viridosporus; assembly: GCF_002078235.1. Classification (GTDB taxonomy): domain Bacteria; phylum Actinomycetota; class Actinomycetes; order Streptomycetales; family Streptomycetaceae; genus Streptomyces; species Streptomyces viridosporus. Next base: position 1,590 of record NZ_MSGP01000652.1, read on the forward strand.
CCGAACTTGTCGTCGCGCTGCTCGCCGTCCTCAAGGCCGGCGCCGCCTACCTGCCCGTCGACCCGGACTACCCGGCCGACCGCATCGGCCACCTGCTCGGCGAGGCCGAGCCCGCCCTGCTGCTCACGGTCGCGGCGGCCGGACTCCCGGAGCAGCCGGACCTCCGCACCCCCCGTCTGTCCCTGGACGACGCGGGGCTGATCGCCGAGCTCCAGGTGCTCGACGCCTCGCCGCTGCCGGACACCGCCCGTCCCGACAACCCGGCGTACGTCATCTACACCTCCGGCTCCACCGGCCGCCCCAAGGGCGTGCCCGTGCCGCACCGCGGCATCGTCAACCGGCTGCTGTGGATGCAGGACCGGTACGGCCTGCGCGCCGACGACCGGGTCCTCCAGAAGACGCCGTCCGGCTTCGACGTGTCGGTGTGGGAGTTCTTCTGGCCGCTGATCACCGGCGCCACGCTGGTCCTGGCCCGTCCCGAGGGCCACCGGGACCCGGTCTACCTGGCCGAACTGATCCGCGCCGAACGGATCACCACGCTGCACTTCGTGCCGTCCATGCTCCAGGCCTTCCTCGCCGAGCCGGCCGCGGCCGGGTGCGGGGCCTCCCTCCGCCGGGTGATCTGCAGCGGCGAGGCCCTCACCGGCGACCAGCGCTCCCGCTTCTTCGACCTGTTCGACGCCGAGCTGCACAACCTCTACGGCCCGACCGAGGCGTCCGTCGACGTCACCCACTGGACCTGCGAGCCCTCCGAAGGGGCACGCGCCGTCCCGATCGGCCACCCGGTGTGGAACACCCGGGTGTACGTGCTG
>NZ_MSGP01000653.1:0-246 GCF_002078235.1 Streptomyces viridosporus
TGGGGTGCGCGCTCGCCCTGGCGGCCGGACTCGTCGCGGGGCTCTCTGCCGGGGTCATGGTCGGCCTCGTCACCGGAGCCGTCGGCACTCTCATCGCCGGGCTCACCGGAGTTCCCACGGACCTGACCACGGCGGGAGACCCCAAGGCGGTATTGCGTCGCGACGTCCGCACTTTCGCATTGATCTTCCTTGCCATGGCGCTCGCCATCGGCACCGTCGTCGATCTGGTGACCGGCCTGGCCGTCA
>NZ_MSGP01000653.1:299-737 GCF_002078235.1 Streptomyces viridosporus
GCAGCGCCGGGTGACCGGCGGAGAACCTGTATCTACTCGCTCAGCAGCCGACGCAAACAGAGGGGGAGAGTGAGGTCGCCCGGTGAGCTGGAGGCCCAGCGCGATGCCGCACAGCGCCGCCCCGTCCTTCGCTCCGCCCGCCACTCCTCGCCGCAGGGTCCGTGCCCCGGCACATTCGACCGACACGGGCAAGAGCTCTGCCTTCCCTCACGGGTGTTCGGCGGGCCTGCTCATCCCACCTGGTCGTGATCTTCATGCCGGAGCCGTACGGCTGGTCGGTGCGGTCTCCCCGGCGGTCCATTCTGGAGCGCGGAAAGTCGGCCCGCTCCCCCCCCCCCCCCCCCCCCCCCCCCCCCCCCCCCCCCCCCCCCCCCCCCCCCCCCCCCCCCCCCCCCCCCCCCCCCGCCCCCCCCCCCCCCCCCCCCCCCCCCCCCCCCA
>NZ_MSGP01000654.1 GCF_002078235.1 Streptomyces viridosporus
GAAGAAGTCGTCGTGGACGCCGACCTTCGGCAGGTCGAGCACCTCGCACCAGATCTGCGCCACGACCGTCTCGGCCGGGGTGCGCGGTGCGACGCCGGCGTGCGGCGCGGGCGCCGCGGGATCGGGCAGGGCCGCGGTGTCCAGCTTGCCCTGCACGGTCAGCGGCAGGGCGTCCAGGAGGACGAACGCGGAGGGGACGAGGTAGTGGGGCAGACGGGCCCGGCAGTGGGTGCGCAGGGACTCCTGTGACAGCCCGCCGCCCGCGGCGTACCCGACGAGGGCCGTCTCGCCGTTGAGGGTGCGCACCACGACGGCCGCCCCGCGCACCCCCGGGTGCGCGCGCAGCACCGCCTCGGCCTCCCCCGGTTCGACGCGGAAGCCGCGGATCTTGACCTGGTCGTCGTTGCGGCCGAGGAACTCGAGCTCCCCGCCGGGCAGTCGGCGTACGACGTCGCCGGTGCGGTAGAGGCGGCCGCCGGGCGTGCCGAACGGGTCGGGCACGAACCGTTCGGCGGTGAGGGCGGGCCGTCCGAGGTACCCGCGGGCCAGCTCCGGTCCGCCGAGGACGAGTTCTCCGGGCACGCCGGGCGGTACGGGTTCGCCGAGCGGGTCGACGACATGGGCGCGGCGGCTGCCCAGCGGGCGGCCGATGGGCACCCGGCCGGCCGGGGCCGAGACGACGGTGTGCGCGGTGGCGGAGATCACCGCCTCGGTGGGGCCGTACGTGTTGACCACGGGCACCCCGGGCAGGTGCGCGAACCAGCGCTCCAGGGGGTCGGCGGGCAGCGCCTCTCCCCCGGTCACCAGCAGCCGCAGGGAGGCCAGCCGGGGGGCCAGCACGTCCAGGCGGGCCACCAGTTCCGTCCAGTACGAGGGGGTCAGCTCCATGACCGTCACCCGCTCGGCGGCGACACGGTCGGCCAGCTCCTCCGGCGCCCAGATGTCGTCGGGGCGCACGAGCACCGTCGCCCCGGCGCTCAGCGCGGGCAGGATCTGCTCCAGCGAGGCGTCGAAGGAGGTGGAGGCGAAGGTGAGCACCCGGTCCCGCTCGGTCAGTCCGAACGCCTCGCGGGCGGTGGCGACATGGGCGTCCAGGGCGTGGTGCTCGATGCCGACGGCCTTGGGGCGGCCGGTGGAGCCCGAGGTGAAGATGACGTAGGCGAGGTCGTCGCGGCGGGGGGCGTGGCGGTGGGTCCGTCGGGGTCGGGGAGGACGTCGCCGACGTCGACGGCGACGGCCCCGAGGGCGGCGGCGCGGTCCCGGGTGCCCGCGTCGCACACCAGGTGCCGCACCGCGGCCTCCTCGCCCATGTACCGCAGCCTCTCCCCGGGGAGCCGGGGGTCGAGCGGGACGTAGACGCCGCCCGCCCGCCAGACGGCGAGCACCGCCGCCACGGACCACACGCCGCGGTCGACGCACACCCCCACGGCGTCGCCCGGGACCGTGCCCGCACGGATCAGGGCCGCGGCCAGTCCTCCGGTGAGGGCGTCCAGGCGAGCGTGGTCGAGGGTCGTGCCCTCGCAGACGACGGCCGGGGCGTGCGGCGGGCCCGCCACCTCGAACGGCGGTGCGGGTTCCGCGTCCCGCCCGGCGTCCGCGACGAGGTGCCGCCGCTCGTCCGCCGAGAGCAGGGCGGCCTCGTCGGCGCGCGCGGTGGGATCGGCCAGCAGTGCCTCGAGGACACGGCCGACGTGGTGGGCGAACCGGGTCGCGGTGTCCGGGTCGAACAGGTCGGCGGCGTACTCGACGTTGAGCGCGAAGCGGTCCGGCCGGACCACGAAGGTGGCGGTCAGGTCGAACTTGGCCGACCTCCAGGGCAGTGCGACGTCGGCCGTCTCCAGACCGGGCAGGCCGATGCCGGTCGCGGAGGACTCCTGGACGTCGACCATGGCCTGGAACAGCGGGTTGCGGGACAGGTCGCGTTCCGGGCGCAGCCGCCCCACGACCTGTTCGAACGGCACCTCCTGGTGGTCGAAGGCGCCCAGGACGACGTCGCGCACCCGGTCCACGAGCGTGTGGAAGGCCGGCCGGCCGGACAGGTCGGTGCGCAGGACGACGGTGTTGACGAAGAAGCCGAC
>NZ_MSGP01000655.1 GCF_002078235.1 Streptomyces viridosporus
GTGTTGACGAAGAAGCCGACCAGCGGCTCCAGTTCGAGCCGTCCGCGTCCGGCGACGGGCGTGCCCACGCAGATGTCGGTCTGCCCGGTCCAGCGGGCCAGCACCGTCTGCGCGGCGGCCAGCAGCACCATGAAGCGGGTCGCGCCGCGCTCCCGGGCGAGGGCGTCGGCCCGGTCGACGAGTGCGCGGGGCAGGTCGACCTCGACCGCACCGCCCCGGCCGGTGAAGACGGGGGGCCGCGGCCGGTCCGTGGGCAGCTCCAGCACCGGGGCGGCCTCGAGCACCCGCTCCCAGTAGGCGAGTTGCGGTTCCAGGGCGCCGTTGTCGGCACGGTCGCGCTGCCACACGGCGAAGTCGCCGTACTGCACGGGCAGCGGCGCCAGCGGAGCGCGCCCGCCCGCCCGGCGGGCCGTGTAGTGCCGGCCGAGTTCGTCCAGCAGCACGTCCTTGGACCAGCCGTCGGTGACGGCGTGGTGGAAGGCGAGCAGGACGACGTGGTCGTCGTCGGCCAGCTCCCACACGCCGGCCCGCAGCAGCGGCGGCCGGGCGAGGTCGAAGCGGCGGGTGGCGTGCGCCGCGGCCAGGTGCCGTACGGCCTCCAGGCGTTCCGGCTCGCCGGCGGCGTGCGGGGCCCGCTCCCAGAGCAGGGGCACCGCGACCGGGTCGCAGACCTGCTGCACGGGGCGGCCGTCGACCTCGAGGAGGGCCGTGCGCAGCACCTCGTGCCGCTCGACCAGGTCGTCCAGGGCCGCCTGCCACGCGGCACGGTCGAGGCCGCCGCGCACCC
>NZ_MSGP01000656.1:0-3601 GCF_002078235.1 Streptomyces viridosporus
GGCCTTTGTCATATCGGGGTCTTCGTCATGTCGGCGCGTGTCAGGCGGCCGCCCGCGCCGCCGTGCTCGCCCGTTCCGTCAGGCGGGGCGGCAGCAGGGTGTGCTGCGGTACGGGGGTGCCGGACAGCTTCCGCACCAGCAGGTGCACCGCGCGCGTGCCCAGCTCCGCCGACGGCACGGCGACCGAGGTGACCGGGACGCGGGCCGAGGCCGCGACGGGGGCGGGGCAGACGGCGGTGAGGGAGAGGTCGTCGGGGACGCGCAGGCCGAGCCGCTCGAAGGCGTCGATCAGCGGGTCGAGCAGCGGTTCGTTGTGCACGACCACCCCGGTCAGCGCCGGCTGCTCGCGCAGCAGCCGCTCGGCGACCGCGCGGGCGGCGTCCCGGCCGGTTCCGCACGGGTGCACCGTGGAGGCGATCCGGTGCCGGTCGGCGGCGGACGTGAAGCCCTGCACGAGCCGCCGCGCGAACGCGGTCCGCCGCACGTACACCTCCGGCGGCGAGCCGACCAGCGCCACCACCCGGTGGCCGAGCCCCGCCAGGTGGTCCACGCACAGCTCACCGGCCGCCCGGAAGTCCAGGTCGACACAGGTCAGCCCGTCCGGCTCGGCGGGCACGCCGATCAGCACGGACGGCAAGGGCAGCGAGCGCAGCAACGGCAGCCGGGGGTCCTGGAGCTGCACGTCCATCACCACCACCGCGTCCGCCAGCCCCGCGTCCGCGACACGCCTGATCCCCTCCTCGCCCTCGCCCTGGGTGAGCAGCAGCACGTCGTGGTCGTGGGCGCGGGCGGCGGTGGCCACCGACACCGCGAACTGCGTGACCACCGGCACGTGGACACCGGAGCGCAGCGGGACCGCGAGGGCCAGCACCTTCGACCGGCGGCCGGCCGGCGTGCGGGCCCCGGCGTGCGGGCGGTAGCCCAGCTCGCGGACGGCGTCCTGGACGCGCCGCCGGGTGGCGTCGGAGATCGGACGCTTGCCGCTGAGTGCGTACGAGACCGTGCTCGGGGAGACCCCGGCGCGCCGGGCCACGTCCGTGATCTTCACCATCGGGGGTCCTCACCTGGCGCTGTCCGTGGGGGATGCCGAAGCGGTGCCGAAGCACCCGCCGAAGCGCGGTCGGCGCGGAGCGGGGGCGCGGCCGAGGTGCGGCCGGGCGGATCCGCAGCGGAGTCGAAGCGCTTCGACGGGTGAAGGTATGTGCGGGGCCGGGGGCCGTCAATGGGGCGTGCGGGAATCCGTGGAGCGGTTCGACGGCCCGGACGGGAAGCGGTCCGACCGCCCGAACAGGGCCGCGGAGACGAGGAGGGCGAGCGCGGCCGCCGCCACCGGGACGCCGTACCCGGCCGTCGCCGAGACGTGCTCCACCGTCCAGCCGCCGGCCGCGCTGCCGCACGCGATCCCGCCGAGCAGACCGGTCACCGCCAGTGTCATGCCCTCGTTCAGCCGACCCGCGGGGGTGCACCGCTGGACCAGGGTCATGGTGGTCACCATCGTCGGGGCCGTGGCCATGCCGGCCAGCAGGAGGGCCCCCGCCAGCACCGGGAGCGAGCCGGTCAGGCCGGCCGCGAGCAGCGGCAGGGCCATCAGCGCGGTCATCGCGGCCAGGCACCACGGCAGCCGGGCCCGCGCGGATCCGGCGGGGCGCACCGCGCCGTACAGCAGGCCCGCCGCGCAGGAACCGGCCGCCTGGAACGCGAGCACCGCACCGGCCGCCGTGCGGTGCCCCCGCTCGTCCGCGAACGCGATGGTGACGACCTCCATCGCGCCGAACACCGCACCCGTCGCCAGGCAGACGGCGAGCAGCGGCCGCATGCCGGGGACCCGGAAGGGGGCGCGGGCGGGCGCGCGCCGCTCGACCGGCGGCTCGGTGGACCGCTGGGCGGTGAACAGCAGCATGCCCGCCAGCAGCAGCACGACCCCCACGAGGGTGCCCGCCTCCGGGAAGAGGGTTCCGCACAGGAAGGCCGCGACCACCGGGCCGAGCATGAAGCACAGCTCGTCCGCGGCCTGTTCGAGGGAGTTCGCGGTGTGCAGGGCTCCGGCGTCCCCCTTCAGCAGGTGGGCCCAGCGGGCCCGGGACATCCCGCCGGTGTTGGGCGTCGTGGCGGTGGCGGCGTAGCAGGCGAACAGGGTCCAGTCGGGGGCGCCGTGGCGCACGCAGAGCAGCAGCGCGAGGAAGCCCAGCGCGGCGAACGCCGTGGCGGGCAGGGCGACGCGGGCCTGCCCGTACCGGTCGATCAGGCGCGCGGTCCACGGGGCGACCACCGCGGTCGTCGCCAGGCCCGTCGCGGTGACGGCGCCGGCGAGGGCGTACGAGCCGCGCGTCCCGGCGATCATCACGACCGCGCTCACGCCGAACATGCCCATCGGCAGCCGGGCGAGGAGGCCGCCGACCGTGAACGCACGGGCACCGGGCCGCGCGAGGAGACGGCGGTACGGACCCTTCTCCCGGGTGCGCGTCCGGCCGTCGCTCCGGCGGCGCGGGCCGAAGTCGGCGGCGACGAGGGTGTCGGAGGTGACCGTGAACAGGACGGTGTTCCGGGGGCTCTGCTGAGGCATGCCCCCACCGTCGCCCCGGGGTGCGCGGACGGTCCAACACCTTCCCGGCGTCGATTCACGCACCTGTGTTGTAGGTTCACGGGGTGTCCGCACCCGCCCACCTCGACCCCCGCCTCCTGCGCGCCTTCGTCACCGTCGCCGAGGAACTGCACTTCACCCGCGCCGCCACCCGTCTCTACGTCGCCCAGCAGGCGCTCAGCCGGGACGTGCGGCGACTGGAACGGGAGCTGGGCTGCGAGCTGTTCGTGCGGACCACGCGTCAGGTGACGCTCACCGCCGACGGCGAGCGGCTGCTGCCGTACGCGCGCCGGGCGCTCCAGGCGCAGGACGACCTGCTCGCCGCCGCCGGGCAGGCCCGCCCCCTGCTCGTGGACCTCAACTCCCCGGGCCTGAGGACCCCGCGCCGGGTGCTGCACCGGGCCCGCGAGCTCACCCCCGGCCACGAGCTGATGGCCCGCTACGAGAGCGGGCTGACCTGGGCCGCGGGAGAGGTGCTCGCCGGGCGGCTCGACGCGGCGTTCGGGCGGTTCGCGGGGCTCCCCCCGGCGCTGCGGGCCGGGCTCCACCAGCAGCCCGTGCGCTACGAGCCGATGGCGATCGTCCTGCCCGAGGACCACCGGCTGGCCCCCCTGCCCGAGGTGCCGCTCGCCGCGCTGGCCGGCGAGACGGTGTACGCCGGGGCCGGGAACCCGCGGACACCGGAGTGGACGGATCTCGCCCGACTGCTGTTCGAGGGCCGGGGCATCGTGCTCGCGCCGCCCGCGCCGCTGGCCGTCGGGGACGAGGAGTTCCAGCGGATCATGGCCAGGACGCGCAACCCGGTCCTCGCCGTGGTGGACTTCCCCCCGTTGCCCTCGACCGTGCTGCGTCCTCTCGTCGACCCGGTTCCGCTGTCGCCCGTGTCACTGGTGTGGCGGAAAGGACTGGTCCATCCCGCACTGGGCGGACTTCGGCGCGCCGCGGCCGTACTCGCCGCGGAGGAGGGCTGGTTGGAGCGGCCCGCGGGGGGATGGATTCCGGCCGAGGACTCGGCCGTGA
>NZ_MSGP01000656.1:3653-3825 GCF_002078235.1 Streptomyces viridosporus
AACGGGTGGGGGCCCGGTCCGGCGGCGAGTGCTCGGGTCGTGTGCGCACCCGCAACCGTCCCGTGGGGGAAGTGCGTGCGCGTGGATAAATGGCGAGAAGACGCTCAACCGGAACGGCCCGTGGCCGCGGGGACGAGCGAGGGGTTCCCGGAGGACGACGAGGACCGGGACC
>NZ_MSGP01000657.1 GCF_002078235.1 Streptomyces viridosporus
GCGGCGCGGTGGGGGGTGCGGCGGGCGCACGGACCCATGTTTGTTGAAACTTCACGCATCGGTTAGTGTCGAATTTGAAAGTTCAACCTTTGATCTCTCCGTCCAGAAGGGCACCCGTCTGATGACTTCCACGCTCGACCGCACCAGCTCCTCCGCCGCCGTCGGCGTCGAGGGCACCTCCTCGCACGCCTACGACGCAGGGCTGCTGGTCCTGCGGGTGGGCCTCGGGCTGATCATGGCCGCGCACGGCGCGCAGAAGCTGTTCGGCTGGTTCGGCGGTGGCGGGATCGAGGGCACGGGACAGTTCTTCGCGATGGTCGGCTACCCCTCGGGCGAGGCCATGGCCCTGATCGCCGGACTCTCCGAGACCCTGGGCGGGCTCGCCCTCGCCCTCGGCCTGCTCACTCCGCTGGCCGGCGCCGCCGTTCTCGGCACCATGATCAACGCGATGGCCGTCAAGTGGGGCGGCGGCTTCTTCGCCCCCGACGGCGTCGAGTACGAGCTCTTCCTGGCCGTCGCCGCGGCCGGACTGGCCCTCACCGGCCCCGGCCGGCTCGCCGTCGACCGCTTCCTGCCCGTGCTGCGGGTCCACCGGCTCACGCACGGCGTCGCCGCCGTCGTCCTCGGTGCCGTGGTCGCCGGCATCGTCCTGCTGGTCCGCGGCTGACGACGGCCGACGACGGCTCCGGGCCGCGGCGGCCGGGGGCGCGCGGCCGGGGGCGCGCGGCCGCCCGCCCGGTCCGCCGGGCCGTACTCGGCGGTCCGGGCGGGTGCCGGGTCCGTCTCCCGGGGGGTGGAGGCGGCCCGCCGGTCGGTGCCGGCGGGCCGTCCCGGAGAAACACGAGGGCCTTCCGGGGCCGGTGGTGGATGTCGTGATCCACACCGGCCCCGGAAGGCCCTCACTCGTTCAAGCACCCGGCGAGCGGGTCACCGGCGCCCCGGAACGGCGTTCCTAGGCCCGCCCGGCCGTCTTCTGCGTCTTGCGGGTGACCGCGTCGATGACGACCGTCGCCAGCAGCACACCACCGGTGATCATGTACTGCACCGGGGAGGCGATGCCCTCCAGCGCGAGGCCGTACTGGATCGAGATGATGACCATCACACCGAGCAGCGCGTCCCAGGTGCGGCCGCGGCCGCCGAAGAGGGACGTACCGCCGATCACGGCCGCGGCGATGACGTTCATCAGGAACTCACCGGTGCCCGCGCCCTGGTTGGCGGAGGCGATCTTCGAGGCGACGAAGAGGCCGCCGATCGCGGCGAAGGTGCCGGCGATCGCGAAGACCGAGATCCGGACCAGGTCCACGTTGATGCCGGCGCGGCGGGACGCCTCGACGCTGCCGCCGAGCGCGAAGACCTTGCGGCCGTAGGCGGTGCGGCGCAGCACGAAGTCCGTGACCAGCAGGACCGCGAGGAAGATCACCACGGCCAGCGGCAGGCCCTTGTACTGGTTGAAGACGATCGCCACGGCGAACGCCAGGACGGCGAGCAGCACGGTCCGCACGATGATCTCGTTGAGCGGCCGGGACGGCACACCGGCGGCCTCGCGGCGGCGGTTGTCGAAGAAGGCGGTGAGGAAGTACCCCGCGGTCACGACGATCGCCAGGCCGTAGGCGGCGGCCACGTCGGAGAAGTAGTAGCTGGTCAGCTGGGCGACCAGGCCCTCGGAGTCGAGGTTGATGGTGCCGTTGTCGCCCAGGATCTGCAGCATGAAGCCCTGCCAGAACAGCAGTCCGGCCAGCGTCACGGCGAAGGCCGGGACGCCGATGCGGGCGAAGACGAAGCCGTGGATGGCTCCGGCCACGGTGCCGGTGAGGACGGCCAGCACCAGGGCCAGCACCTCGTTCATCCCGTGCGTGACGCTCAGCACCGCGAAGGTGGCGCCCGCGACACCGCTGACCGAGCCGACCGACAGGTCGATCTCGCCGAGCAGCAGGACGAAGACGATACCGACCGCGATCATGCCCGTGCCGACCATGGCGACCGACATGTCGGAGAAGTTGCCCGCGGTGAGGAAGTTGGAGTTCAGGCTGGTGAAGATGGCCCAGATGATCAGCAGGCCCACCACGACGGGGAGGGAGCCGAGGTCACCGGCCTTCATCTTCCGCTTGAACTCGTTGACGTAGCCGGCGAGACCCTGCTCGCGCACGAGCAGCCGGGGGTCGACGGCGGCGACCGCCGCGGGGGCCGCCTCGGGGTTCTCCACGACGGGTTCCTCGGCGGGCGTCGTGGTCTTGTCGGTGCTCACTTCTTGATCTCCCCATTGGTGCGCGCCGCACGACGGGTCACGGCGTTGTCCGTGGCGCCCGTGATGGCGGAGATGATTTCTTCCTGCGAGGTCGACTTGACCTCGAACACGCCGTTGTTGCGCCCGAGGCGCAGCACGGCGACCTTGTCCGCGACGGCCTTCACGTCGGCCATGTTGTGGCTGATGAGGATGACCGCGTGGCCGCGCTCGCGCAGCCGCTCGACCAGGTCGAGGACCTGCGCGGTCTGCTCGACGCCGAGGGCGGCGGTGGGCTCGTCGAGGATCACCAGCTTGGGCTCGCCGAGCATGGACCGGGCGATGGCCACGACCTGGCGCTGACCACCGGAGAGCGAGGCGATCGGGATCCGGACGCTGGGGATGCGGATCGAGAGGGTGTCGAGGAGCTCGCGGGAGCGGCGCTCCATCTCCACCTCGTCCAGGACGCCGCGCTTGCGCAGCTCCCGGCCCAGGTAGAGGTTGCCGACGACATCGATGTTGTCGCACAGCGCGAGGTCCTGGTAGACCGTCGCGATGCCCAGGTTCTGGGCGTCGTGCGGCTTGCCGATCTGTACGGCCTTGCCCTCCCACTCGATGACGCCCTCATCGATGGGATGCACGCCGGCGATCGTCTTGACCAGCGTGGACTTTCCGGCGCCGTTGTCGCCCACCAGGGCGACCACTTCACCGGCGTGGACCTCAAGCTCTACGTCGGTGAGCGCCTGGACGGCACCGAACCGCTTGGAGACCCCGCGCAACGCCAGCACGGGCGTAGCGGACACGTGAACCATCTCCTTCGCCGCCTGACCCGGCGGAAGGTTGTGCAGAGAATTTGGGGGGGTGTTCCGTCCGGCGCCCCGCGTAGCTTGCGGGGCTGGTGTGTGCGGGGCGCCGGCGGAGCGCGTGGCAGTCGGTCCCGTACGGGGAGCCCGGATCACGGACTCCCGCTCGGGTCACGGGACTTCGGGACTGCTTACTTCAGACCGATCTTGTCGCAGGCGGCCTTGTACTTGCCCGTGCAGATCTCCTGAACGGTGTAGACGCCGTCCTTGATCACGGTGTCGTTGATGTTCTCCTGGGTCAGCGAGATGACCGGGACGAGAACGGAGGGGACACCCTTGGTGGTCGGGCTGTCGACCTTGTCCTTGGCGATGGAGTCCAGCGACTTGCCCTGGGCGAGCGCGACGGCCATCTCCGCGGCGACGTCCGCCTCCTGCGGGTACGGCTTGTAGACGCTCATGTACTGCTCACCGGTGATGATGCGCTGCACGCCCGCGAGTTCGGCGTCCTGGCCGGTGACCGGGATGTTCTTGAGGCCGGCGGCCTTCAGGGCGGTGATGATGCCGCCCGCCATGCCGTCGTTGGCGGAGTAGACGCCGATGATCTCCTTCTTGCCGAGGGCGGAGATGGCGCCCTCCATGTTGGCGTTGGCGTTCTCCGGCTTCCACTCCTTGGTGTCGTACTCGCGGCCGATCTTCACCTTGCCGTCGAGGACGGAGTGGGCGCCCTTCTTGAACTGGGCGGCGTTCGGGTCGGTGGAGGACCCGTTCATCATGACGATCTGGCCGTCCTTGGCCTTGTCGCCCAGCGCCTTCAGCAGGGCCTCGCCCTGGGTCTTGCCGACGGTCTCGTTGTCGAACGAGGTGTAGGCGTCGATCGGGCCCTGCGCCAGTCGGTCGTAGGCGACGACCGGGATGCCGGCGTCCTTGGCCTTCTGCACCGAGTTCTTGATGGCGGCGGCGTCCACCGCGTCCAGGATCAGCACGTCCACCTTGTTGGTGATCATCGTGTCGACCTGCTGGTTCTGCAGGGTGGCGTCCTGCTTGGCGTTGGCGTAGACGACCTCGCCCTTGTTGTTCGTCAGCTCCTTGATCTTCTTCTCGATCAAGGGCTTGTCGAACTTCTCGTACCGCGCGTTCTGGTTCTCCGGCAGGAGCAGACCGACCTTGATGGCGTCGCCCTTGCCCTTGGCAGCGGCGTCGCCGGAGTCCTTCTTGCCGTCCGACTCGGCGGCGCTGCCACAGGCGGCCAGCGAGACGGCCATCGCACCCGCGGCGATGGCGACGGCGGCACGACGCATACGCTTGTTCACTTCTTCAAACCTCCCTGACGAGGCCGCGTCGTTGCGGCCGAGGTGGATGGAAGTCAACTCGGCCGCATGTGCGACGTCAAGAAGTAAATCCTTAACGAGATGGCAACGGTGCCATCCGTTCTCTAAGTGAAGGCAGGAGTGGCCATCGCCGGCGACCCGGCGGCGGTGCCGTCAAGAAGGGTCGAATCGCCCATCTCGCTCAGCGCGAGGGCCAGCGCTCCGAGCACCTCCGCACGGCCCCCCAGCGCCCCGGGGAGAACGGACAGTTGACGTGCCGCGCTGGGGATCGCGTAGCGGCCGACGGACTCCCGGATCGGCCCGAGCACCAGCTCACCGGCCTCGGCGAGGTCACCGCCCAGCACCACCCGGCTCGGGTTCAGCAGGTTGCAGAGGTTGGCGACCCCGCTGCCGATGTGGCGGCCGACGTCGGCGATCACCCTACGGCACCCCGGGTCGCCGTCCCGTGCCAGCCGCACCACGCCCTCCATCGTCAAGTCGCTTCCGTGGCTGGGCTGGAGCAGCGGCAGTACGTAGCGTGCGGCCGTGAAGGTCTCCAGGCAGCCGCGGTTGCCGCAGCGGCAGACGGGGCCGGACTCGTCGAGCGTGATGTGTCCGATCTCTCCCGCGGTGCCGCCGGGACCGCGGTAGATCTTCCCGCTGATCACCAGGCCCGCGCCGACACCGCTCGCCACCTTGATGTACGCCAGGTCGCGCACCCCCCGGCCACTGCCCCAGACCAGCTCGCCGAGGGCGCCGAGGTTCGCGTCGTTGTCCACGTACACCGGTACGCCGAGCCGCCCCCGCAGCTCCTCGGCGGGCTTGGTGCCGGTCCACCCCGGCAGGATCGCGGTCGAGCCCAGGCTCCCGGACTCCACGTCGATCGGGCCGGGCACGCCGAGGCCGATCCCGGTGATCTTGGACCGGTCCACCCCGGTGGCCGCGATCAGCCGGTTGACCAGCTGCTCCGCCCGGTCGAAGCCCTGCGTCGAGGAGGCGTCCACGTCCAGGGGCTCGGACTCCTCGGCCAGCACCTGGTGGGCGAGGTTCCCGACCGCGACCCGCAGATGCGTGTGCCCGAAGTCGACGCCGATGACGATGCCGGCGTCCCCGCTCAGCGAGACGCTGCGCGCCCGGCGCCCGCCCGCCGACGTGGGCGTGACCTCGACCGTCCCGCTGCCCTTCAGTTCCCGGACGATGTTGGAGACCGTCGCCGCGGACAGGCCCGTCGTCCTCGCGATCTCGGCCTGGGTGAGGGAACCCGCAAGACGTACTGCTCGGACGACCCGCTCCAGGTTGGCTCGGTGCAGCGACGACTGCGACCCCGGAGTCTCCACGACGACCTCCTGCGCGCGGGGCCGCTTCGATGAGACCCCGTTCATGTCCAACTAGTGAACTCTAAGCTGAGCTGTTCGTGTCGCCTCCCGTCAAGAGGTTGAACCGTTTCCGGGTACATCCGAGTACCCGGACACATACACGAACGCCGCCCCCGGAGGCGGGAGCGGCGTGTGCGGAAGCGGTTCCGGAGGGTTACTTCAGCGCCCCCGCGGTGAGGCCCTGCACCACCTGGCGCTGGAAGACGATGTACGCGGCGAGCACCGGGAGCATGGCCATCACCAGGCCCGCGAAGAGGCCGGACCAGTCCCCCTTGTAGCCCTGGCTGACGGCCAGCTGCACCAGGCCCTGGGTGAGGACGTGCTTGTCCTCGTCGGTGTTCAGCACGGTGGGCAGCATGTACTGGTTCCACTGCCCCAGGAAGTTGAAGATGCCCACGCTGATCAGGCCCGGCTTGGCCATCGGGAGCATGATCTGGAAGAACGTCCTGGTGTGCGAGGCCCCGTCCACGAACGCGGCCTCCGCCACCGAGCTGGGCAGGGTCCGGAAGAACGCGGTGAGGAAGAACACCGTGAACGGGAGCGAATAGGCGATGTAGACCAGGATCAGCCCGTGGATCGTGTTCAGCAGTCCCATGTTGTTGACGACGTAGAACAGCGGGACCAGGGCGAGCATGATCGGGAAGCTCATGCCGCCGATGAACAGGTAGTAGATGAACCGGTTGCCCGGGAAGTCGAAGCGGGCGAGCACATAGGCCGCCATCGACCCCAGCACCAGCGTGCCGATGAGTGAACCCCCCACCACCAGAACGGTGTTGAGGAAGTAGTCGCTCATGTGGGCCTGGGTCCAGGCCCGCGACCAGTTGTCGAAGTGCAGCTTGTCCGGCAGCGACCAGGGCGAGCCGAAGATGGAGGCGTCGTCCTTGAAGGACGTCATCACCGCCCACACCAGCGGCATGACCACCATGATCGCCCAGATGACGAGGATCCCGTGCGAGAAGACGTTGAGGACGGTGCCCTCTTTCTTCTCCTTCGGGGCCGCGTCCGCCGGGACGTCGGTCTTGGTGAGGACGGCACCCGGCTCGGCGGGGACGGGAGGAGGCGTCTCGGTCGTCTTCATCGTTCAGTACTCCAGCCGCTCGCGCCGCCCCAGCCGCATCACGACGGCGGCGAAGGCCAGCGTGACGACGAGCAGGGCGACACCGATGGTGGTGGCATAGGCGGCCTGGCCGTCGCGGAAGGCCTTCTGGTAGACGTACAGGACCAGGACCGTGGTCGAGTAGTCGGGACCGCCCGGGCCGGTCGTCATGATCTGTACGACTGCGAACGACTCGGCGCCCAGGGCGAGGATGCCCATGTAGACCCAGCCCGACTGCACGGTGTCCCACAGCAGCGGCAGGGTGACGCGGAAGAAGGTGGTGACCCGGTTGGCGCCGTCCAGCAGCGCGGCCTCGTACAGCTCCGCCGGGATGGACGCCATGCCCGCGGAGAAGAGGACCACGAAGAAGCCGACCGTGGACCAGACCAGCACCGCCATGACGGCCCACAGGGCGAGGTCGGGGTCGCCCAGCCAGAGCGGCTGGACCCCGTCGAGCCCGACCGCCCGCAGGACCGAGTTGATCGCGCCGCTGTCCGGGTTGTACGCGAACGCGAACAACAGGGCGACGATCGCGATCGAGAGCACCTGCGGGAAGAAGTAGACGATCTTGTAGAAGGCGGAGCCGCGCACCCCGGAGATCACCGGGCCGCCGCGCCGCCGCCGGCCGCCCACATTGATCATGAAGGCGAAGAAGAGGGCCAGACCGATCGTCACCACCGGCAGCAGTAGGGCGAACAGCAGGCTGTGCTGCAACGACTTCCAGAAGATGTCGTCGTCCAGCATCCGTTCGTAGTTGGCGAACCCCACCATCGTGAAATCGGGACTCAGACCGGTCCAGTCGGTGAACGAGTAGTAGATCGACTGGATGAACGGCCAGATGACGAAGAGCGCGTACAGCCCCAGGGGAACCGCCAGGAACCCCACGATGAACCGGTACTTGCCGTGCTGCATTGCTACCGACCCCGTTCTGCGCGCGGGTGCCGCCGGGGTCCGTCCGGCGCGGGTGCGCCGGACGGACCCCGGTGACGGGTCCTCACTGGTGCTTGTAGTGCTTGATCGACGAGTCCTTGGCCGTCTCGTCGGCGAAGCCCTGGATCTTCTTGATGGCCTCGGCCGGGGTGATGCGGCCGGCCATCATCTCGCCGAGTCCGGAGACACCGATCTTCTCCTTCTGCAGCTGCACGTACCAGTCCTGCAGGCGCGGGTTCACCACGTTGTCACCCGCCTTGTCCAACGCGGCGACACCGGCCTGCAGACCGGGCGTGAGCTCGATGCCGTCGGTGCCGCCGTTGTACGCCGTCAGGGACTTCACCTTGCTGGTGAAGTTCTTCGAGGACGCCTCGCTGAGCATGATGCGCAGCTGCTCCATGCCGCCGGCGCCGTTCTTCGCCTTGGCCGGGACGATGAAGGGCTCGCCGCCGGAGGCCCAGATGGTGCCGAAGGGCAGCTTGTCGGAGGAGTCGAGACCGGTGGGGGCGGAGACGGCGAGGCCGAAGTCGGCGGGGATGACCTTCGCGGACTCGTTCTCCACCCAGGAGCCGTTCGGGAGGAACAGCGCCTTGCCCTGGGCCCAGGCGGTCTGGGACTGGATGTGGTCCAGGCCCGGGGTCCCCTTGAGGACGTAGCCCTTCTTGTAGAGCTCGTAGTAGGCCTCGAAGCACGCCTTGACCGCCGGGTGCTTCCAGGCGTTCGGCTCGAGGTTGTCGATGGCGTCGAGCACCTCGCGACCGCCGACCTTGCCGATCATCGGGTAGAGCGAGAAGGGGAGGTAGTACGGGTACTTGCCCGCGTACGTCCAGCCCGCCATGCCCTTCTTCTTGGCCTTCGCGCAGACCGCGAGCATCTGGTCCCAGGTCTCCGGGTACTGCTCGTCGAGCGAGTCCAGGGCCTTCTGCGAGTACCAGACGCCGTACACCGTGTAGGCGTAGTAGAGGATCCACACCTTCTCGCCGTCGAACTGGCCCATCTCCACGATGCCGGGGCGCAGGGTGTCCCGGACCTTCTTGCCCGGGTCGTCGTACGAGGGGGCGTCCAGCAGCGGGGTGAGGTCGGCGAGCTGGTTCTTGCCGACCAGCACGCCCATGTCCATCTGCTCGGCGCCGGAGTTGTCGATGAGGTCGGGCGGATTGCCCTGGTTGAACCGCGGCTGCAGGGTGGACTGGATCTTCTGGGTGGCGGAGAAATCGACCTTCGCCTCGGGGAAGTTCTTCTCGTAGACCTTGACGGCGTCCTCGGCGTACTCCTTGCCGAAACCGCCGTCGAACAGCACGAATTCCATCTGCGCGCCGTCATTGACGCCCAGTGGGTTCTTCGCGGTCTTCTTGCCCGCCTTGGCCTTCTCCTGGTCCTCCCCGCCCCCGCTGGCGCACGCGGACAGGAAACTCATCGTCGGTACGGAAATCAGGCCGAGCGCGGCGGACCGCTTGATCAGAGCGCGGCGGCCGACGCCGGTGGTGCTCTTGTCGCCGGCGCCGGTGTTCTCGGCGGAAGTGGATCCCATGCTCAAGTCCTCGCCTTCTCCAGGACTCAGGCGGTGAACCGGATCCTTCCCGGCACCGCGTTCGGGTCAAGCTGGGTCGTGCAGGAAGTGCGGCTGGTACGGGGTGCACCGGTGGCGCCGCGGCGCCGCGGGTGCGGGACGTTCCTCGTGGTACGCGTCGGTGACGATCGGGTGCTGTGAAGATGCCCCGGAGTGCCGACAGGTATAGTCCACTTTCCGCCAACGGAGCAAGATCGAATGCAAGGTTCCCCGCGGGTCTTTTCCGAGTTGAGACCTCGCGGGAATACGAGCGGCCGGCGCGTCCCTTCGAGGGAGAAAACCTCGCCGCCGGGCTTGAATGCCGCATTCAACACCCTTGACACCAGAGGCCACTTGGCCCACTACTGGTGCTTGCGCATCGAGGCTGACAACGTTGTCCAGCGCAGGGAGGGTGCTCGCGCATGCAGCACAGGGTTCGGCACGGATGGGGAACGGCGGTCGTCGCGGCGGCCGCCTTCGCTTTGGCCGCGGGCTCACCGGGAGTCGCGGTGGCGCTGCCCCAGGCGCCGCCGAAGGCGGACCGGGAGTTCGCCTCGTCGTTCGAGTCCGGGGACCCCGCTCCGGACTGGTTGAACACCGTCGACACCACACGCCGCGGCGGCAAACGCGCCTCGGGCGTCGACGGCGGCTACAGCACCGGCATTCCGGGCAATGTCACCGACCACGTCACGGACGTCCGCGCCAGCGCGGAGAACACCGGCGGCGGGGAGGTGAAGGAGAACCTCGTCGACGGCGAGCCCGGCACCAAGTGGCTGGCCTTCGCGCCCACCGGCTGGGTGGAGTTCGACCTGGACGCACCGGTCGAGACGGTCCGGTACGCGCTCACCTCGGCCAACGACCACGCCGAACGCGACCCGCGGGACTGGACCCTGAAGGGCTCCGCCGACGGCAAGGAGTGGAAGACCCTCGACACCCGTTCGGGCGAGTCCTTCGCGGAGCGGTTCCAGACGAAGACCTACGACCTCGACGCGTCGGCCGTCGCCGCCCACCGGCACTTCCGCATCGAGTTCACGAAGAACCACGGCGGCGACATCATCCAGCTGGCCGACGTCCAGTTCTCCACCGGCGACAGCGAGGGACCCGTTCCGCAGGACATGCTCTCGCTGGTCGACCGCGGCCCGAGCGGATCGCCCACGGCCAAGGCGGGCGCCGGATTCACCGGAAAGCGTGCCCTGCGTTACGCCGGCCGGCACACCGCCGACGGGCGGGCGTACTCGTACAACAAGGTGTTCGACGTCAACGTGGCGGTCGACCGGAACACCCAATTGTCGTACCGGGTCTTCCCCTCGATGGCCGACGGCGACCTCGACTACGACGCCACCCACGTCTCCGTGGACCTCGCCTTCACCGACGGCACCTACCTGAGCGACCTGCGCGCCACCGACCAGCACGGGTTCCCGCTGACCCCGCGGGGACAGGGCGCGTCGAAGGTCCTCTACGTCAACCAGTGGAACAACGTGGTCTCCCGGATCGGCTCGGTGGCCGCCGGCAGGACCGTCGACCGGATCCTGGTGGCGTACGACTCCCCCGAGGGCCCGGCGAAGTTCCGGGGCTGGCTGGACGACGTGGCGCTGCGGCGGGTGGCCCCCGAACGGCCCAAGGCCCACCTCTCCGATTACGCCGTGACGACCCGGGGCACCCACTCCAGCGGCGCCTTCTCGCGCGGCAACAACTTCCCCGCGACCGCCGTGCCGCACGGCTTCAACTTCTGGACCCCGGTGACCAACGCCGGGTCGCTGAGCTGGCTGTACGACTACGCGCGCGGCAACAACGCGGACAACCTGCCGACGATCCAGGCGTTCAGCGCGAGCCACGAGCCGAGCCCCTGGATGGGCGACCGGCAGACCTTCCAGGTGATGCCGTCCGCCGCCTCCGGGAACCCGGACCTGGGGCGTGAGGCACGGGAACTCGCCTTCCGGCACGAGAACGAGACCGCCCGGCCGTACTACTACGGGGTGCGGTTCGAGAACGGCCTGAAGGCCGAGATGACGCCCACCGACCACGCGGCGGCGCTGCGCTTCACCTACCCCGGCGACGACGCGGCCGTGCTGTTCGACAACGTCACCGACCAGGCCGGGCTGACGCTCGACCGGGAGAACGGGACCGTCACCGGCTACTCGGACGTCAAGTCCGGGCTGTCCACCGGCGCGACCCGGCTGTTCGTGTACGGCGAGTTCGACAAGCCGGTGACGGAGGGCTCCGCGGAGGGCGTCAAGGGCTTCCTGCGGTTCGACGCCGGCAAGGACCGCACCGTCACGCTGCGCCTGGCCACCTCGCTGATCGGTGTCGACCAGGCGAAGGACAACCTGCGCCAGGAGCTGCCCCGCTCGCGGTCCTTCGAGTCGGTCAGGCGCAGTGCACAGCGGCAGTGGGACGAGCTGCTCGGCAAGGTCGAGGTGGAGGGCGCCACGCCGGACCAGCTGACCACCCTCTACTCCAGCCTGTACCGGCTGTACCTCTACCCCAACTCGGGCTTCGAGAAGGTCGGCGGGACGTACAAGTACGCCTCCCCGTTCTCGAAGATGCCGCAGCCGGACACCCCGACGCACACCGGCGCCAAGATCGTGGACGGCAAGGTGTACGTGAACAACGGCTTCTGGGACACCTACCGGACCACCTGGCCGGCGTACTCCCTCCTGACCCCCTCCAAGGCCGGTGAGCTGGTCGACGGGTTCGTGCAGCACTACAAGGACGGCGGCTGGACCTCGCGCTGGTCCTCCCCCGGCTACGCCGACCTGATGACCGGCACCTCCTCGGACGTCGCGTTCGCGGACGCGTACGTCAAGGGCGTCGACTTCGACGCGGAGGCGGCGTACGACGCGGCGGTGAAGAACGCCACCGTGGTGCCCCCGTCCTCGGGCGTGGGCCGCAAGGGCATGGCGACCTCGCCGTTCCTCGGCTACACCGGCACCGAGACGCACGAGGGCCTGTCGTGGGCGCTGGAGGGCTACCTCAACGACTACGGCATCGCGAAGATGGGCGAGGCCCTCCACAAGAAGACGGGCGACAAGCGCTACCAGGAGGAATCGGCCTACTTCCTCGACCGCGCCCAGGACTACGTCAACCTCTTCGACTCCGAGGCCGGTTTCTTCCAGGGCAGGAACGCCGAGGGCGACTGGCGCGTGGAGTCCTCCACGTACGACCCGCGCGTGTGGGGCCACGACTACACCGAGACCAACGGGTGGGGCTACGCCTTCACCGCCCCGCAGGACAGCCGCGGCCTGGCCAACCTCTACGGCGGCCGGGACGGCCTCGCGGACAAGCTCGACGAGTACCTGGCCACCCCGGAGACGGCCTCCCCGGAGTTCGTCGGCTCCTACGGCGGCGTCATCCACGAGATGACCGAGGCGCGGGACGTCCGGATGGGCATGTACGGGCACTCCAACCAGGTCGCCCACCACGCCCTGTACATGTACGACGCGGCCGGGCAGCCCTGGAAGACGCAGAAGAACGTGCGCGAGGTGCTGTCGCGGCTCTACACCGGCAGCGAGATCGGGCAGGGCTACCACGGCGACGAGGACAACGGCGAGCAGTCCGCCTGGTACCTGTTCTCCTCGCTCGGCTTCTACCCGCTGGTGATGGGCAGCGGCGAGTACGCCATCGGCTCCCCGCTGTTCAAGAAGGCGACCGTGCACCTGGAGAACGGCCGCGACCTGGTCGTCAAGGCGCCGAGGAACAGTGCGGAGAACGTCTACGTGCAGGGGCTGAAGGTCAACGGCAAGCGCTGGAACTCCACCTCGCTCCCCCACGCGCTGATCGCGAAGGGCGGCGTCCTGGAGTTCGACATGGGCCCGCGTCCGTCGGCGTGGGGCACGGGCGAGGACGCCGCCCCCGTGTCGATCACCCGGGACGACGAGGTGCCCACGCCCCGCAAGGACGTGCTGAAGGGCGGGGGCGCCCTGTTCGACGACACGTCGGCGACCGGCGCCACGGTGTCCACCGTGGAGCTGCCCGTCACCGGGGAGACGAAGGCGGTGCAGTACACGCTGACGTCCGCGGACGCCGCCGAGGCACCCACGGGCTGGGTGCTGCAGGGATCGGCCGACGGGACGACGTGGACGGACCTGGACGAGCGGGCGGAGGAGTCCTTCCGCTGGGACCGGCAGACCCGGGCCTTCTCGATCGCCGAGCCGAAGGCCTACGGCCACTACCGGCTGGTGCTGACCGGTGAGGCCGTGCTGACGGAGGTGGAACTGCTGGGCTGACGCGTCCGAGGACGCGTCAGCCCAGCAGTT
>NZ_MSGP01000658.1 GCF_002078235.1 Streptomyces viridosporus
GGCAGCACGGCCGCGCTCGCCGGGGTGTCGCGCGGGTCCAGGCCGTGGGCGAGCGCGGCCGTGCTGCCGTACATGGAGTACGCCTTCGGCACGTGGTACGTGCGCGGCGGGGGCCTGCGGGAGCTGGCGCGCGCGGTGTACGAGCGGTGCCTGGCCCGCGGGGTCGAGTTCCGTTTCGGCACCGGGGTCGCCCGGGTCCTGGAGAAGGACGGCCGGGCGGCGGGGGTGGAGCTCGACGACGGCACGGCGTCCGAGGCGGACCACGTGGTCGCGGGGGTGGACCCGCACCGGCTGGAGCGCATGACCGGGCATCCGTTGTACGGCGACGACGACGTGCGCCCCGATCCCGCGGGCCTGCGGCGGCCCGGCCGGTTCACGGTGCTGCTGGCGCTGCGCGGGCCGCGCGAGTCCGGGGCGGCGCACCACACGGTGGTGCACGCCCCCGACCGCACGGCCGAGCTGGACTTCCTCACCGCCCCCGCCGGCACCCCGGCCCGGCCCACGGTGACGGTGCTGCGGCCGGACGACCCCGCCCTGCGCCCCGACCCGGAGCACGAGTCCGTGGTCCTGTCCGCCGCGGTGCCGCACGGGGTGGACTGGGGCGCGGGAGGGGCCGGCGAGCGGTTCGCGGACCTGCTCGTCGAGGCCGCCGGGGCCGCCGTCCCCGGTCTGCGCGAGCGTGTCCTGTGGCGGGAGGTGCGCACGCCCGGCGACTCCGGGGAGGAGACGGGCGCCGCGCGGGGCGGCGTGCCCGCTCCCGCTCTCGCCGCCGGCCGGGGCCGCTTCCTCCACCCGGCCAACACCACCCCGCTCCCGGGGCTGTACCGCGTCGGCGGCTGGTCCCACCCCGGGGGCGGTCTCCCGCACGCCGGCATGTCGGGCGCGCTGGTCGCCGGGCTGATCGTGGAGGGGCCGGGGTTCCGGGGGTCCCAGTGACCTCCCGGCCGGGCGTCAGAAGCGGTACTGCTCGTCGTACCCGGTCCCGCTCCCGGTCCCGGGCGTCTGCCCGTCGCCCTGGTACGGGTACGGCTGCTCCGGCGGGAGTTCACCGCCGTACGGGTCGTCGGTGCTGCGCTGCTGCGGGACCCACAGGCCGCCGGGCGGGGTCTCGCCGCCGTGGGCGCCGGCGTACTGGTCCTGGCCGTAGGCCTGCTGGCCGTACTGCTGCGGGTCGGCGTAGCCGGTGTCGTACGAGGTTCCGCCGTAGGTCTGGGTGCCGATGTACGGGTCGGAGTAGGCGGCGTACTGCTGCTGCCCGGTGGTGTCGTAGCCCTGCTGCTGGCCGTAGCCGGAGTAGTCGTAGGCGTAGCCCTGGTCGGCGCCCTGGGCGGTCGCCGCGTACTGCTCCTGGGACGGGGCGGAGTACCCCGTGTCGCCGTAGACGCCGTAGGAGCCGGTGTCGTCGGGCATGGGCTGCGGCTCGTAGACGGCGGTGCTCCCGGTGTCCGCCGTCCGGTCGGGGCGCGCGGGGGTGAACACGTCGTCGCGGTCGTAGTCGTCGTCCGTGCCGTAGCCGCCCCGGTCGTCGCGGTGGCCGGCGCCCTCGTCGCCGTAACCGCCGCCGGCCGTCTCCAGGTCGGAGACCTCCAGGGTCGGTTCCTGGCGTCCGCGGTCCCCGCGGCGGCCCTTGGCGGCGGCCAGCATCGGGGAGTTGACCGCCCAGCCGGCCGCGAAGCCGCGGCGGAAGGACAGCGTGACGTAGGTCTGGCCGACCGCGAAGGCGGCGGCACCCAGCCCGATGACGACGACGGACGGGATCAGCACACCGAGCACGACACCGAGGAAGCCGCCGAAGGCGAGCAGCCGCCAGCGCAGGCGCGCCTTGTACTGCAGCAGCACCTCGCCGAGCAGCCACAGCGCGACGATGCCGAACGCGATGTAGAGGACCGTCCAGCCCATGTACGCCCCTCTCCCAGCGGCCGCTACGCAGTGTGTCGTACACCGGTGCGACCGGTCTAGGCCTGCGGTGGATGGTGCAGGCCCAGGTTCTCGTAGATTTCCAGCGTCGCCGTGGAGTTGTTGAGCGTGATGAAGTGCAGACCGGGCACTCCCTCGGCCAGCAGCCGCGCGCAGAACTCCGTGGCGAACTCGATGCCAATGGAGCGTACCGCCGCCGGATCGTCCTTCGCTGCGAGGATCCGCTCTTTGAGGGCGTCCGGGAACACGGCGTTACTGAGCTTTGGCAATCTTTCCAGCATCTTCACGCTGGTCACCGGCATGACCTCGGGGATCACCGGGGTCTCGCAGCCGGCCGCGTCGACTCGGTCACGCAGGCGCAGGTAGGACTCGGGGTGGAAGAACATCTGCGTGATCGCGTAGTCGGCGCCGGCCCGGCACTTGTCGACGAAGTGCGCGACGTCCGTGTCCCAGTCGGCCGAGCGCGGGTGCATCTCCGGGAAGGCGGCGACACCGACGCAGAAGTCGCCCGACTCCTTGATGAGCCGGACGAGTTCGGCGGCGTAGGTCAGGCCCTGCGGATGCGGCACCCAGTCGCCCATCGGGTCGCCGGGCGGATCGCCGCGCACGGCGAGCATGTTGCGGATCCCGGCGTCGGCGTACTGGCCGATGATGTTGCGCAGTTCGGCGACGGAGTGGTTGACCGCGGTGAGGTGGGCGACCGGCGTGAGGGTGGTGTCGGCGGCGATCTGCTCGGTCGCCTTCACCGTGCCGGCCCGGGTGGAACCGCCCGCGCCGTACGTCACGGAGACGAAGCTGGGGGCCACCGCCTCGACCCTGCGGAGCGCGTTCCACAGGTTGCGCTCGCCCTTCTCCGTCTTGGGGGCCCAGAACTCGAACGAGTACGTCGTCTTCCCGGCGGCGAGCATGTCGCGCACGGTGCGGGCGCGATCAGTCCTGGTGGATGCGGTTCCGAGGGCCATACCGGCAGGTTAGCCAGGGCGCGGCGGTCCCCCAACCGAAAGCGAGAGATTTGTCTGATATGCCGACTTGCTGTCCACCCTTTGGACAAACCTGAGACGCGCGGGGGTCATCCGGCGTCCGGGGCGGCCTGCCGCAGCCGCTCGGCGAAGGCGGCCGCCGCCGGACGCCGGATG
>NZ_MSGP01000659.1 GCF_002078235.1 Streptomyces viridosporus
AGGCGGCCGGCCGCCTCCAGGCAGTTCGGGTCGGGCCGGACACCGGGCCCGTCGGCCACGTTCAGGACGACCCAGTGCAGGGGGGTGCCGGGGCGGGTGAGTTCCCTCCACTCGGTCGGGGCGACGAGGGGGTGCGCGAGGCCCGGGACGCCGAACCCGGTGCGGACGCCGGTGCTCGCGGTGCCCGGTTCGACACGGGTCAGATACGGCACGCCGCCTCCATCCAGATGTCGGCCAGGGACTCCTCGAGGTTGATCCGGGGGCGCCAGCCGAGCCGGTCGCGTGCGGTGCGCACATCGGCCTGCTGCCAGCTGCCGCAGCCGTCCGGGTACGGGTACGCGACCGGGGGCGCGTGGTGGTCGGAGTCGGTGCGGGGGTGGCCGATGGTGGCCCTGAGGTGGGCGGGATGGGCGGCGTGCGCCGCGTGCGAGGCGTGCGAGGCATGGGGGGCCGGTGACGCGTGGACGCCGGGAGGGCCGTCCGGTTCGGTGAGGGCGCCGCCGTATCCGGCCACCCGGGCGAGGATCCCGGCGGCGTCGCGCAGGCGGACGGCACGGCCCGAACCGATGTTGATGACGCCCTGTGCGGCGGAGAGCGAGGCGGCGTGCACGGCGCGGGCCACGTCGCGGACGTCGACGAAGTCCCGCTGGGCGCCGAGCCCGCCGAGCCTCAGCTCGCCGTCGCCGGACTGCATGGCGCGGCGCATGGCCTCGGCGAGCCGGCCGAGCGGGGAGCCGGCGGGCGTGCCGGGACCGACGGGTGAGAAGACCCGCAGGACGACGGCGTCCAGGCCGGACCCGAGGACCAGCTCGGTGGCGGCGAGCTTGCTGACGCCGTACGGGCCGCCGGGGCGCGGGACGGCGTCCTCCGCGGTGGAGGAACCGGGCTGGCTCGGGCCGTACTCCGAACTGCAGCCGATCTGCACGAGACGTGCGCCGCAGCCGCTGCGGCGCAGGGCCTCGCAGACGGTGGCGACGGCGACGGTGTTGTGCCGGGTGAGTTCGCGGGCGCCGCCCCGGGTGGCGCCCGCGCAGTTGACCACGACACCGGGGTGGACGGCGTCGAGGAAGCGGGTGAGGGCGCCGGGGCTGCCGGTGGCGAGGTCGAAGCGGACGTCGGCGTCGTCGCCGCGGCCGAGGGCCGTGAGCTGGACGGCCGGGTCGGCGAGCAGGCGGTCGGCGACGAAGCGGCCGAGGTAACCGTTGGATCCGATCAGCAGGACTCTCATCGGGCGACTCCTTCGGCGTCCGGAGCTGCTGGGCGGGTGATCATGTGGGGTTCTCCTTCGGGTGCGGATGCGTGAGGGGCGCGTGTCTTGTGCCTGCGGCGCATGTGCGGCTCCGGTGGGGGTGCGGTTCGCCTTCGCGCCGTGCCCGGGTGGCGGCCGCCTCCTGCTCGGCTCACCCGGCCCGCGGAAGGTGCTCGGGCGGTCACCGCGGTCACCACGGTCGCTCCGGGCGAGTGTGGGCCGAGGCCCGGGTGAGGGTGCGGGAGGCGTGGATCAGGAGGGTCAGGGCCGCTGCCCCGCAGATGAGGGTGGGGACGGCGCCGGGGCCCCAGGCGGTGGCCAGTGTGTCCACGGGTGCGGCCAGCGGGCCGCAGCCGGGGAGGCGGGCCGCGAAGACCGTGGCCAGGGCCGCCGCCTGGGCGGTGGCCGTGGCCGTGAGGATCACCTTCGGGGCGTGGGTGAAGCCGTGGACCGTGAGGAGGCGGGCCAGGAAGAGGAGGGCGCCCAGGGCGAGGGTCTGGGAAGGGGCGAAGGGTTCGTCGAGGAGGGCGGCGGAAAGGGCGAGGAGGGCGGCCAGAGCGCACAGGAACAGGGCGAACGTGCCGAGCAGCACGGGCCGGACGGAGACGGCGAAGTCCTCCAGGCCCCGGCTCGAGACGAGCCTGCGGCGGGCACGGGCGGAGAAGAGGTGGGCGGTCCAGGCCGCGGGCGCACAGGCCAGGGCGAGGGCCAGGACCGGGGCGGCGGTGAGCGGCCAGTCCCCCTCCGCGGCGCCGGTGGGCAGGCCGTCGGGGCCGCCGGTGATCGCGGCGTCGAGCAGGCCGTCGCCCAGGAGCGCGTAGCCGACGAGCCAGCAGGTCCAGAACGCCGCGGTGGAACGGCGCGGGGCGGTCGAGGGGTGGTCGCCGGTGCTCAGTGGGCCTCGGCGCAGTGCCGCGCGCAGGGCGAGGGCGGTGGCGAGGATGCCGGCGGCCACCGTGAGGAGGCGGGTCTGGCCGTGGGTGAGGCGCGGGGCGGTCAGCGACGCGAAGCACAGCGCCCCGGGGAGCAGGGTGAGGACGGCCCAGTCGGCGCGTGCCCCGGGGGTCGCCGCGGCCGTGGAGGGTCGGCCGCCGTCGTCGCGCGGGACGCGGGCGTACAGCTCCTCCGCGAGGGAGAAGACGTCCCGGTGGCGGAAGCGCGCGGCGGTCCGGTCGGTGACGCCGTGGGCCTCCAGGCCGGCCGCGATCTCCAGGGGGTCCACGGCCCGTTCGCACAGTTCGCGGTGGCGGTGCAGCAGCGCCTTGACCGGGTCGGCCGCGCCGCGGCGGGGGGCGGACCCGGGGGGCCGCGGTCCGCCGGGTTCCGCCGTCTCGCGGTGCAGTGCGCCGAGGTCGGTCATCGGACTGCCTCCGTCACGGGTGCCGGCGCGGTGGTGCGCACGGGTGCGTTCCTCGCCCAGGTGGGGATGGCACGCGGGGTCAGGTCGGTCCAGTGGCCCGGGACGTGGGCCTCGGCGGGGGCGGCGAAGGGCAGGGGGTCGCCGCTGTCGTTCAGCAGGAGGCGGTGGACCGGGGTCCGCGCGACGATCTCCAGATAGAGGCCGTGGAACGCCGCGACGTTCTGCTCGACGGTGAACAGCTCGAGTGCGCGGGCCCGTGCGGCGGCTCCGAGGCGCTCGCGGCGCGCGGGATCGCGCAGCAGGGACACGCACGCCTCGGCGAGCGCCCGCGGGTTGCGCGGCGGGACGACGAGGCCCGTGCCGCCGATGACCTCCACGACGGCGCCGACGTCCGTGGAGACCGTGGCGCGTCCGCAGAACATCGCCTCGACCAGTCCGGCCGGGAAGCCCTCGACGACGCTGGAGAGGACGGTCACCGCGCCCGCGGCGTACGCGTCGGCGACGGTGGGCAGGTCCGGGCCGCCGATCTCCTCGAAGGACACCGGGTTGTCGCCGACGGCGTGCGGGCCCTCGGCCTCGTCCGGGAAGAGCTGCGCGGCCAGCGCCTTGCAGTGGCCGAGGTAGTCGGCCCCCTCCGCGCCGGACGGGCCGCCCATGACCCGCAGGCGGGTCCCGGGCTCCTCCTTGTGGATCTCCGCGAAGGCGTGCAGCAGCGAGACCAGGTCCTTGGCGGGCTCCACGCGGCCGACCCAGACGAGGGTGCGCGGGTCCGCGCTCCCCGGGGACTCACCGACCTCGTCGAAGGGCGTGGCGTCCATGCCGGGGTGGACCGTGCGGAGCTTCGCCCGGTCGGCACCGCAGCGTTCCTGCCAGCGGCGGGCGTGGGCGTTGCCCGGGGTGATGAACACAGCCCGGCGGTAGGTCTCGGCGGCGAGCCGGCCGTGGAAGGCGGCGAGCAGGGAGCGGACCGCGGGCGAGGAGTCCGGGCGGGTCAGGTAGTGCGCCCGCAGGCGCACGCCGTACTCGGTCACCAGCAACGGGATGCCGAAGAAGTGGTGGGCGAGCAGGCCCGGCAGGGCGGCCGCGCCGCCGGCCGTGGCGTGGCAGAGGTCGACCGCGCCGAGCCCGTCCTCCTCGTACCAGTCGAGCGAGAGGGGGCGCAGAGCCTGTTCCAGGTGCGCGGCGACGGTCAGCAGGTCCGGCACACGGGCCTCGCGCGCGGCGCGCCGGGCGCGGGGCGCGCGACAGGCGCGCTCCAGGAGGCGTACGGCGGTCTCGGAGCGGAGCGCGGCCGTCAGGCCGCCTTCGTCGCGGGCGAGTTCGGCGAGGCCGTTCAGCGCGGTGGCGAAACGGTCCGCCTCGGGGGCGGCGCCCTGTGCGGCTCCGGGTGCGGCGGGGGCCTCCGCCGTGCAGAGCACGGCGGCCAGTTCGCCGTAGTGCTCCGTGAAGCGCCGGCGCGCGCGGCGGCCGTGCACCACCCCGTCGTCCTCGGCCGTCCACAGCGGTGCGGTGCGCACCCTGCCGACCTGCGGCGGCAGCGGGACCCAGCCCGCGTCCTCCTGGGCTTCGCTGTGGCTGAACGCGTAGACGTCGAACTCGTGCTGGTCGAGTCCGCGCACGAGGCGGTCGCACCAGAGCCCGGCGCCACCGCTCACATACGGATAGCCACTCTCCGCAAGCAGTCCGATGCGCACGTGTGCACCCCCGATCTCCCGTATGCGGAGCCGCCGTTGGTCCGGCGACTCGCAGCGGGACGAACGTATGCGGACAAGGCGGTGGTGCGACGGACGGTTGTCCATCGCACCACCAAAAGGGGTGAACAGGCGTAACTTTCCCGCGCGGGGCGCGTTCCGCCCCGCTAGAGGATCAGCCCTTCGGGTAGGGCCACGGGTTCGGCCGGCAGTCGATGCCGTCGTGATCCACGAACTTGGTCTGCTGCTGCATGACCGGGGCGAGGTCGCCGTCCTTGTCGCAGGTGACGTGGCCGTAGCCCAGGCGGTGGCCGATCTCGTGGTTGATCAGCATCTGGCGGTAGGCGTGGATCCTGTCGCCGTAGGTCTCCGCCCCCTGCGCCCACCGGTACGCGTTGATCATCACGCGTTCGGTGGCCGCCGAGTCGCAGGAGACGTTGTCCACGGTGGTGTCCAGGCCGGATCTGGCGCACCAGTCGGCGGTGGTGCCGGGGCTGGCGAGGGTGATCACGAAGTCGGCCCGGCCGGAGTGGACGCGCTCGAAGGTGCGGGCGCCGTTGTGCGCCCAGCTGCGGTTGTCGTTGAGCGTCTTCTGCACGGCCTCGGCGAAGAGTGCGCCGTCGAGGCCGAGGCCCTGCTCCACGTCCACCCGGTAGGTGATCTTCTGCCCCTTGCCCGGTGCCTTGTCGATGCCGGGGATCGCGTCGAACTTCCCCGAGCCCTCGAACGTGGCGCCGAGCGCGTACTTCCGCTCCATCTTCTGCTCGTACGTCGGCTGTTCGGCGCCGGACGCCTCGGCGGGCGTCTCCCGGTCGTCCCCGCGCGAGGCGGGGTCCCTGACCTCACGCACCTGGTCGGTGGCGGACTGCGCCTGTGCGTCGGCACCGCCCTGTCCGTCGGCGACCTGGCCGGCCACGACCACGGCCAGCACCGTGGTGACGGCGGCGGCCGCGATCCCGGTGAAGGTCCGCCCCTTGCCGCCCCCGGTCTGCGCGGGCTCGCCGGAGGGCGGCGCGCCGTCACTGGGGCCGGACGGGACGGCGGTGACCGGAGCGGT
>NZ_MSGP01000066.1 GCF_002078235.1 Streptomyces viridosporus
GCACTCGGCCGGTCCGGACCGGCCGAGTGCTGTCCGGACCGGCCGAGTGCGCGGGTCAGACCGAGACGGGGGTCTCGTCGCGCGTCTCCGCGGCCAGCTGCCGGTTCAGCTTCTCGCCCTCGATGTCGAGGTCGGGCAGGGCCTTGTCGACGGGCTTGGGCAGCCACCAGGCGGCACGGCCGAGCAGCGACATCACCGCCGGGACCAGCGCCATACGGACGACGAAGGCGTCGATGACCACACCGACGGCGAGGGCGAACCCGATGGACTTGATGATCGGGTCGTCCATCAGGACGAAGCCCCCGAACACGGACGTCATGATGAGCGCGGCGGCCGTGACGACGCGGGCGTTGTGGCCCATGCCGCTGACCATGGCCGCCTGCGGGTCGGCGCCGTGGACGAAGTCCTCGCGCATGCGGGAGACGAGGAAGACCTCGTAGTCCATGGCGAGGCCGAACAGGATGCCGATGAGCAGGATCGGCAGGAAGCTCACCAGCGGGCCGGGGGTGTCGACGCCCACCAGGCCGGCGAGGTGACCCTCCTGGAAGATGGCGACGGTGATGCCGAAGGTCGCACCCACGGTGAGCAGGAAGCCCAGGGCCGCCTTCAGCGGCACCAGGATCGACCGGAAGACCAGCATGAGCAGCAGGATGGACAGGCCCACCACCAGGAGCAGGTACACCGGCAGGGCGTCGGCGAGCTTCTTCGAGACGTCGATGCCCAGGGCGGTCGCGCCGGTGAGGGCGATGTCGGCGCCCTCGATGTCCGCGACCCGGTCGCGGATGTCGTGGACGGCGTCCTCGGTGGCGGCGGCGGTCGGACCGGCCTCGGGGATGATGGCCAGCAGGGCGGTGGTGCCCTGCTCGTTCAGCTGCGGCGGGGCCACGGCCAGGATGCCGTCGGTGGCCTGGATGAGGGCGGTGGCCTTCTCGGCGGCCGCCCCGGTGGACTGCGCGTCCTCACCGTTGACGACGGCGATGAGACGGCCGTTGAAGCCCTCGCCGAAGCCCTCGGACGTCAGGTCGTACGCCTCACGTGCGGGAGAGCCCTTGGCGGCGGTGCCCGCGTCCGGCAGGGCTATGCGCATGTCCTGGGCCGGGAGGGTGAGCGCGCCCAGCCCGAGGATGCCGGCGACCAGGAGCGGGACGCGCAGCTTGGTGACGAGCCGGCCCCAGGTGAAGCCGAAGCCCTCGGCGCTGGTGCCGTCCTCGGCGGTGTGCCCGCCGGTGTGGCGCTGCTTGCGCGGCAGGACCTTCTTGCCGGCGAAGGAGAGGAAGGCCGGCAGCAGGGTGAGGGCGACCAGCACGGCGACGGCGACGGTGCCCGCCGCGGCCAGGCCCATCACGCTCAGGAAGGGGATGCCGACGACGGAGAGGCCGGCCAGGGCGATGACGACGGTGGCACCGGCGAAGACGACGGCGGAGCCGGCGGTGCCGGTCGCGCGACCGGCGGCCTCCTCGGGCTGGAGGCCCTCGGCGAGGTACTGGCGGTAGCGGGAGGTGATGAAGAGCGAGTAGTCGATGCCGACGGCCAGGCCCAGCATCAGCGCCAGGATGGGGGCGGTGGAGGTCAGTTCGATGACACTGGTCAGGGAGAAGAGTCCGGCCATGCCGACCGCGACGCCGATCAGCGCGTTCAGCAGGGTCATGCCGGCGGCGACCAGTGAGCCGAAGGTGATGACCAGGACCACCGCGGCGACCAGGACGCCGAGCGCCTCGGTGGAGCCGACCTCCACCTCACCGCCCATGACCTCGCCACCGTGCTCGATCCGCAGGCCCTCGACGTCGGCGCCGACGGCCTCGTAGGCCGACTTCTGCTCGTCGGTGACCTCGTCGGCGCCCTTGTCGAACTGCACCTGGATCAGGGCGTAGCGGCCGTCCTGGGAGACGGAGCCGGTTTGGAACGGGTCCATGGCGGCGGTGACGCCGTCGATCTGGGAGGCTTCCTTCACCACGGGTGCCACCGCGGCGGGGTCCAGCTTCCCGCCCTCGGGTGCGGCGACGACGATGGTGCCGGTGGCTCCGCCGGCCTGCGGGAACTGCCGGTCGAGGTCGTCCAGCGCCCGCTGGGACTCGGTGCCCGGCATGGAGAATTTGTCACTGGTCGGGCCCATCAGGGTGGCGGCTCCGACACCCAGCAGGATCAGCAGGAGCAGCCAGACCGCGGCTATTCGGCCTCTTCTGCGGAAGGAGAACCGCCCGAGCCGGTACAGCAAGGTCGCCATGGAGGAGGGGTCTTTCCGTTAGGGGTCAACTGGGTGTGTGGTCAAGCGCCCGCAGCGCACTGCGGATCATTTCGGCGCGCAGCACCTCGTCCGGCGCCACCTCGTCATCGGTGGCACTGGTGATGAAGACGGCGCCCAGCACCATCCACGCCGCCACCCGGGCCGGCGGGTGCTGCGAGCGGCCGGCCAGCGCGTCCAGCAGCCCGTCTGCCAACTCCATGACGTTGAGGTCCTGGTGGCAGGACATCTCGGTGATGTCCTCGAAGAGAAGCCGGATCTCGCGGCGGAACCGCAGCGTCAGGTCGACGTATCCGACGACGGTCTCCTCCACCAGCCGGCCGCCCTCCAGCCCGGCCACGCGGTCGAGCAGCGTGGCCAGGGCGTCCTGAGCCGGGGTCAGCAGCTCGGTGAGGATCTTTTCCTTGCCGGCGAAGTGGTAGAGGAGTGACGCCTTCGAGCAGCCCACGTCGGAGGCGATGTCCTGCAACGAGGTGCCGCGGAAGCCGTGCACGGCGAACAGTCGCAGTGCCGACTCCAGGATCTGACCGCGCAGGGCGGAGGCGGAGCGTGCCATGCCTCCACGATAACTGTCCGATCGGTCAGGACTGACCGATCGGACAGTGTGTGGCTGTGGCCTGCGTCACTCTTCCTGCCCGGGGCTTGTACGGGGCGCACGCGACCGGCTCCGTCGGCTCGCAGGCGGAAAACACCGGCACTCGAAGAGCACGGCACTGCGGGGCACCTCGCCGCGTCAGCCGTGGAAGCGGTCGGTGACGCCGTCCGGCAGCAGCACGCAAGGAGCGACGAGGTCGCGGGCCGGATCGCCCGCGCGGGGGTCACTGAACCCGGTCACAGCGCCGAAGGGCCGGGATCGGTGAAAACGCCGGCCGGATGCAGGTCACCGGGGAGCCACCGTGCCGGACCCTGTGCTGCTCGAGAAGTCATCGCTCCATGCGCCTGCCCGGACCGGCGGCGAGATTCCACGACCGTTGCCCGACCCCCTCCCGGGCCGGGCAGGCGGTGACTTCCGGTGATGCGCAGGCACCCCGTGTCGAGCACGGCGTCGAGGTGGAAGAAGCCCGCCGCGACGATGCTCCCGGCCCGGGCGGTCAGGGAGTCGGGCCGGACCGGGGCGACGCGGCGCCGGGCCGGTGCCCGCGGCGTTGAGGATCCCCCAGGCCGTCGAGGCGGCGATCCGATCCCCGAGCCGGGCCAACTCCCCCTTGGATCCATCGGTGTCCCACCGCGGATCCTCCCGGGCCGGACGCAAAACGAGCGCCTTGACCGCCGCTGGGCAGGTGGGTGCCCGGTGCACTCCCCCACCTGACGGCGACGAACCTGCGATGCCGGGTGAGCAGGGTGGCGAGGGTGCCTGGGAAGGCCTCCCGCCGACGTCGCCGGGGCACCAACACGGACGGGACGGCGAACCAGAACCGGCCGACCCGTAGCGGACCGACCCGCCGGCCGCCGACGCAGAACCACGCTCTCGTACCGCAACACGAACAGCCCCGCGTCCTTGGCGGGTTCACCGCGCAGCAACACCGACAAGACGGACAGCAACCCCCGGGCCACCCTGTCCGACAAGAACCCGATCACACGGGCATGCCCCCAGTAGTCGAACCGCATCCCTCCCACCTGCGACGACGACTCTCCGAGCGACACAGGCCGGGCTGGACCTGCGCCGGATGCCGCGCGGTGCGGCCGACGGGGCGCAAGCCCGCCGACCCTGCCGCCTCCTTGCTCGCCACCGCGACCAGGGACCGGTGAGACACGCTGCGCGCCGGCGCGGTCCGGTCGCCGGCACAAGGGCTCCGCCCAGAAGAGAAACTGCCCCGGCGCCCGTTGGGGCGTGTGTCAGCATCGTTCCCGCGCTGAAACGGAGAAACTCGCAGAGGCCGGCTCCCAAATGCCGGATCACCGAGGCGAATCAGAGGGCCAGCGCCTCCTACGAAGGCTTCGCCTCGTCACCGACCGCTTCTTTGCGATCGCCCAAGCCGTTCTCGTCCTCCACCATGCCTCGGCGTGGGGCCGGTTGGAAAAACCTCACTGCTTCCGGTGTCGTCGGCCCCGGCCACTGCCATCGAGACATCACGAAAGAACGCCGAGCGAACCGGTCCTCGAAGAATCACAACCGGGCGACGTAATTCAGCCATCCTAATACCAGGAAGCCGCTTCCATCCAATTGCGGTTTCCGCACACCTCCATGTGCGCTGACCTGCATTCCTGTGTGTTACATCTAGAAGCAGCGCGGCAACCGCGACCGCCGGACCATTCGATCCGGCGTGATCTTTCTGTGAGGTGGAACGCGTGCAACTGACCCCGCACGAGCAGGAGAAGCTGCTCATCCATGTAGCTGCGGACGTGGCTGAAAAACGCCGTGCACGAGGTGTGAAGCTCAACCATCCCGAGGTCGTCGCCCTGATCACCTCGCACGTCCTCGAAGGCGCCCGCGACGGTCGCACCGTCAGCGAGTTGACGGCCTCCGGAAGGCAACTCCTCCGCCGCGACGAGGTCATGGAGGGCATACCCGAGATGCTCCGCGACGTGCAGGTCGAAGCCACTTTCCCGGACGGCACCAAGCTGGTCACCGTCCACGAGCCGATCACGTGAGGGGGCAGGAGTGATGGTTCCCGGAGAGATCCTGTTCGCCGACGAGCCCGTCGCCTTCAACGAGGGGTTCGAGACCAGCACGCTGACCGTGCTCAACACCGCCGACCGGCCCGTCCAGGTCGGTTCCCACTACCACTTCGCCGAGGCCAACCCCGCCCTCGACTTCGACCGGGTCACCGCCCGCGGCCGTCGGCTCAACATCGCCGCCGGCACCGCCGTCCGGTTCGAACCCGGCATCCCGGTGGACGTGGAGCTTGTCCCCCTCGCGGGCGCTCGCGTCGTCGTGGGCCTGCGCGGCGCGATCGGAGGTGCCCTCGATGCCTGAACTGTCCCGCGTCGCGTACGCCGACCTCTTCGGTCCGACCACGGGTGACCGCATCCGTCTCGCCGACACCGACCTGCTCGTCGAGATCGAGGAGGACCGCTGCGGCGGTCCCGGCCGCTCCGGCGACGAGTCCGTCTTCGGCGGGGGCAAGGTGCTGCGCGAGTCCATGGGCCAGTCGCGCGCCACCCGCGCCGAGGGCGCACCGGACACCGTGATCACCGGTGTCGTGATCATCGACCACTGGGGCATCGTCAAGGCCGACATCGGTGTCCGCGACGGCCGGATCACCGGCATCGGCAAGTCCGGCAACCCCGACACCATGGACGGCGTCCACCCCGATCTCGTCATCGGCCCCGAGACCGAGATCATCGCGGGCAACGGCAAGATCGTCACGGCGGGCGGCATCGACACTCATGTCCACTTCATCGCGCCTACCGTCGTCGACGAGGCACTCGCCAGTGGCGTCACCACGCTCATCGGCGGCGGCACGGGCCCGGCCGAGGGCAGCAAGGCGACCACCGTCACCCCGGGTGCCTGGCACCTGGCGTGGATGTTCGGCGCCCTGGAGTCGAGCCCCGTCAACATCGGCTTCCTCGGCAAGGGCAGCACCATGTCGAAGGAGTCCATGCGCGACCAACTGCGCGCCGGGGTCCTCGGCTTCAAGGTCCACGAGGACTGGGGTGCGACCCCTGCGGTGATCTCCGCCTGTCTCGACGTGTGCGACGAGTCCGGCGCCCAACTGGCCATCCACGCCGACTCCCTGAACGAGGCCGGGTTCGTCGACGACACGTTCGGCGCCGTGGCCGGACGCACGCTGCACGCCTTCCACGTGGAGGGCGCCGGTGGCGGTCACGCACCTGACATGATCACGGCGGTTTCGCTGCCGAACATCCTGCCCGCGTCCACCAACCCGACCCGGCCGCACACCGTCAACACCGTCGAGGAGCACCTCGACATGCTGATGGTCTGCCACCATCTGAACCCCGCGGTCCCCGAGGACCTGGCCTTCGCCGAGTCCCGCATCCGCCCCAGCACCATCGCGGCCGAGGACATCCTGCACGACATGGGAGCCATCTCCATCATGTCGTCGGACGCCCAGGCCATGGGCCGTATGGGAGAAGTGGTCCTGCGGACCTGGCAGACCGCGCACGTGATGAAGCGGCGCCGGGGCTTCCTGCCCGGTGACACCCAGGCCGACAACCTGCGTGCCCGTCGCTATGTCGCCAAATACACCATCAACCCCGCGGTGGCCCAGGGCATCGACCACGAGGTCGGCTCGGTGGAGACCGGCAAGCTCGCCGACCTGGTGCTCTGGGACCCCCGGTTCTTCGGTGTTCGGCCGCAGATGGTGATCAAGGGCGGTCAGATCGCGTACGCGCAGGTCGGTGACCCGAACGGCTCCATACCCACGCCGCAGCCGATCCTGCCGCGCCCGATGTACGGCACGCTGGGCACCGCCCCCGCCTCCAACTCGTTCAATTTCGTGGCGGAGGCGGCCGTCGAAGCCGGGCTGCCGGAACGCCTCGGCCTCGGGAAGACGTTCGTGCCCATCCGGTCGACCCGTGGCCTGACCAAGGCCGACATGCGGCAGAACGACGCCCTGCCGCGCGTCGAGGTCGCCGCGGACTCCTTCGCGGTCACCATCGACGGGGAACTCGTCGAACCCGCGCCGGCCACCGAACTACCGCTCGCCCAGCGGTACTTCCTGTTCTGAGTGCGCCATGAGTCGCGCAGCACTCCTCGTCCTGGCGGACGGCCGCTTCCCCGCTGGAGGGCACGCCCACTCCGGCGGGGCGGAGGCCGCCGTCAAGGCGGGACGCATCACCGATGCGGTGAGCCTGGAGCAGTTCTGCCGCGGGCGACTGCACACGAGCGGCGCCGTGGCGGCGTCTTTGGCGGCCGCTGCGGCACTCGGCGTCGATCCTCGCGAGCTGGACCGGGCCGCGGACGCCCGCACCCCGTCCCCCGCGTTGCGCCTGGTGGCCAGGAGACTGGGACGGCAGCTGGTGCGGGCCGCCCGTGCCACCTGGCCCCACCCCGAACTGGACGAGCTGGCCCACCAGTTCCCCAAGGGCGCCCATCAGCCCGTCGCCCTCGGCACGGCCGCCCGCGCGGCCGGGCTGGGGCCACAGGACGCGGCGTACTGTTCCCTCTACGAGGGCGTGAGCGGACCGGCGACGGCCGTCGTGCGGCTGCTCGGGCTCGACCCGTTCGACGCCACCGCGGTGCTCGCCCGGCTCGCGCCCGCCCTGGACCGTGCGGCCCAGGACGCCGTGGAGGCAGGACAGCGGGCTCTGAGCGACGGACCCGAGGCCCTGCCGGCCCGGTCCGCTCCCCTGCTCGAGATCGGGGCCGAGGCACACGCCAAATGGCCCGTACGGCTGTTCGCGTCGTAGTCCACGCGACGGCCCACCTTCCCGCGCCCGGGGCATCCCGGGCGCGTCACACCCCCGGGGGCTCGCCCCGGCGTGCCGGACGGCCGGACCGATCCGCCGATCCCCGTGCCGCAGGAGCAGGTCCCCAGCACACAGCGGAGGTACATCATGAGTCTCGGCCACCACCACGACGGCCCCGCCGCCGTCCCCGCCGACGCCCACCGCCCGGACGGCACCCGCCGCGCCCTGCGCATCGGCCTCGGCGGTCCCGTCGGCTCCGGGAAGACCGCGACGGTCGCCGCGCTCTGCCGCGCCCTGCGGGAGGAGCTGTCGCTCGCCGTCGTCACCAACGACATCTACACGCGGGAGGACGCCGCGTTCCTGTTGCGCGAGGCCGTGCTGCCGCCGGAGCGGATCACCGCCGTGGAGACGGGCGCGTGCCCGCACACCGCGATCCGGGACGACATCTCCGCCAACCTCGAAGCGGTCGAAGACCTGGAGGACGAGGTCGGGCCGTTGGATCTGATCCTGGTGGAGTCCGGCGGGGACAACCTCACCGCCACCTTCTCCAAGGGCCTCGTCGACGCGCAGATCTTCGTCATCGACGTGGCGGGCGGGGACGACATCCCGCGCAAGGGCGGACCGGGTGTCACCACCGCCGACCTGCTGGTCGTCAACAAGACCGACCTCGCCCCTCACGTCGGCTCCGACCTGGCCCGTATGGAGGCCGACGCCAAGGCCAACCGCGGGGAACTGCCCGTCGTCCTCCAGTCGCTGCGCGGCGAGCGCGGTGTACGGGACGTCGCCGACTGGGTGCGCGAGCGGCTCGCCGCGTGGACGGCATGACGACGTCGGCGGCCGGGGTGCGGGCACGGGTGAGCATCGTCGCCCGTGGCGACGGACGGGGCGGCACGGTGCTGCCCGACCTCGAGGGCGAGGGGCCCCTGGCGATACGGCGGACCCGGGGCCTCGGGGCCGAGGCCCGGGTCATGCTGGTCGGCGCGATGAGCGGGCCCCTCGGCGGCGACCACTTCACGGTGTCGGCCCGGGCCGCGCGGGGCGCCCGGCTCCGGGTCGGCTCGGCCGGCGCCACCCTCGCCCTGCCGGGTCAGGACCGGGCGGAGGCCCGCTACGACGTCCGGCTCACCGTCGACGACGACGCCGAACTGCTCTGGTTGCCCGAGCCGTTGATCTCCGTGCGGGGCAGTGATCTGTCGGTCACCACCCGCGTCGACCTGGCGGCGACGGCGCGGCTCGTGCTGCGCGAGGAGCAGGTGCTCGGGCGGTCCGGCGAGGAGCCGGGACGGCTGACCAGCCGTCTCACCGTATGGATCGCGGGTGACTGCGTCCTCGACCAGGAGCTGGCCTGCGGGCCCGGCGCGGTGGAGGGCTGGGACGGTCCCGCAGGGCTGGCGGGACACCGCGCCGTCGGGCAAGTCCTGCTGATACGCCCGGAGTTCGCGACCGACCCGCCGACCGCCCGTTCGTGGGAGGAGGGCGCGGCCGTCATGCCGCTCGCCGGGCCCGCCGCGCTGGTGACGGCGGTGGCACCGGACGCACTCCGCCTGCGCCGACTGCTTGACACGGCGCTGGCGTCCCTGGAATGAGGTGGTGCAGGTGCCGAATATCCCGTGCGCGTTGACGGGCTGTGTGTCGGTGTTCGTGGATCACTCCGCCGAGGCGGTCGTGACGGCTGCTGTCGAGGAGGGTGATCTACAGGGGGCCAGTGATCGGTTCGGGGGGCGCGACGATGCGGCGGCGTGGAGTGAGCGGTGGGTGCGGTGCTCGTCGCAGTACCACTCGCACTCGTGAGGACCCGGCGCAGGTGCTACTCGTTCGAGGGGAGGGTGCGGTCGAAGGGTTCGGCGCGGAGTGGGTGCGTCCGCCGTTCCGTGATCGAGTTCATGTACGGCATGCGGACGCCGGTGGGCGTGGTCTCGATCCCGGCTGCGCAAAGGGTCTCGTCGATGAGGGCGAGGCACTTGGCGTCCCGGTCGCGGACCAGGTAGCGGATCGCGGCTCCGGCGCCCTCCCTATCCATGAGCAGATTCCTGATCGCTCGGGTGAAGCCCTGCCCGACCCAGCGACCACGCGGACCGTGAGCGTGCGCAACGGCACCACGCACGTGGCCGACGGGCCGATGGCGCAGGCACAGGAGCAGCTGGCCGGGTGGTTCATCCTGGAGTGCGCCAACCAGGCACGAGCCGAACAGATCGCCGCCCGTCTGCCGGACGCCCCGTTCGGCTTCGTCGAAGTACGGCCGCTGTTCAGCGACTCCGGCGAGAATATGTGACACGGCTGAGGGACGCCGGCCACGCAAGCGGGCGCGGTCGGCGTCCCTCGGCTAAACCCGTCCCCGCCAAGAAACCGCAATGCGTCACCCTGACAAGCCGGAGTCAGGAACGGGGATGCGACGTCGCTCACGCTCGTCGGCCGGTCAGCGCTCCAAGTCCCCGCGCATCTCCACGAAGAGCTCTCCCGCATCGGCGAGCGTGCTGTCCTCGAAGAGCGCGACGGCCGCCGTGCCCTCGTCGGCCCACCCGCAGATGACGTTGCCTTCCTCGCTCAGCGAGGCGAGCAGGCACTCCACCGAGCCGCCGAGCGGTCCGGGCTCTACCGGCTGCGCCTGGGGTTGCCCCAGCTCCGGATCCCACTGGATGTACTCGATCATGCCCCGGAACAGGTGCTCACGGCGTTTGCTGGTGTCCTCGGGTACGTGGTCGACGCCCTCGAACAGCACCGGCGCACCCTGCCCGTCCGGGTCCCCGTAGTTGCCGATGACCAGTGTCATGCCGTCCCGCATCTCACCCGGGTCGACCGGGGCGTCCGTCAGGGCTTGGTCTCCCGTCAATTTGTTCAGACCGCCCGCTCGGGGAGCGTCCACCAGGGTGCGCGGGCCGCTTCGCTCCGCCGAAGGAGCCGGCGACGCGGACCCGGAGACCTGCCCGCTCGGGGAGGCGGCGGGGTCGGGAAGACCCGTGTCGTCTTCCCGGCAGCCGCTGGCTGTCAGCATCGTCAACACCGCCACGGTCGTCAGGCCCGCTCTTGCCGCAGATGCACGCTGCATGGAAACCCCCGCTGTTGCTTCACCCATGGTGTCCCCCGCCGCTCCGAGCGGCGGCCATGACCAGTGACGAGCCGTTCCGGCCGGATGGTTCCCGCCCTCCGGACACGAGGACCTGCTGCAGGCGGGCAACGCCTGAGGGCACTGTCGCGTTGCCCGACAGTGAGGGTGGTCTTCTGGTTGGTCAGCCAGCGCTGACAACGCCGTCGGCGGACCAGAAGTGCGACGCTGCTGCCGCGGTCGGTGGCGAGGCTGCCGAGCCGTCACCGGAGAACGGCTGGCCAGTCAGATATACCCGCCGGGCGACAGCGTCACCTTGCGGATGTCTCGAAAACCGAACGCCTCCAGCAACTGGCCGCCCCTCCCCATATCCGCGCTTGTGGCTGGGCATCGCCGCAAGGTCGGCGCCCACAGTGCCACCTGAACTGCTTGGGCAACGAGATCACGGCAAACCCTGAAGGGACCCTTGGCACGGCCCCGACCGGCATCGAGTGGTGCACCTACATCTGTACTTGGCGGGGCGTTCAGAGAAGTACGCCGACACCCGGGGCAGCAGCACGTCCGGCCCGATCCCCTTCCGGCCTGCACGGTGAACGTCCCGGCGGACGCAGTCGGGCCCTTCACCCATGGGCAAGGGTGGACAGCGTCCGGGCCAGAGTAGCGGCGGACGAGAGCGGCCCGTTCCTCGTCGCGCTGTCCGGGGACGAGGCGTCCGGTGCTGCGCCACTGGTGGGCGAGCCCTCTCGCGTCAACGAGCCCTCCGGGAGAATTGGCCGACTTCGCGTGCAGATGAGTGACTTGTGCCATGATCGGACCTGTGGGGGACACATGAGGGTCCGGAACGCCACTGGCCGGTGGGCGCTACCGGATCGATGCGAAGCTCGGCAGGGGCGGCATGGCTGTTGTCTTCCGGGCCTATGACACGAAGTTGGCTCGGACGGTCGCGCTCAAGGCGATGCTACCCGGCCTGTCGGTCGACGACGGATATCCGGCCCGGTTTCGGCGTGAGGCGCAGGCCATGGCCGCAATCAGCCATCCTCATGTGGTGGCGGTCCACGACATGGGGGACGAGCCGGTCCCGTACATCGTGATGGAACTCGTCAACGGCCGCAGCCTTGCCGATCTGCTGCGCGAACGACGCGCTCTGCCGGTGGCGCAGGCTCTCGATCTCGCCTCGCAGGTGCTGGCCGGGCTCGCCGTGGCCCACGCGCACGGGCTGGTCCACCGCGACATCAAGCCGGGGAACGTACTGCTGGCGGCGAACGGGACGGCGAAGGTGGCGGACTTCGGCATCGTCCGGGCCGCCAGAGGGGCCGGGACGGCCCTCACGCGATCCGGCCGGCTGATCGGCACCCCGCACTACATGTCACCGGAGCAGGTCCTGGGCCGCTCCGACATCGACGGCCGATCCGATCTCTACTCAGTCGGTGTGAGGCTGTTCCAGATGCTCGCCGGGCGACTCCCCTTCGAGGCCGACTCCAGTTATGCGATCGGCTACCTGCACCTCACCGCTCCACCGCCCACCCTCGCCTCCCTGGGCATCGCGACAGACCCAGCGGTGGAGGCCGTACTGGCCCGCGCCCTGGCGAAGGAGCCCGCCCTGCGCTACCCGGACGCGGAATCCATGCGCGCGGCGCTGCAACAACCCACGCCCATGACACGGACGCAACGGTCCCCCTTCGCCCCGCCACGACCACCTCAGCCCCCGCCGGCCGCAGTCCCCCGCAGCGCTCTGTCCCGCGCCCGCCGACTACTCCTCGCCCAAGCAGGCTGCCTGCTCGTATGGATGCTGGGAGCCCAGACGGATGCGGGCTGGCTGGCGGTGCCCGGGGCCCTCGGGTCCTTCGCCGCCGGGCTGCCGGGACTGTGGATGTCGTGCTCGGCCGCGCTCCGGTGTCGCAGGCCACCGAGCACGGCCGTCAAGATCCAGACGACTGCCGGAATGATTCTTCACGGAGGAGTGCTGCTTTTCCTCCTGGCGGCCCTTGTGATGGTGCTGGCGGCCCCGAACGGGCTGTGAGCCGCCGGCTCGTCAGGACATCCAGACCGCGTTCTTTGCGGCCTCGCCCAGCGGATGCCCTTATCCATGCGGGTGCGGGCGTGTTCCCCGCGTTCGGCGGCCAGGACGTGGCGGGCGTGGGCCTCGCCCACGATCAGGACGTGGGCGAGCATCTCGCGCCGGATGCCGTCGACGATCCTCCCGCAGCGGGCGTTCACCCGAGGAGCCTGCGGGGCACTCGAGATCACCTCCAGTCCCTCGGCCACGAAGACCGCGGCGAACTCCGCACCGCACGTGCCGTCGCGGTCACGCACCAGAAACCGCAGCGCCGAGCCGTGGCCGGCAGGCGCTTTGTCAGCGCTGGCGGTCGGCTGCTGATGTGGCCAGTTCGGCGAGCCGGGTGGAGTCCGGCAGGCCGGTGAGTTCGGCGCGTGCCTGTTCGGCGCAGGAGGAGGCCATCCGGGCCGCCTTGGTGAGCGCGTTGGTTCGTGTCAGCACGGCGAGGATGTCCCGGTGTGCGGTGACGGGGTCGGTGCCGCCGCGGAATACGGTGGTCAGACGGTTGCGGTCGGCTTCGTCGGCGGCTTCGTAGGCGAGCAGGACGGGCAGGGTGGGTTGGAGGTTGGCGATGTCGCTGGTGGCCGTCTTGCCGGTGATCCGGTCCTCGGCGGTGTAGGGGAGCAGGTCGTCACGGATCTGGAAGGCCATGCCGAGCTGTTCTCCGTACTGGCGCAGGGCCTGGTGCTGCTGCGGGGTTGCTCCGGCCAGGATCGCCCCGGCCTGGCAGGCGGCGCCGGTCAGCGCGGCGGTCTTGGCTTGCATGACGTTCAGGACGGTCGGCACTCCGCAGGTCAGGTCGCCGCGGATCTCGGTTTCGCGCATGAGGCCCCGGCACATGTGGCGCAAGGCCTCGACGGTGACCCGTACGGCGTGCAACACGCGCTCGGCGGGGCCGGAGCTGAGCAGGGCCGCGATTCCGGCCATCGACAGTCCGTCGCCTGCCACCAGGGCTTCGGCGAGACCGTACTGCTCGGCGGTGGAGGCCCGCCCGCGGCGTACCGGGTCCTGGTCGACGATGTCGTCGTGGACGAGACTGGCGACGTGCAGGCATTCGATGCCGGCCGCGAAAGCCAGCACCTGGTCGGCGGTGCCGCCGACCATTTTGGCCGACTCCATGCACAGGATGGGGCGCAGGAGCTTGCCCGGCGGGAACAGCGCGTCCAGGCAGGCCAGCTCCAGCATGCTGTCGCCGCTGCCCACCCAGCGCAGCAGCTCGGCCTCCAGCAGCGGGATGTATGTGTCACCGGTGGGGGGCACAGCAAGAGACATGGCGCGTCCTTTCACAGGTCAGCAGGGGATCACAGCGCGCATGCGGGGCCGCCACACATTGAGCAGCGTGCCCAGGGGCGGCTGTACCGGTCGGTGGAGGACGTCCTGGCCTGCGGCCAGCACCGCAGCGATGATCAAGGCCAGATATTCACGGTTGGCCTGCCGGAGGGCACCCGCGGGACCGCGGTCCGCTTCCGCGGCCTTGTGCAGTTGCTCGGTGACACGCTCGGCCTCGAACGCGATGAGGTCGGCCATGGCCGGTGTCCAGCGTTTGGCCTTGATGTCCTCGGCGTGCACGTTGAACCGGTCGAGGTCCTCCAGCGGCAGGTAGAGGCGCCCGTCGTCGAGGTCTTCCGACAGGTCGCGCAGCGCATCCGTCAACTGCGCGGACACGGAGAACTCGCGTACCAGCAGCTCGTCCGCGGGCCCGGCCGCCACGCCCGTCACCCGGTGGACCATGGCCATCGGGCCGCCGGTCATCTGCATGCACCACCGGCGCAGTTCCGCGAAGGTGGCGAAGTCACGGAAGTCGAGGTCCCGCTGCATCGCGCTGAACATGTCCTCAATTACCGACAGCGGCATACCGAAAGTCCGATAGGTGTGGACCGTGGCGTGCAGGACGGGGTCGTGGGAGCCGCCGGCGGCGAAGGCTGCCCAGGTGGCCTCGACGAATTCGGTGAAGCGGCGCTGACGGTTTTCAACCGGGCCGCTGTCGACGTAGAGATCGGCGCGGCACCCGTGCGCGAGCAGTGCCGCGGTGTGGGGCCGGGCCGCTGCGTGAGCGCTGCGCAGGCCGTGCCAGCGGGCGGTCCC
The DNA here is from genome assembly GCF_002078235.1 of Streptomyces viridosporus. Classification (GTDB taxonomy): domain Bacteria; phylum Actinomycetota; class Actinomycetes; order Streptomycetales; family Streptomycetaceae; genus Streptomyces; species Streptomyces viridosporus. The sequence continues at coordinate 14,740 of NZ_MSGP01000066.1, forward strand.
TCCGTCGGCGCCGGCCAGCTCTCGCACACACACCGTGTAGCAGTGCCGAAGGACGGGATCGGTGATGCCCGCCGCGTCCAGCCATCGCCTTACCAGCATCTGTGAACTCTTTCCGCTCAACCGGCTGCCTTCCGGGGCCGGGGCTTCGCTCTGCGATCAGGGCGCAACCGTCCCCTGGAGGACGCCTTGTGAGCCGTCGCATCGGGACAGTTGTCAGCGGGGCGTCGACGTGGCCCGGGCCGGGCGCGCAGATCGCCGGTGCCTGGGTGGCCGGGGCAGGCGGAAGGGCGGCCTTGTGGTCAGGGCGTCTTTGGTACGGCGGTGGAAGGCGAGCAGGCCCAGGAGTGCGGCGCCGGTGAACCACAGGATCTGCACGGCCAGGTCGCCGGGCAGGGGTGTGTGGGTGAAGCCGGCGGCGGTGGCGGCCTGCATGGTGCCGTAGGTGGGCAGGAGTTGCACGGCCGCGCTTTTGGTGCCGCCGCTGGCCAGGGGGCTTTGCAAGCCGACATCGACGAGGCTGGTCATGACCAGGGCGAACATGCCCTCCACCTCCCGGCGCAGCAGGGAGCCGAAGACGACGCCGAGCGCCCCGTAGGTCATGGCTCCGCAGAACAGGGCCGCGGCGAGCTGCACGGGCTGGCGCGGGCTCCAGGCCGTGCAGATCACCGCGGTGGCATAGGCGGCGATGGTGCCGGCGGCCAGGGTCAAAGAGGTGGTCTTGGCCAGGACGAGATGGATGCGGGGGTAGCCGGCCATGGCCAGGCGGCGGTCGAAGCGTCCGCCGTTGAACGTGACGGCGAACATCATGAACCCGGTGATCAGGGTGACGGCGTTGATGGCACCGGTGATCTGCGTGATCTGGTTGCCGGCCGGTGCCAGGAGCCGGCCGGTCGCACGCAGCCTGAAGGTCACAGGACTGCTGGGGATGACGGCGTGGGCCAGGCTGACCCAGGAAGGGATGAACAGGGCGACCAGGACCATGGCGAGCCTGTTGCGTGCGTGCTCGACCAGGTCGAAGCGGGCTGCCGTGACGAAGAGATGCAGGTGTCGCCTCACGCCGGCACCGCCGTTGCGGGGTGCAGGACGCCGCCCTGAAGCCGCCACAACTCGTCCAGGCGCTCGGCGTCATAAGCCAGGTGCGAGACGACAAGGACTGAGCGGCCCGCGTCACGCAATCGTACCGCCAAGTCCCAGAAGCGCTGGTAGGTGTCCCAGTCGAAACCCTGGTAGGGCTCGTCCAGCAGCAGCACCTGCGGGTCATGCATCAGCGCCAGGGTCAGGTTCAGCTTCTGACGGGTACCGCCACTGAGCAGGCCGGCACGCTCATCGGCGTGCTCCGTCAACCGCAGCGCCTCCATGGTCTCCCCGGCGTGTCGCAGATCCGGCAGCCCGCGTGCGACGCGGAAGAACTCCAGGTGCTGACGCACGGTCAGAGCGTCATTGACCACCACGTCCTGTGGGCAGTAGCCGAAACGACCTCCGTGACGGACCGTGCCACGTTGCGGGCGCAGCTCGCCGGACAAGATCTTCAACAGCGTGGACTTGCCCGCACCGTTCTCCCCGACGATCCCGGCCAGCACACCAGGCCGCAGATCGAGCTCTACGCCCCGCAGAACCTCACGACGACCGTACGCGTGACGCACATCCCTGACCTCCACCGCACCCCCGGGCCCGTAGACCGTGCCACGCACTCGCTGTTGACCACTCGCCGTCACGGCAAGGCTAGGCATCACATATGGTCAAAAGCACGGCAACAACCGCTGGTTAGCCCGCACGAGTGAAGTCCGCGTCGTAAACGCGGCCGAGCCGCCTGGACGGTCTTCTCTGAAGCGGTGAGGGCGGCGAGCCGTCCTGGACTACACGGTCCCGGGCGAGACCAAGCCCGAGTGTCCCGGCGACAGAAGATCCAGACCGCCCTGCTGCTCGGATCCCCGATCAAGCGCACCCCTGTTCCCCATGACCAAAGAGGTAGGGACGCCCCCGGCGGCCCACCACCCCGGCAGCCGCAGACCGCTGCGCGCCCGGGTCCTCGGTGGCCTCGGCAACGGGTACGGACATGCCGCCTGACCTGTGGTGATGACGTTTCGAGCGGCACAGGCTGCGATCCGCCCGCCCTGACCCCGGCCGACCGCGCGCGACCGGCCGGCCGACAGCTTTCCCGGGGACCGGGAGCACTTCGTCACGGTACGGTGAGGAACGGCGTGAACTCCGCTTTCGCGATGGCGCCCTTCCTCACCCTCACCACGGTCGCCGGAGCGCCGATCACGCCCTTCGGCAGGGACAGGGTGAGCAGATACACACCCGGTTCCACATGGGCGAAGCCGAACCAACCCGAGCCGTCGCTGAGCCGGACGGTCTTCTCACCGCCGCCGGTGAGCGGGGCGAGCGTCACCGGCACCTGGTCCATCGGGCCGCCGCCCCGGAACACGAGCCTGCCCGTGACATGCCCGTCCTGAGGCGCCGTCTTCCACGGCATGCCGGGCACCGCCGCCTCGTCCTTGAACGGCGCGTCCTCGCCCTGCGTCAACGCCTTCGCCAGCTTGGCCCGCTCGACCGCCAAGCCGTTGGCCGCCACATCCTTGCTGGGACTGGCGTACGAGTAGCCGCTCCAGCCGGCCGCGGTATTGCCTGCCGCGCTGGGCCGCAGCGCCTCCCTGATCTGGCTGAGCGAGTCCGCGACGCCGTTCAAGTACAACGCGGGTGCGTTGACCGCCTGCCGCTCGCCCTGGTGATCGGCCAGGAACTCGGACCACTCGGAGAACATCAGCGCCTGGTCCGGGTCCCAGTCGCGCTTGTAGTTCATGGTCACGGCAGTGTCCATGATTCCCTCGTCCAGCCATCCCGCCCAGTCCTGCAGGACCTCGGCGTACGTACGTGTGGCCTGCCAGCCGCCGACCGCCTGCGGCCCGTGCCCGTAGGTGATGGCGTCCATCGACAAGCGGGCCTGCGGGGCGACTTCCCAGACGCCGAGGTAGATCTTGCGCACCAGATGGGTGACCTGGCTGCGCCGCCAGTCGCTCCAGGCCGTGTCGGACGGAAGAGGTACGTCCGTACGGCCCGTCGCCTGTTGGAAGCGGGCGACGGACACGTCGTTGTAACCCCAGTCGCTGTGGGTGGTGGTGGAGCTGCCGTCCGGGTAGCGGACATAGTCGAGGTTGACGCCGTCCACGTCGTAGTTGCGGACAATGCTCTGGACGCCGCGGACGATGTAGTCGACGGCCGCGGGATGGCCGGGGTCGACATAGGCGTTGGCGCCCACCAGTTCCTGGCCGTCGGCCTTCTTGTTGAGCCAGCGGTCGGCGCCGGTGGCGCCCGGGCCGTGCTGGTTGAAGACGTGGTCCGGGGAGCGGGGCGGGGTGGTGCTGTTCCACATGGTGTTGACGTTGACCCAGGCGTGCACCTGCAGTCCGGCCGCGTGCCCCTGCCGGACCACTTCCTCCAGCGGATCGTAGGGCTCCGGGGCGATCGCGGCGTCGGTGCGCGGGTACAGGGCGTTGTTGCAGAAGCAGTCGTAACGCCGGGCCGCCTGAACGATCAGAGCGTTGGCGTTGACGTCCAACGCGTCTTCGACCAGGGCCGCGACCTGCGCGGGGGTGTAGATGCCCGGGTTGAACGCGTCCACCCAGTAGCTGCGCCACTGGGCCGGTGCCGCCGCGTCGTCGTCGGCGTGGGCGGGCGGCGCGGTGACCGCTCCGAAGAGCAGGCCGAGGCCCGCCGCCAGGGTGGTGAGTACGCGAGGCAAACGCATGTGACGGGTCCCCCTGTGGAGTTCATCGGCTACGGGCGTACGTCGCGGGAAATGGTGGGCCCGGCTGGTTCTAGGCGAACGTGGCACCCCAGGTGGCCGGTCCGACGATGCCGTCCACGCTCAGGCCCTTGCGCGACTGGAAACCGCGGCAGGCGGAGTCGGAGCCCGGTCCGTACCGGCCGTCCACGGCGAGGGAGTAACCGTGCGCGCTGTTCATCCGGTACTGCCAGGTCGCCACGCTGGCGTGCTCGAAGGTCGGCGGCTGGCGGAAGCTGACTCCGGGATAGGGCAAGGGCCCGCCGCCGGGGTTGACCTCGCCGCTGAGTACCCGGGAGTACAGGTTGCCCGGGCAGGCGGTCGCGTGGTGGTCCCGGTGGCCGGTGATGGCCTGCGCGGCGCCGCCCGACACCCGCAGGCGGTTGATCCCGTGGCGGACGGCGTCGATGAGCCCGGCAGTGATGGTGTCGTAGTTGCTGCTGGAGCCGCCGGTCAGCGCACAGACCGCGTACCAGTCGTCGTTGCCCTGCGTGGTGCCCTGGGCGGCGGTGCGGACGTTCTCACCGCGGCCCTGGAAGAGGTAGCCGTGGACGCAGGCGAGGTGGCTGTAGGCGATGTCCGACCAGCCGTTGGAGTCCATGTGGAAGTTCTGGATGCCCCGTACCTGGGCGGCGCAGTCAGCGTGATGGGCCTTGGCCACTTTCACGGCGTCGACGTGATGGACGACCACGCCGCCCTGTGCCGGGGTGATGTTGTTGCTGACGCTCTTGGGCGCCCTGGCGCCCCACTGGGAGCGGGTGACAAACGTGGCCATCAGCTCGGCCCTCCTCGGCCCAGGGCACAGTTGACGGTGGCGTTCAATGGCTCGGTGTGGGCGCTGCGCGCTGCTTCAGGACCCTGGACGGCGCCGGGATGGCGGGCGTGCGTGACGACGGGAAGTTCACGGCTTCCCGGCGGGAGGGGGGTGGCGGCACGCGCGGGTCCGGAACATATGGCGGGCAGTGCGAGCGCACCGGCGGCTGCCGCCAGCAGCGTCGCGCGGCGAGACGGGCCATGAGTCAACGGTTCTCCAAGGTGTGGGGCGGTGGGAGCGATTGTCGAATCTTTGACAGGTTCCCGTCAAGATGACTGCAGTCGTCTCATTGCGCCTGGTTCACCTGGACGTACATGGCGGCCACTTGACGCCATCGATGCAGGAGGAGGCTCTTGCATCGATGGCCTCCGATGATCGCCCGGCCGATGTCGAGTTCACCGATCCGCAAGCCGTGCGGGCATTGGCGCATCCGGTGCGGGCATTGGCGCATCCGGTGCGG